>DDIS01000018.1 GCA_002338615.1 Proteobacteria bacterium UBA1844 | reverse complement strand
GCGTGGCGGAAAAAACCGTGTCGGAGCCAGCGGCGCCTGTTTATTGGCATTAGTTGGCGTCACTTTCGCGGTCAGGCGGGCGTTGAATCCGAGGCACTCTGTATCGGGCTGTCCCACTTGAACTCCTCTGCGATAAAGGGGGCGGGCCATAAACCGACTTTTCGATATTTTTCGGTCGCACCGAGACGATTCGCGAGCCTTGTCACTATTTCTGCACACACCGTATGAGTGTATAAACCATTCCTGACTACTCGCTGAGTATTCACGCGCCAATGAAACAAGAAGACAAACAACGGAACAATGAATTGGCCCGAAAGCTGCTTGCAGAGCAGAACTTCGCCGTGGCCGTCATAGTGGGAGCTATTGCTACGCTTCTCGCTGCTGCCACCTACGGCATCGTAACCGCTACATGGAATTTTTCGTCCGGTTTCGCGGCGGCGGGCATTGGAATCGTGGTTGGCATATCAATGCAATATTCTGGACGCGGCATCAAGACGAAATTCGCGGTGGTGGCTGCGGCATACACGATCGCGGGCTGTCTCCTGGGCAACCTGTTCAGGGTCCTAACGCAACAGGTGCGGGAGAATGCGATCTCCCCATTTGAAGTTCTCCGAATACGTGAATTTGCGGAGCTCGCGGGAAGGTCTGTGGAATATATCTCCTTCGTTGCCCTGCTTTTCTGGCTCGTTGCGGTTTGGTTTGCTGTCTTTCTTGTAATGAGGCCGTTGTCGCGCCCTGAGAAATTGGCCATCGGTCTGTACGAAATGAAGGATTGAATCCTTGGCAAATCGATGCAAGGTTGCTGGCGTCAAAGCCGCCACATTCGTCTCACATTTAACACGCTGTATGCATTTACTTGGCGTGCCCTATGCACATGCTGGTGGAAACTGCCTGCTCGCCACCAGTCGGTGTGACAGAGGAGCAAGGCCATGCGCGCAGAGAGCAATACAGTTGGCAACACGGCGACAGGGTATACCCTCCCAATCAATCGTTTCGAACCTGCCCGATGGCAACGGCTGCAAAGTCGGCAGAGCAATGTCCAAACTGTACATGAGTCAGCACTGGCTATCTCCTTCCCGGTCATGCGGGCGTTGCTTGGTCCGGAGTTTTTTTGCGTAACAGCCAGTGTGTATTGGCAATGGACGTCGTTCTACGCGGACAGGCAACAACAGTACGGCGCTGAATTTCCTGCATTCCTTGCCAAATATTTGCCGTCGGCCGATTTGCCGTATTTGTCCGATGTTGCGAAGCTGGAATGGCTACGCCAGGAAGCACTCGCCGCGCCGAAGCCGGAATCGCCGGGGCCGGACGCGCTGGACATTGCCGACACTGCGACGCAGAAACGACCTGTCGTCGCCGTCCACCCCAGTGTGCGACTCTGCGAATCGGCCTACCCTGTTCTGTCGATCTGGAAATACTGCCAGGCGGGCGAGCTGGCGCGAGATACCCTGAGTTGCGATACCCCGGGTGAGCGTGTTTGCATCAACCGGGCACGCGACGGCCGCCTGCGGATGCAATTGCTATCGCCCGGAGCGTACAGCTTCATATGCGCGTTGCAGTCCGGCCAGGATGTCTGGGACGCTGCCGTTACAACATCTCGTTTCGATGCCGTGATGACACTCGCGCGCTGGATCCGGCACGGCATCGTCGTGGCACCACCGGCACGTTGAGCACAGAATACAGATATTCCTGTTCACCGTCGCTTAGGCGTCATTTTTTCAGTCGGCGCACATGCTCATCGAACGCTCGCGCAAATTTTTCGGGTGCCCCGGCACAGGTTCGAAGGTACAACGACGGTTCGATGAGCTCGAGTTCCATCAGCAAGTAGCCACGCTCATTGTCGTGGACGAAATCCACGCGCGCATAGACAGGCCGCGGCTCGACCAGCTGCAACACGCCCTCGGCTATATCGACCAGGTCACCCGGCGCTACGACTGCCTGAATATCGGCGCCGTGTTCTTCCTGCACACGAAAATCGCCGGCTTTCGGCACTTTCTGAATGCAGTGGCTGTATGCACCACCAAGAAAAAACAGTGAGTACTCACCCGTGCTGCGAATACTCTCCACGAATGGCTGCACAAGGAACGGGCGACGCCGGAACAGCGTGCGAAGTTCGACAAGGAGATCAGCGTCGAGGGGCTGCTGCAAAACGAACGTATCAGCCGCGTTTGCCCCCAGCTGCGGCTTCAGGACCAGCTTGTTCGTGCCATAGCTGGAAAACAGGTCCTGCACCACCTGCACATCGAAATCGGCGTGCCAGCTGCTGGGCACAATTGCAGCGCCGCCCAGCTCCAGGTCTTTAAGATACGTCTTGGTCAGATTCCAGCGCACGATTTCGAGCGCGTTGACCAGCACGGCGTCCGACTCATCTATCGCTTGCAACACCGCGAGAAACTCGTCCACATGGGCCGGGTAGTCCCAGGGCGTGCAGATATAAACCGCATCATAGGTATTCCAATGTGTGTGCGGTCTGCGCCAGGGCACACAATCGACAGTCCAGCCGAGGTCCTGCATGGGCGGAATGCCGAGCGCGTAGTCGGTCACGAAGTTGCCCGGGTCCTGCATCGTTAGAAAAGCACAGCGCATCAGCTTACAAACCAGCGCCGGTGATGCACGGGACGATATTGCTAAAGCTCATCAAAACTGCCCGTTCGCAAAAACCGTATCGTCAGTTCGATGACATCGTGCATGCGCATCATGAAAGCGTGTGAGTGTTCCACAACGACAAAGCCCGCCATGCCTTCAAGTTTTGTGTCCTCGACTGATACCCGGCCATCATCCGGATTCGGCAAGAACGCGGACGTGATCGGATCGATGCTGCGATTCCCGGCGATGATTCCAACCTCGAAGTTTGCGGGCCCGAGCTTCAAGGGAACGCTCTCGTCGCCTTTGCCAAGCTCATGACCAGCAGGGCCG
The DNA here is from genome assembly GCA_002338615.1 of Proteobacteria bacterium UBA1844. Taxonomy (GTDB): domain Bacteria; phylum Pseudomonadota; class Gammaproteobacteria; order Steroidobacterales; family Woeseiaceae; genus UBA1847. Next base: position 36,647 of record DDIS01000018.1, on the reverse strand, counting down.
TTGATCCAGTCGTAGCCCGGTACGTTGCGCATTTTGTCGGCGGCTAAACTGCCCTGGTTCGGCGGCCCGAGCATCACCACCCGGCCCAGGCCCGATATGTCGAATTCCGACAGGTATTGCCGCACCAGGATTCCGCCCAGCGAATGCGCGACGAAGTGTATCGTGTCAACATCACCCTGCGCGCGGCATCCCGCAAGTCCTTCTTCAACCGCAAGCGGTGCGAGTTCTTCGATCGTGTAGTCCCGCGACGGATAATCCACGTTGTAGGTAAGGTAACCAGCCGTGACCAGTGCGTCACTCATGGTCTCCATCGATGACGCTGTGCGGACCAGCCCATGCAACAGCACCACGCACTCGGCTGCCTGCAGCGGGCTACAAAAGAGAAGCGCAACAAGCGCGCACTGGCCACGCGCGCAGCTAATTTTGCAGTGCATGGATCTGGCGGTCCTGTACGCGGCCGAGCGTGAGCAGCGCGGCGATCGCACCGAGCAAAGCCATCGCCATGTCCGACTGCGTATCCCAGACGTAGCCCTGCGTGCCGAGGAAAGCGTCGGATGCATCACTCGACAGAAGCGCCACCCACCACTCGATCATTTCGTAAAACGCGCTGATGCCGAGACACAGGCCAACCACATACACGTTCATCCAGGCATTTGATCGGAATACCTGCAGGCGAACAGAGATTTCGCGCGCAATGATAGCGGGTACGAAGCCCTGTGCAAGATGCCCGAGTTTGTCGTAGTTATTGCGTTCCCAACCCAACAGCTCGCTGACGTAGTCGCCAAGTGGCACCTTGGCGTAGGTGTAGTGGCCGCCCACTATCAGGATGACACAATGTACGAGAATCAACGTATAGGTCAGGGGAGTGAGCGGGAAGCGCTTGCGGGTATAGACGAGAATGCCGAATGCAATGACGGCCGGAGCCACCTCCAAAGCCCAGGTCGGGTAGTCATGCGGCCCGATCGCAGACCAGATAAGTACACCAAAAAAAACCAGCAGCCAACTTAGCAGTGCTTTATTCATATTTAGTGCTCACCCAATTGTTCAGGTTGCCGTGTCGGGTATGGCAGCGCGTCTCGAGCGGAAAAATCCGTCGCGGGCAAAACACTGCCAGGCCCAGGGCAGCCATCGGGTCAACGCAAGGCTGAGCCACAACGCCCATGCCAGGATCAGTGCTTTATAAACCCACATCGGTGCCGACACGGCGAGCGCGGTCGGCGTCAGTGCCTCCGTGCGATCCGCAAACCATGACAGGTGGTTGCCAAACGAGCCGTTGCCCGTAACCTGCATGTTCGGTGCCCCCAGGAGACCACTCGGCAAACTACTGACGATGGCCACCATCGCGATTACCGTCAGCGCAATAACCGCCACCTGCATCAGGTTGTAAACCCACCACGGCCCGTCGACTCGCCACTTGTCACGCGCGCTGACCACGAGCAGCCAGAGTGCAACAAGCGCCAGCACCCCCCAGCTGAAGGTGCTGAAGCCAAGCCCGAGTAATAACCAGTGGTGGAAGCGCAGCGGCGTCCAGCCGATCTTTGCCAGCAGGAAGGCAAACAGCACCAGTACGGCCAGTTCCGACCAGTACAACACGGCGGGGCCAAGTCGCGGGCCGCTCGTCAGGAGCAACCAGCGATTTTCCGGGAGGCTAAGCGCCAGGCCGATATTGCTGGCCGGCGCGCCGATGTCGATGATGGGTGTGCGCGAGACAACGGAAACGTCACCGTCCTCGCGCCATTCAACGTTGATCGTGTGTTCGCCGGGTAGTATAGGCAGCGTGAGTTGGCCAGCGTCTGCGCGCAAGGGTTCGTCACGACCATCGATCGTGACACGCGCAAGTTCGGCATCGGCTGGCAAGGCGATCGCATGTTGCGCGCCCCGTGTGCTGCGATAATCGAGAGTCAGGTTCGACGTTCGCGAACGCGCGCCCTGCTCGACGGCGACATCGACCTTGTCAAACGCAATGGGAGACCCTGCGACTGCTTCGGGCCGGAAGGCATCAATCGTCAATGTCTCGCCACCGCGTGGATGAAACTCAGCCGTGCGTACGCCTTTACCGGTATCTCGCGAATCACTTTCCGGAACGCCGCTGAAGCTTGCATGCCAGATACTGCCGATTGCCACGTACCAGTTGTCCTGCCAGGGCGCGCCCGCCTCGGCCGACAGCACCAGCGGCGATACAAGTGGCAGGGTGGATTGCCAGCTCACGCTCGCCTGGTTCGCGTTCATCGTCACCAGCAGCTTGCCGTCCTTGACCTGCATGGACTCCGACAATACCGATTCACCAGGCAGCAACGGCACCTGCAATGTTAACGCACCTTCCGCAGGCGCCACACGTTCCACCGATGTCATCACGCGCCAGTCTACCGCGAGGTCGATGCGCCGGTTAATACGCACAAACGGCGGGAAGCGATTGCTCTCCCAGCGCACAGCGCCGCCGTCCCTGCTGGCATCGTGACTGATACGCGCCAGCTGCAGCGAACCTGACAACAGCCGGCTGTCCTTGATGCCGCTGATGGACCAGCCATCGCCACGAACTGCGATTACGCGCGGTGGCGTGGGAAATGCAATTTCGACGCTGTCGCCAGTGCCTGCCGCGCCGGTCAGTGTGACGACCTGTTGCCCTGGCCTCACGCGCAACCACAGCAGCTGGTCGTCGCCACGCAATACCTTTGCACCGTCGTTGCCGCCTGGCGATACCGTGTCTGGTTGCCAGCCGCGGCGCGAGCCTGGCAGGGGAATCGCTACCTCTTCGAGCGCGCTGATACTTAACTGTATACGCACGGTGTCGCCACTGGCCGTCACGACCGCGTTGCTGATCTCGGCGCAGCGGGGCGCGCAAGCTGGCGGCTCGAGCAGCCGCTGTTCGAGATCCTTGAGTAATTCCGGAGCGGGGGTCTGTGCATCTGCCGTCGGTGCCGTCAGTGACAGGACCCCAATTAGCCCCACCACCGCCATCGACGTGGCCGCACGGCCAAGAGACAGGCCGCCCGGCAACCGCCAGCGCCGCTTGAGCGCATGAGCGGCAAATACGGCCGCGAACAACAGCAACAGGGCAACCTCGATAAAACGAATAAGGCTGACCGCCCACCGCGGCAGGATGACGAGGTGCAGGTTTTGGCCGACTTCGACCGGACCACTCCACGACAGGCGATACGAATTCCAGTGCCATGCGGGAATACCAGCGCCGGCTTGCACAAGCGAATTTGGCGCGTAGCGGTCGAACCTGGCGATATCATCACCAAGACTGGAGCCCGATACCAGGAGCTCCTCCATCGAGCTCGACTCGTTGAGGAGTGCTGCATCGGTGGAACTTTGCAGTCGTCCCGCCTTCCTCATCGGCCCATCGGTGCCGATCGCATCCATTGATTCTGCGGGTGGGGCACTCGCGGGCGCACGCAGAGCATCAGCGAAGCCTCCATGGCCGTACATCGCGTTCTGCGCTTCAAGCTGCGGGTAGATGGCAATACGCAGCTGGCTCGCGACAAACGGCACCAGTGCAAGGACCAGCAGCAACGCGCTGACACCGAAATAGCTGCGCACCAGTTGCTGCAGGCGGCCAACCGGCGCGACCCGCAGCAAGGCGATCGCAGCCAGGAGGTTTAACCAAAGCCAGGACGGTGCGTACGGCTCGTGAAAACTCAACAACAGGGCAAACAACGCAATCGCGCCACCCTGCAACCCAAACAGGCGACCTGCGGCAATCGTGATAATCAACAGCAGGAAAAAGTCGAGCAGCTTCCAGTGGCCAACCCAACTACCATAGGCAGCGTCGGCTCCTCGCGCCAGCAACAGCTTGTTACCGGGCGGCAGATACAGCGTGGCGCCGACATCGGCAAAACGCGCATCCCACCCAGTCGTCGGCAAACTGCCCCGTGTATCGCTCCGCCCCAGCGCCGTGAGGCTGAGATCCGTCGCGCGGACTTCCACACCGCTTGAACTCTCCTGGCCACCGGCGGTTATCAACAGGTCCTGATCGCCTTCACGTGCATTCTTAAGCTCGTACGGCTCGCGCATATCCAGTCGCCAGCCACTTCGCATCGTACCGCTCAGGTGATCGAGCACGGTGAAACCGTGGCCATCAAAATCGAGCCACATCTCTCGATTGAGCGTGAGCTCATTACCGGCGCCGACTGCACCGCGACTGCGTTCCGTTATGGTTAGCGAATCGCCGCGGCCCATACGAAACGCCGGCAGCAACTGCCATTCACCCGGCACGCCAACCTGCGCCGGGTCAACCGGCGATGCCCCTTCGGCGGCGGTCACGCGCAGCGCGCCGTTCGCCTGGTAGCTCCAGATTTCGCTGTCCGGAAATTTTGCTGTCGCATCGGATATATCAGCCAGCGCAAGCGCGTCCAATACCTCAGGCGCGCGTGCAGCCAGGGTCAGCTCCCAGCGTCCCGGGCGAAGCTGTACGCGCAGTTCGCCATCCGCCTCGAGCCGCGCCGGCAATGCGCTTTCCAGGGTAAGCGGGACGAACCCGTCCGGCAGGAGTTCGCCGAGCATTTCTTCTCGCACTGTCCCCGCTACATCAAATTGCACACGGGTCAGCAATCGCGTTGGAATGTCGTCAATCACGAGCCGGTATACCTGGATTGTCAGTTTGTCCTCAGCTTCGCTTGTGCGCTGTCTTTGCCCGAGAAACAATGAATTGCCGCTGAACTCCGGGCGCGCGACGCGTTGCCCGTCGAGTGAGAGTGAGATGAGCCCGCTTTGCGGCGGAATCGCAAGTACGCCCGGGCGGGAGTCCCAGGCAAAATGCCCCTTCACGCGGTAGTTTCCGGCGGGCACGCGCAGGCTGGGCACGCCATTGCGCAAAACGACAGGGAGTACATTGCCGTTGGCCGTTACGGCATCCGGCCAGTACGCTTCATTGCCCGGTAACGGTAACCAGGCGTCGCCGGCTTGTACTTGCCAGTCCTGCGAGAACTCGCCGCCTTGTGCTGTCACTTGCAGTTCGAGCGTACCCGGCCACGCGCACACGAAATCGGCCGGCTGTTGCGCCGTCCGGTCGAAGTAGAACGCGCAATTGTGGTATTCCTTGCCGTCCAGCACCCACCCCTGCCACTCTTTTAGTGGCTCAGGTACGTAGATATCCTGTGACAAGGCGCTCTTCCCGACAACAAGAGTCGCAAACAGAATCAGCATCCCACGCGTCAGCCTTCGACAGTTTGCCATGTACGTCTCCCACACCCCGATCGTCCCGATACTATACGTTACCAACGGTACGCTTATTAGTAGTGCGGTGGTCGCTCATCTGGAAGGGACGCGTCGCCTTCGGCCGCGCCAAGATCGGCAAGCCGATGTGCCAGGGCCGCACAGAGGCGCTCCAGTTTCATGATACTGGCTTGCTGCTGCGTCATAACTTCATTGAGCTCGTGCAAAGCCTGGTCCTGGTGCGTCAAGCGAGTTTCAATATCAATGAGTCGGTCATCTGTCATTCGTGAATCCCCTTGATCCGGTACGGTGTATCCTAATCACTTTTTGACTGCCTTGCCCCATGAGCCTGCTGCGCTTTGACAACCTATCGCTGGATTTCGGCGAACAGAAGATCCTGATCGATGCGAACTTCGCGATCGAAGCGGGCGAACGTGTGTGCCTGATCGGACGCAACGGCGCCGGCAAATCCACCACTTTGAAACTCATTGATGGTGAGATCGATTACGACAGCGGTGAGATTACGCGGCAGACAGGCCTTGTCGTCAGCCAGCTGGCCCAGGATCTGCCCACCGCCTTGAATCGCACGGTGCGCGAGGTCGTTCGTTCCGGGCTTGCACCCGTCGAGGCGCTGCTCGCGGACTTCGAGCAAATGGCTGTCCGTGAGCTCGACAAGCAAGGGCTGCTGGCACTTGAAGACCTGCAGAACCGCATCGACGCGCGTGGCGGATGGCAACTTGAGCAGCGTGTCGAGACAACCATTACCGAACTTAAACTACCCGCCGAGAAAAAAATGGACGAGCTTTCCGGCGGCTGGCGCAGGCGCGTTGCGCTCGCCAATGCACTCGTGCAACAGCCGGATCTGCTGTTACTCGACGAGCCCACCAACCACCTCGATATCGCAACCATTCGCTGGCTCGAAGAGCGCATCGTCAACTTTCGCGGTGCCGTATTGTTTATCACGCATGACCGTGCGTTTTTACAACGTATCGCTACACGCATCGTCGAGATTGATCGCGGCAAGTTAACCAGCTGGCCGGGTGACTATGACAATTTCCTGCGTCGCAAGGAAAAGGCGCTCGAAGACGAGGCGGTCGCCGATGCAAAGTTCGACAAGACGCTGGGACAGGAAGAAGTCTGGATACGGCAGGGCATCAAGGCCAGGCGCACTCGCAACGAAGGGCGTGTCCGTGCGCTTGAAAAAATGCGCAACGAGCGCTCCGCGCGCATGGCCAGGGAAGCAGGCGCACGGATCCACATTGAAGAGGCCGAGCAATCCGGGCGCAAGGTGATTCGGGCACGCAATGTCAGCTTTCGCTACGAGCAGCCGTTGATCGAAAACTTCTCGCTGAAAATAATGCGCGGCGACCGCATTGGCCTGATCGGCAACAACGGTGTGGGCAAAACCACGCTCCTGCGCCTGCTGCTGGGTGAAATAGAGCCACAGTCAGGCACGATCAAACACGGTACGAACCTTTCGATCGGGTACTTTGATCAGCTGCGGCAGTCGCTTGAGCTCGACAAGTCGGTTGCCTACAACGTAGCAGATGGTCGCACCTACATTCAGCTAAACGGCAAGGAACGTCATATCGTTGGCTATCTGAAGGGATTTCTGTTCAGCCCGAAGCGCGCCATGACCCCTGTGAAGGCGCTGTCCGGCGGCGAACGCAATCGCGTTATTCTTGCGAAGTTGTTTACGCGCGCGGCCAACCTGCTGGTACTGGACGAACCGACTAACGATCTCGACATCGAAACCCTTGAGGTTCTCGAGCAAAAGCTCTGCGACTATCAAGGCACGTTGATCGTGGTCAGTCATGACCGTGTATTTCTCGATAACGTGGTTACAAGCACGATCGTGTTCGAGGAGAACGGCCATATCCAGGAATACGTGGGTGGTTATTCAGACTGGCTGCGACAAGGTCATCAACTGACGGAGACTGACAACCCCGACCTCACTACAGCGTCGGCGCGGAAAGAAGCACACAAAAACCTGGTGAAAAAGCCGACCAAGCTGAGCTACAAGGATCAGCGTGAACTTGACCAGCTGCCGGAAAAAATTGCCTTGCTCGAAGCCCGGATTGCTGAACTACAACAACACATAGCCGCACCCGACTTTTTCGCCTCGGAGCAAAGCAGGGTGCAAACGGCCCTTCTCGATCTAAAGGCCAGCGAGGCATTGCTCGAAAGCCAGGTTGAACGCTGGGCCGAACTCGAGTCATTGCGCGAGTCACTGTAGCAAGGTGTCGAAAAGCAATCCTGGAAACCGCTGCTTAATTACCTGTTCACAGGCCGTGTCATGTAAAAGCACGTGTCAGCCATTGGCTGGTTTTCCGGATAGTCCTGGATGCTGAACCCCATCGCCCGGTAACATTCGAGCGCCGGCAGATTGTCGCGAAACACGAAGAGGGAGAATTCGTCCAGCGGCAGCAGCGACGGCGCCACATGCATGATCATGGTGACGAGGCGTTTGCCGACGCCCTCCCCACGCCGCTCAGGATGCACAACAAGCCGGGCAAGATTCATGCGCTGGATGCGCTCGTAGACCTGGCCAAACCCGCAAAAATTGCCTGCCGGATCCAACATCGCGAAACTCCGCATAGCCGGCCAGTGGCAATCCTGCCGGAACGTGGCCGGTGTGAAGGGAAAGCGAAAGCCCGGACCGCCCCAGATCATCGCCTGGTCTGCGCTCCTGAACCAGCCCATAAGTTCGTCAATATTTGACTCGTCGGCGTCGCACAGCCGCCAGGCCTGGTCAGCGATCGGGACGCGCATGTCAGTCATGCCGCGGCAAGGTTTTGTGTAATACGAGGTAGCCCACTATTCCCGACAACAACGAGCCGAGGATGATACCAAGCCGCGCATTGAACAGCAGCTGCACATCCATAGTGCCGTTGTCAAACGCGAGGCCGCCGATGAACAAGCTCATTGTAAAACCGACACCGGCGAGAATCGCGACACCGTACAGGCTACCCCAACTTGCGCCATCCGGCAGGCGCGCAAAACCCAATTTGATTGCGAGCCAGCAGGTCAGAAAGATGCCTATCTGCTTGCCTATGAATAGCCCGGCTACGATACCGAGCGGAATGGGATGGGCCAGATCATGCAACCCGACTCCTCTGAACGACACACCCGCATTGGCGAACGCAAAAACAGGCAATACCCCAAATGCAACCACCTGATGCAAGTCGTTCTCCAGCTCACGCACTGGTGACACAGAGGGCTCTCGCTTGTCGCGCATTGGAATGAACCCTGCGAGCGCGACACCCGCAAGAGTTGCATGCACGCCCGATTTCACGACTGCAATCCACATGACGAGCCCAATGAGCATATAGGTCGAAATGGAGCTTACGCCCCGCCACGCCAGGTACGTCAGGAACAGCAGGCACGCACCAGCAAACAACAGTGCCGTTGTTGACAGGTCTGCAGTGTAGAAGATCGCGATTATGACCACTGCACCAATGTCGTCAAAGATTGCCAGTGAGACGAGAAAAATCTTCAACGAAACCGGTACGCGGCGCCCGAGCAACATGAGGATACCCAGCGAAAACGCGATATCCGTCGCCGCCGGTATCGCCCAGCCGCGCATGGCCCCAGGATCTTCCAGATTCAAGGCCACGTAGATTCCGACTGGTACCACGATGCCGCCAATGGCGCCCAGCGCCGGCAACATCACGTTTTCCGGGCGCGACAATTCCCCCTCGAGTATTTCGCGTTTGAGTTCGAGGCCCACCAGGAAGAAGAAAATGGCCATCAGGCCATCGTTGATCCAGAGTAACAGCGGTTTCGCGATCTGCAGGGCACCGACCCGGACTTCCACGGGCACATTAAGCAACATGTCATAGTAGTGCGACATCGGGGAATTCGCGATCAGTATCGCGAGTGCTCCCGCACCCATCAGTACAATACCTGCTGCCGACTCCAGTTTAAGAAAATTTCGTATCGCCGTCTGCATTCCTACAGCGGCTCGCCGGTATCCGGCATGGTTTCAGCGAAGTAGCGATCAAATGCCCGGTGAACAATGTCGGGTGCGATACCCAGCGCCTCGATTGCTCCGTTGAGCTGTTCCATTTCTTCGGCCTTGCGTTGGCCATCAGCAGCGACGACTTTCAAACCCATCAGGCAAATGTCTTCCTTGTTCCTGTCGGAGAGTGTTGCCGCGAGTTCGGCGAGCGACGCTGCCAATTCGGGTTTGTCACGCATTTCATTCATCGCGTAGGTGATCAATTCCAGGGACTCGGCTGCCTGCAAATGAAAATACTCCTCGAGCAAGTCAATCATCAAGGAAGACTCCTCGGGCTCGATTTGTCCGCTGCCCTTGGCCACATGAACCAGCAAAGCCGCGACCAGGAATTTCTGATCGTAGCGCACCGGCCCATCGGCGGTTGCAACGACCAGTTCGTCACCACTCAATGTCGTCTTCATCGATTTGTCTGTCATAAGAGTCGGGCCCTTAACTATGTTGTGCGCTGTGCGTGCGCCTGTACGCCTGCTTAATTCGAGGTACCGTACAGGCGATCGCCGGCATCGCCAAGACCAGGCACTATGTATTTATTATCATTGAGAGAATCGTCGATGGCGGCGGCGTAGATTCGAACTTCAGGATGCTTCGATTCCACCAGCGCAATGCCTTCCGGGCAGGTCACGATACAGACCACCATGATGTTTTCGGCCCCGTTTTCCTTGAGCAAATCGATCGCCGCGACCGTGGAGCCGCCGGTTGCGAGCATTGGATCGATGATGATGCAGGTACCACCGCGAATCTGTGGCGGAAAGCGTTCGTAGTAGGTAACGGGCTGCTTGGTCGTCTCGTCGCGGTACAGCCCGACAAAACCCACTCGCGCGGTCGGTACCAGTTCGAGTATGCCTTCCAGCATTCCAACGCCGGCGCGCAAGATTGGCACGACAACGATATCGGTATCAATTTTTCGACAGGTAGCTGCGGCGACCGGCGTTTGCACGATAACTTCCCGAGTCGGTACGTTTTTCAGTGCCTCGTAACAAATGAACTTGGTAATCTCGGTCGCAAGTTCGCGGAATCGTTTATGACCGGTTTCCTCGTTGCGGATAATGGCCAGTTTATGTTGTACGCAGGGATGGTCGATAAGTTCTGCCATGCGGCACCTCGTTGCTATTATTCCTTCGTCTTGCTTGCACAGGGTCTGTTACTGGTTTTTCGATTCAGTCGAATCGCTTTTCAGCACGTATTTTTACCTCACGTTCGTTGCAAGCGCAGAATTGGCCGCTCGGCGGTTACTGACACTGTGCCAAACTTGCCACTTATCACGTATGGCCCGTCGTCGATGCGGCACAGGCTCTCAATCATGCCGCCGCGCAGGGTATCGGCTACCTCCGCAGGTGTTGCTGGTCGCTGCTCGTGGTCCAGAACGATCAAACTACACGCTGGAAACTCGAGCGTTGCTGCGCAAATACATGCTTTTTGCGCAGGACGCAGCGGAACATAAAACGGATGTTGCTCGGTAAGTACCAGGTCGACATCGATAACCAGGGTATCAGCTTGCATTTTCCAGGACAGAATATAGGAATGGCCGATATCCACGTCGTGAAACTCGCGGAGCTGACGCCAATCCACTGCAGCTTTCGATACATCACTCATACAATGAACCCCCGGCGTCAGTTCCAGTCTACCCCGTAAAGGCACACGTCCTTGTCTTCACCGGGCATTGTTATCATTCGCTCGAAGTGCATGCCGAGCTTCCTGATCAGTCCGATCGATGCCGTGTTTTCTGGCGCGACGAGCGCGATCAGGCGTGGCATCGACAGGTGTTCTCTTGCATGTGTGCAAACAGCCATTGCTGCTTCCGATGCATATCCCTGGCCACGAAAATCCGGCAGTAGTGAAAAGCCGATATCCGGGTCGTCGAGATTGTCGCGCCGGAACAGGCCGCATATGCCCAGCGTCTCACCCGTAGCACGCAACGTGACCCGGTAGGGGCCGTAACCACAGCGTTCATACAGACGGAATGCGCCGGCTTTGAGCGCGTTGGTCGCATCTTCAATGGTTCGAACCCCGCGATCGCCGACGAATTGTATAAAGGCCGGATCATTCCAGACGGTCAGCATGAGTCCTGCGTCGTCGAGGGTCAGCCAGTATAGATCCAGCCGATCGGTCTTGAGTTGAGCGGCACCTTCTGAGAATGATTTTTCCAAGCTATCGACCTGTTACAACGACCCGAGCGCCCGAATGCCGATGGCTGCGCGAATCTCTTTGAGGTAAGGCGCGGCTATCTCGCGAGCCCGCTTTGCACCCTCCTGCAGTTCATGCTCCACGATAGCAGGATCTGCTACCAATCGCTTATATTCCTCGCGCGCCGGCCCGATTTGCTCGTTAATTTTTTCGAACAGACGTTGCTTCATATCACCCCAGGCGATGCCATCAGCGTAAAGTGCCGCGATTGCCGCAGTTTCTTCCGGCGCCGCAAATGCCCGGTAAATATCGAACAGCGTACTGTCGGCCGTATCTTTTGGTTCGCCCGGCTCAAGGCTGTTGGTCTTGATTTTCATAATCAGCTTGCGCAGATTTTTCTCGCCCGAAAAAAGTGGAATTGTATTGTTGTAGCTCTTGGACATCTTGCGCCCGTCGAGGCCAGCAAGTACCGCCGTATTGTCATCGATAACGGGCTCCGGCAATACCAGCACCTCGCCGTAGTGATGGTTGAATCGTTGCGCAATATCCCGCGCCATTTCGACATGTTGTTTCTGGTCGCGCCCTACCGGCACGCGAGTCGCTCGAAACATCAGGATATCGGCTGCCATCAGGATCGGGTAGCTGTACAGCGCCATGGTGATGCCTTTGTCCGGATCGCCGCTACCACCATCGAGATTGGCCTGTACCGCAGCCTTGTACGAGTGGGCACGATTCATCAGACCCTTGGCCGTCATGCTCGTCAGAATCCACGTCAGTTCCGGTATTTCCGGGATATCGGACTGGCGATAAAAGGTCGCGTGCTTTGTGTCGAGCCCGAGCGCCATCCAGGCCGCCGCAATCTCCAGCGTCGACTGGCTGATTTTTTCAGGATCTTCGTTTTTGGCCAGCGCATGCAGATCCGCGAGGAAATAATAGTTTTGCTTGTTCGCATCCTTGCTCGCGCTTATGCCTGGCCGTATTGCGCCCACGTAATTGCCTATATGCGGTGTCCCGGTGGTCGTTATGCCGGTAAGGTAAATTTCCTTTGTCATTAGTAGCCTGCTGCTTGTCCGTCTTTACGTACTTCCGAGGCGCCGTAGTACACGCCCTCGGTGTGATCTTTCATGATCGCCTGGTAGCCGCCAAAACTGCCGTCGCTCGCGCCAAGCGTGTGCCCCATTTTTTCAAGTGCTGCCCGGGTTTCATCGCTGAAGCCCGACTCCAGGTGCAAGACCCCGCCGTCCCGCATGGTCGACCCGCTTGGCTCTGACGAACCGGTATGGTTGACCCGCGCCGCGTCACCCGCTTCCTGCAGGTTCATGCCGAAATCGACCATGTTAACAATGATCTGCGCATGTCCCTGCGGCTGCATGGCGCCGCCCATCAAACCGAAACTGATCAAGGGTTTACCCTCCTTCATGACGAACGCCGGAATAATAGTATGGAACGGACGTTTGCCGGGTTCGACAACGTTGGCATGGTTCTCATCCAGCGAAAATGATACCGCCCGGTCCTGCAACACGAAGCCGAGCTCGCCAGGCGTCATACCTGAACCCATCCCGCGGTAGTTGCTCTGGATCAGGGACACCATGTTGCCATCTTTGTCTGCAACGGTCAGGTAGATTGTGTCACCCTGGTCAAGTTTCGCATCGCCTGCCGGGTAGCCAGGCGCCGCTCTGTTTGCCGATATCAGTTGTCGCCGTCCGCGCGCGTACTCCTTCGACACCAGGTAATCGATCGGCACGTTCGTAAATTTCATGTCCGTGTAGAATTTCGCGCGGTCTTCAAACGCCAGCTTTTTTGCCTCGACCAGGGTGTGCAGGTACTCGGCACTGCCGAAGCCCATCGCGGCAATGTCATAGGTCTCCAGGATATTGAGAATCGCAAGCGCCGCAATTCCCTGCCCGTTTGGCGGCAGCTCGTAAACGTCCCAGCCACGATAGTTCGTCGTAACAGGCGTAACCCATTCAGACGTATGGGCGACAAGGTCCGCATAGCGCAGCAGGCCACCCTGTTCGATCATGTAAGTGTCGATACGGCGAGCGATGTCGCCTTCGTAGAAGGCATCACGGCCGCCGGCAGCGATCATTTCATAGGTAGCCGCGAGTCGCGGATTCCTGAAAACTTCACCGGTTCGCGGCGCACGACCGCGCGGCATGTAAGTGTCAGCAAAGCCCGGATACTTGCCAATGCGTCGCGCATCTACTGCGAAATAATGTGCAATCGTCGCGGAAACCGGGAAACCATCTCTGGCATAGGCAATTGCGGGCGCAAGCAGATCCTTCATCGGCAAACGGCCGTAGCGCCGCTGTAGCTCAAACCAGCCATCGACCGCCCCGGGCACACTGACGGGTAAGGGACCGAACGGGGGAATCTCATCGAGTCCTCGGGTGCGAAAATAGTCCCGAGTCATCATCCCTGGCGCGCGGCCCGAGGCATTGAGACCCGTCAGTTCTTTGTTGCGGGCGTCCCAGGTAATCGCAAACAGGTCGCCACCGATGCCGCAGCCGGTCGGCTCCATTAGGCCCAGCGCAGCGTTGGCGGCGATTGCGGCGTCCACGGCGCTGCCATCGCTTTTCAGGACATCGAGTGCAATCTGCGTTGCAAGCGGCTGGCTGGTCGCCGCCATGCCTTGCCTCGCGATCACCTCCGAGCGCGATGCATGCTGCATGCCCGTCACCCGGTCGTAGCCCGCAATTTTTTGTGCCACGCCTGTACTCCGAAATGGCAGCAATCCGATGCCAGCCACTGCCGCGATCAAGAATAGTATTGCCAATACCCGGAAGCTGGCAGCAATAATGCCTAGTTTGGCCGGCCATTGAAACTTGTTGCACCAGGGTATTTCACTCGCCGCCGCAGCGGCACCCCGGTATGATCAACTGCCATGAACACAGACTATACCGACCAGAACATGAGCCTGCGCTCGCTTTACGCTGAGCACATTGCCAGCATGTGCGCGCGCTTTGACGAAGTGCTGGAAATGTCGGGTGCCGCACACGCCGTTATTTTTTCGGGTGCCCTGCACTACGCGTTCCTCGACGATCACAGCTACCCGTTTCGTCCCAACCCGCATTTTCTCGCGTGGGCTCCGCTCGAGAAACTGCCGTTGTCCTATATTGCGTACACACCAGGCGAACGACCCCTCCTGGTCTACCACCAGCCACGCGACTATTGGCACTCGGTGCCGGGCGAGCCCAGCGGCTTTTGGCCTGCCCTGTTTGACATTCGAATTGTGCACACGCTCGCGGACACGGCACGGCACCTGCCGGGCGCGCGCGACAAATGTATCCTGCTGGGTGAAATATCCGACTCGTCCATGGCCTTCGGTATCGAGCGCATCAATCCACCGACTGCATTGAACTTCTTGCACCTGGCACGCGGCCGCAAGACCGAATACGAACTCGCCTGCATGCGCCTGGCATCGGAACGAGCTGTCGCCGGCCATCGGGCAGCCGAGACCGCATTTGGCAATGGTGCATCTGAATTTGCCATTCACCAGGCTTATTGCAAGGCCGTCAGCCAGACCGACAATGAATTACCGTACGGCAATATTATTGCGCTAAACGAGCACAGTGCGATTCTGCACTACACCCAACTCGACAGAACCGCACCCTCCGCGGTGCGCTCATTTCTTATTGATGCAGGTGCGCAGGTATTTGGCTATGCATCCGACATCACGCGAACCTACGACAATGGCGACAACGAATTTCGTGCACTGATCCAACGCATGGATGCCATGCAGCAGGACATCGTTTCGCGGGTTCGTACAGGCCTCGACTATCGCGAATTACACCTTGAGACGCACCGCTTGCTCGCCGAGCTGCTGGTTGATGCAGAACTCGCGACGGGTGATGCCGAGACCCTGCTTGCAACGGGTGTCACTTCAGCGTTTTTCCCGCACGGCCTCGGACACCTGCTCGGACTGCAGGTGCACGATGTTGCGGGTCATATGCAGGATGTCTCCGGAACCATCATTGATCCTCCGAGCGGGCACCCGCACCTGCGCCTGACACGGGTGCTGGAAGAAAATATGGTCGTGACGATCGAGCCCGGCCTGTACTTTATCGACATGCTGCTCGAGAACCTGCGCGGCTCCCCTGCCGAAGCGCATGTGAACTGGCAAACCGTGGCCGCATTTCGGCCCTTCGGTGGCATCCGGATCGAAGACGATGTCCGGGTCCTGGCCGACGGCACGGAGAACCTGACCCGTAACGCGTTTGCCCTCTGAGAGCCTGTCCGGATTATACTTTTCTCATGATCTTCAACGACAAAACGGTAATAATCACAGGTGCATCGGCAGGCGTAGGCGCGGCAACCGCACGCAAATTCGCCGATGCAGGCGCCAATCTGCTGCTTCTTGCGCGCGGTAAGAAGGCACTGGAGGCAATCGCGGCTGAGCTACGCGACAAGACCCGGGTTGAAATTCTCGCCATGGACGTTGCCGACCCCGATGCCTGCAGCGATGCCTTCAAAAAAGCCGCATTTGAATTCGGGCAGGTCAATATCCTGATCAACAATGCCGGATACCATGCGCGCGGGCCTGTGGGTTCGGTAGCTACAGCCGATCTCGGCCGGATGATCGACGTCAACCTGAAGGCTCCGATTATTCTCACCCGAATTGCGTTGCCTTACCTCAGGGAGGCCGGTGGCGGTGCCATAATCAACGTCGGTTCCCTGGCAGGACGTTTGCCAGTGCCCGGCAGCGCCGCCTATTCGGCCAGCAAATGCGGCTTGCGCGCGTTTACCTTCGCCATTGCCGAGGAGCCGTCCGCTGCCGGCATCAAGTTCGCTGTCGTCTCGCCCGGCCCGATCGATACCGGTTTCATCATGGACAATATCGACAAGGTATCGGACCTGACATTTTCGCAAGCAATCAGTACGGCCGACGAAGTCGCGCAGGCGGTACTCGACCTGTGTGGCAACAATCAACGGGAGCAGACGATGCCTGCCATGAGCCGCTTTGTAACCACCATGTCATATCTTTTCCCATGGCTGGGCAGGCAGTTACGGCCCATGCTGGAACGCAAGGGCCAACGGGTAAAAGCGGAACTGAAAGCCGCGGCGCGACGCAAAGCGAAGGAAACTAACGCCCGAAGTAACTCTTGAATTTGCGCCACAGCGATGACTCCCAGCCGTAGACCTCGAGCTGCTCGGCGTTCAGTGAGCAACTCGGCATGTGAGTATCAGGCACTATCTCTTCGTTTGCGGCCTGATCCTCCGGGCGCAACTCGAGTTTACCACGCCGCCCTTCAGCCGCTGATGTCAAGCCATCAACCGCGAGGCTGAGATACGGCAGGACCTTGTCATCCACGATATCGTCAAGAAACACAGCATCGGGATCGAAGCTGTCTTTCGACAGAATGACGCAATCATCGAATGCTTCGTTGTTGCTGATGTGGATGTCCTTTGGGCCCGAATAACACAAATCCTAGCAAGCTTTGCCCGGAGGCTCTGTGAAGAGCTTCACAGCCGTGCACAAGCACTACCGTCTCCCGCTGCCCCGGGGTTACAATAGACGGCTCGTCACTTCCCCTTGCTGTTCAAGTACATAGCCCACGATGAAGACTAACCAACGCAACACGGTCGCGCTTTGCGCGCTCTTCCTGCTGGTCGCTTGCAACGATGCCGCCGACGTCAACGGCTCACGCGCCATGGGTGATGCGGCGATCAACGTAGTGACGGCGAAAATCATCTACCGGCCGCTGGTTGATGAAATCGAGGCATTGGGCACGGCGAGTGCCAACGAGTCCATTGATATACAACCGCGCGTTGCCAGCCTGATCGAGTCCATCGAGTTTGTTGAAGGGCAATTGGTCAAAAAAGGTGACTTGCTTGTGAAACTCGAATCCAGTGAAACGAAAGCCGGCCTCGCGCTGGCCGAGGCCGCGCTCGCGGAAAGCCGGAGTCTGTATAACCGCAACAAAGCATTGTCCGATACGCACGCAATATCGGCATCGGGTCTCGAACAACTGCTGGCGCAGGTCAAAGTTGATGAAGCGCAGGTCGAAGCGGCGCGGGCGCGGCTCGACAACACGCTAATTCGAGCGCCGTTTGCGGGCCGCGTTGGTTTGCGGCGCGTGAGCCCGGGAAGTTTCGTCAATACATCCACCGTCATCACCACGCTGGATGATATCAGCACCATCAAACTCGACTTTTCTGTTCCGGAAACGTTCCTGACGGTTGTGAAGGACGGTATGACAATACGGGCCGGGAGTATTGTTTATCCGAACCGGCGCTTCGCCGGAACTGTCGCCAGCATCGATACGCGTCTTGATCCAGTTACCCGCGCCGTGCAGGTACGCGCTATCTTGCCGAACGTGGACGGCGATCTGAAGCCCGGCATGTTCATGACCGTGGAATTGCAACGTGATCGGGGCGACGTGCTGGTTGCGCCGGAACAGTCGATCGTCCCGGAGGGTGACAAGCAATATGTATTCGTGGTGGCGGATAACGTGGTCGAAAAACGCACCGTAGAACTCGGCCGCCGGGTGCCGGGCTATGTCGTCATCACCACCGGGCTGGTTGAAGGCGAGGAGGTCATTACGGAAGGTACAGGAAAAGTACGTTCCGGCTCCGAGGTCAACGCGAGCGGAGCGGCTGCCAGAGAGACCAGGGATAGTGCCGCGGGCGGGGATGTCTCTTATGCTGATTTCTGACGTCTCTGTACGGCGGCCGGTATTCGCGGCGGTCATCTCCCTGATCCTGGTCATCATTGGCCTGATGTCCCTGCAAAGCATGTCGATCCGCGAATATCCGGATATACAACGACCCGTTGTATCAATCAGCACGAGCTATCGCGGCGCCGCATCCGACATTGTCGAGCGGCGCGTAACACAGATTATTGAAGATCAGATCGCCGGAATATCGGGCATCACCAAGATATCCTCGCGCAGCTACGATGAACGCTCGACCATTTCGATTGAGTTCAGCAGTGACCGCGACGTGGACTCCGCCGCGAACGACGTTCGTGATCGCGTCAGCCGCGTGCTCGGCAACTTGCCCGACGAGGCTGATCCGCCGGAAGTTACCAAGCAGGACAGCTCATCGACCACCACGATGTGGATCGATGTATCGAGCGACAGTCGCTCGCTCATGGAGGTCTCAGACTACGCGGAACGCTATCTCGTTGATGCACTGTCGGTCGTTGAAGGAGTTGCGACGATACGCGGCAGCGGCAGTCGACGTCCCGCCATGCGCGTCTGGGTTGACCCAAAGCGCCTCGCGGCACGCAATCTGACCGTCACCGACGTGGAAGACGCTTTGCGACGCGAAAACGTGCAAATTCCGTCCGGGCGTCTCGAGTCCACTACCCGCGAATTTACCCTGCGCACCGACACCGGCTACCTGACCGTAGCTGACTTTGAACAACTGGTCCTGATGCAGGGTGCGGACAATTACCTGGTCCGGCTTGGCGAAGTCGCCGACATAGAAATGGCACCCGAGAACGTGCGCAGCTTCTCGCGTACGGATGGTAAAACCGGGATGAGCCTCGGCGTGGTGCCCCAGGCGCAGGCTAATATTCTGCAGGTGAATGCGGACGTCGCGAAACGAATCGACGAACTGCAGTCCTCTTTACCCGCCGATATCAATCTTGGCGTTAACATGGATAACGCGATATTTATTCGCGCGTCCATGAAGGAGGTCGCGAAGGCCCTCGGCCTTGCACTGCTGCTGGTGCTCGTGGTTATTTACGGCTTCATTGGTACTATTCGCGCGACGATCATTCCGGCGATCACAATTCCTATTTCGATCATTGCCGCTTTCATTGTCATGGCGGCGCTCGGATTTTCGATCAATACATTGACGTTGCTGGGCTTCGTGCTCGCTATCGGACTGGTCGTTGACGACGCAATTGTCGTCCTGGAGAATATTGCGCGGCGCATCGAAAACAAGGAACCAACGCTGTTAGCGGCCATCAACGGCAGCCGCGAGATTGGTTTTGCCGTTATCGCGACCACACTCGTGTTGGTCGCCGTCATCCTGCCGGTATCATTCATGCCCGGCAATATTGGCGAAGTGTTCCGGGAATTCGGGATATCACTTGCTGCCGCGGTACTCTTTTCGAGCCTGATTGCGCTCACGCTGGTACCCATGCTCACCACGAAGCTGTTTGCCGACAACCGGCTGCACCGGGGTCGCGTAACGCGCATCATCGATCGACTCTTTCAAAGCCTGTCGCGCGCCTATGAGCGCCTGTTACACAGGGCGATTGCCCACCCTCTGGTCGTAATCATTTTCGCGATTTTAATATTCGGCTCAAGCTTGTTGCTCGTCGGGAAGATTCCTGTCGAGTATATGCCTCGAGAAGACCGCGGAATGGCGATGATAAGCCTTACGGCGCCGGACGGTGCGAGCCTTGATTACACGTTAGGTTACGTGGAAGCCGCCGAAAAAATCGTCATGAAAGACAAAGAAAAAGGCGATGTGCTGCGCGTACTTGGACGTTCCGGCAGCTGGGGCGGCGGCGCGGATGTGAATACCGGCATGGTGATAGCGCCGCTACAGGTCTGGGACAAACGCGATCGCACTGCCAACGAAATCGTGGCCGGCTGGAATGCCGAACTTAATAAGCTGCCGGGTGTGCAGGCATTCGCATTTGCGCCGGGCGCCTGGAGCCTCGGACAGAGTAGCCGACCTCTGAATATTGTCCTCGGCGGCACCAGCTACGAGGAACTTGCCGAGTGGCGCGACGTGATATTGCGTGAAGCGGAGAATAACCCGGGACTATCCAATCTCGAATCCGACTACAAGGAACGGAAGCCGAAAATCAATGTTGCAATTAACCGTGATCGGGCCGCGGATCTGGGGGTGTCCCTGTCAAATGTCGGGCGTACGCTGGAGACCATTTTAGGGTCACGCGTGGTAACGACATTCATCGACAAAGGCGAGGAATACAAGGTCATTTTGCAGGGCGCCGATGAACGCCGGCAAACGCCGAGCGATCTTGAATCGATTTATGTGCGCTCGTCGGGCTCCGGCCGGCTGATCCCGCTTTCGAACCTCATCACGCTGGAAGAGGTTGCGGGACCCGTAGACCTCAGGCGCTTCGACCGCATGCGTGCAATCAGTATCAGTGGCTCACTCAACCCGGGCTATTCGCTGGGAGAGGCCCTGAACTATCTCGAAACGCTTGTCGCCGAGCAATTACCTGAGTCGGCGCGGCTCAACTATGACGGCGAGTCGCGCGATTTCAAAAACACCGGCAATGCGATTTACCTGACATTCATACTGGCCCTGACGATCGCCTACCTGGTGCTGGCGGCGCAGTTTGAAAGCTTTCGCCATCCATTGATTATCATGACGACCGTACCGCTTGCGATTACCGGGGCGTTGGTGGGCTTATTCGTGTTTGACTCGTCGATCAACATCTACAGTCAAATCGGTGCGGTCATGTTGATCGGGCTTGCCGCCAAGAACGGTATCCTGATTGTGGAGTTTGCCAACCAGCTCCGGGATTCCGGGGTGGAATTCAAGGCCGCGATCGTGCAGGCATCGAAAACACGCCTGCGGCCTGTTCTGATGACCAGCCTGTGTACCGCGTTTGGTGCAATTCCGTTGCTCATAGCAAGCGGCGCCGGCGCACTTTCACGCCAGTCGATCGGTGCCGTGGTCTTTTTCGGCGTCAGTTTCGCCATGGTCCTGACACTGGTTGTCGTACCGGTTGCCTACAGTCTGATCGCGAGAAATACGCATTCACCGGAGTATGTGTCGCGACTTATCGCGAAACTCAGGGCAAATCGGGACAAAGTGCCGCTACCCGCATCGAAGTAAGTCGCTGCGCCGTTGGCCATTGGGCGGCAAGAGATGCGAGAATCCCCTGGCGAAGCTCGCAAGTCGGTCGCAGCCGCTGCAGCGCTCAACAGCTAGCGCCTGCGCTCCACGCAACGATCCTCGACAACAAAAAAGGGGCACAAGGCCCCTTTCTTATTTGTTGACCAGGCGAACCCCGCCTTACTCGTCTGTTGCAGCGTCGACCGGGGCCTTGTCGGTAAGCATGACGATCGCCATCGGAGCATTGTCGCCCGGGCGTGGTCCTGTTTTCAGGATACGCAGGTAGCCGCCAGGACGTGCTTTGAAACGCGGTCCGAGGTCCTTGAACAACTTGCCGACCACTTCCTTGTCACGCAAACGGTCAAACGCGAGGCGCCGGTTCGCGACACTGTCTTCCTTGCCGAGCGTAATCAACGGCTCGACCACACGACGCAATTCCTTCGCTTTTGGTAAAGTCGTACGAATCGTTTCATGTTTCAGCATCGACGCTGCCATGTTACGAAACATGGCTTTGCGATGAGAGCTGTTGCGGCCCAGGCGCCGGCCGGATTTTCTATGACGCATTTGACTGTCCTACATTAATCCATATCTAAAAAGAGCGACCTAAAGAGCGAGTTCGTGCTCCGGGCGCAGGCTTGCCGGCGGCCAGTTCTCGAGCCGCATGCCAAGACCAAGACCGTGCCCTTCGAGCACTTCCTTGATTTCGGTGAGCGACTTCTTGCCCAGGTTCGGCGTACGTAGCAATTCAACTTCGGTACGCTGCACCAGATCGCCGATGTACATGATGTTTTCTGCTTTGAGGCAGTTGGCCGAGCGAACCGTAAGTTCGAGCTCGTCAACCGGCCGCAGCAGAATTGGATCGACCTGATTTTCAGCCTGTGCGCCAACGCCTTCTTCCTGACCTTGCAGGTCAACGAATACAGACAACTGGTCTTTCAGGATACTGCCAGCGCGACGAATCGCTTCTTCCGGATCAATCGTTCCATTCGTCTCAATGTCAATTATCAGCTTATCCAGATCGGTACGCTGCTCGACTCGGGCCGCCTCGACGTTGTACGTCACGCGATGAATCGGGCTGAACGACGCATCGAGTTGCAGGCGGCCGATCGGCCCTGCCTGGTCCTCGAATGTCGGACGTTGTGTCGCCGGTCGATAGCCACGGCCGCGCTCGACCTTGAGAATCATGTTCAGTTCGCCGGCACTCGTCAAATTTGCGATAACGAGTTCCGGATTCATGATTTCAACGTCGTGGTCAAGCTGGATATCGCCAGCTGTAACCGGACCGGGGCCTTTCTTGGACAGCCTGAGCTCAGCCGTGTCACGCGAATTCATGCGCACAGCGACCTGCTTCAGATTCAAGAGAATATCAACAACGTCTTCCTGCACACCCTCGATACTGGTGTATTCGTGCAGTACGCCTTCGATTTCAGCTTCCGTGACGGACGCGCCCGGCATCGATGACAACAGGATGCGACGCAAAGCGTTGCCCAATGTGTGACCGAAGCCTCGCTCGAACGGTTCGATAGTAACCTTCGCTTGCAAGTCGTTGACCGGCGAAACTTTTACGACCCGTGGCTTCAAAAATTCGTGTACAGATTCCTGCATGGGTAAAAACCCTCCTGACTACTTCGAGTAAAGCTCGACGACAAGGTTTTCGTTGATATCCGGGAGAACATCTTCCCGATCCGGCAACGATTTCAAAACTCCGGCCATCTTGGTCGTATCCACGTCAACCCAGTCCGGCAGACCGACCTGACCGGAAATCTCCAGCGCAGCCTGGATACGAAGCTGCTTCTTGGCTTTTTCGCGAACACCGATCGCGTCCCCGGCTTTTAGCTGGGCCGAGGGAATATTGACAACTTTGCCATTCACTTCGATGCTCTTGTGGCTGACAAGCTGGCGAGCTTCCGCGCGAGTAGCAGCGAAGCCCATCCGGTAAACGACGTTGTCCAGACGACCCTCGAGCAATCGCAACAGATTTTCACCCGTCGAGCCTTTGAGCTGTGCCGCACGCTTGTAATAGTTGCGGAACTGACGTTCCAGCACACCGTACATCCGACGCAGCTTCTGCTTTTCGCGCAACTGGAGTCCGTATTCCGAGAGTCGCGGGCGCCGCTGTGCTGCTCCGCCCGGCGGTACATCCAGCTTGCACTTTGACTCGAGCGGACGAATTCCGCTCTTCAGAAACAGGTCCGTACCTTCGCGGCGGGACAGTTTGCATTTTGGTCCTAAATATCTTGCCATCTACTTATGCCTCTACACTCGGCGTTTTTTCGGCGGACGACATCCGTTGTGTGGAATCGGTGTCACGTCCTCAATGTGTTGGATCCGAAAGCCCAGTACGTTCAGTGCTCGAACCGCGGACTCGCGACCGGGACCCGGTCCCTTGACCTTTACGTCAATGTTCTTGACGCCAAACTCGAGGGCCACTCGACCGGCCTTGTCGCTTGCAACCTGCGCAGCGAACGGCGTCGACTTACGTGAGCCTCGGAATCCACAACCACCCGCCGTCGCCCAGGAAAGCGTATTACCCTGACGGTCAGTGATCGTGATAATCGTATTGTTGAAGGAAGCATGAATGTGCGCAACAGCGTCAACTACATGCTTTTTAACCTTCTTCTTTTTAACTTCTGCCAAGCTAATATCCTCATCGTACTATTCGGCTCAGAAACTGATAATTCGAATAGTGTTCGTAAAAACGTTTACCGCTTAATCGGCCTTCTCGGGCCTTTCCGCGTCCGTGCGTTTGTCCGCGTACGCTGACCCCGAAGCGGAAGCCCGCGACGATGCCGAATACCGCGATAGCTGCCGAGATCCATGAGGCGCTTGATATTCATTGAAATTTCACGACGCAAGTCGCCTTCAACGGTAAATGTTGCAACCGCTGTCCTGAGGTTAGCCACCTCGGGCTCAGCCAGGTCTTTTACCGGCGTGTGCGGAGCAACACCGGCTGCTTCGCAAATCTTCTTCGCGCGTGAATTTCCGATTCCGTAGATCGCCGTTAGCGCGATCACTACGTGCTTGGTCAGCGGAATGTTTATGCCTGCTATACGTGCCACTAGCGAGTTCCTTATCAATTAACCTTGACGCTGCTTGTGTCGCGCGTCGGTGCAAATCACCCGCACAACGCCATTGCGTCGAATTATCTTGCAATTTCTGCAAATCTTTCTGACTGATGCCCTTACTTTCATGAGCGCTCTCCAAATCCCGCTGAATAATCAGCGTAACTGGCCACCCTTGCCGTAATTTCGCAAGTTGGCCTTCTGCATCATGCCTTCGTACTGCTGGCTCATTGCATGCGCTTGTAACTGCGACATGAAGTCCATCGTAACGACGACGAGAATCAATAGTGACGTGCCACCAAAACTGAACGGTAACGACGGGTTAAACATGCGGACCAGTTCTGGCAACGTGCAAACGGCTGCAACATACAGTGCGCCCCAGAACGTCAGTCGCGTCAGTACCTTGTCGATGTAATCCGCTGTATGCGCACCCGGGCGTATGCCGGGTAGAAATGCGCCTGCTTTCTTCAGACTGTCAGCCGTGTCCTTCGAGTTGTACATCAGCGCCGTATAAAAAAAGCAGAAAAATATGATAAGAGCTGCGTACAACAACACATAGATCGGCTGGCCTGGCCCAAGGTTTGCGCCCATGGTCTGCAGAAAACGCTGAAATGGCCCGGGGTGCGCTGACTGGCCAAAAAACTGCGCGATCGTCGCCGGAAATAACAGGATACTCGAGGCGAAAATCGGCGGAATTACACCGGACATATTAATCTTGAACGGCAGGTGTGTGCTTTGCGCGGCAAACATCTTGCGCCCTTGCTGGCGGCGCGCGTAGTTCACCGTAATTCGACGCTGTGCACGTTCCATGTACACAACGAAAATAATCGCGGCAACGGCACCGAGGAGCATCAGGATTGCAGTCGCCGGCGACATTTCGCCGTTGCGCACCAGCTCCGCGGAGCCGGCAATCGCGGCCGGCATACCGGCAACAATGCCGGCGAGAATAATCATCGAGATTCCGTTGCCAATACCACGTTCCGTGATCTGTTCGCCCAGCCACATCAGAAACATCGTGCCTGTCACCAGCGTAATGCAGGCCGTCACCAGGAAGCTCGGACCCGGATTCACGACCAGGCCGGACTGGCTTTGCAACCAGGAGGCGGCCGCGACTGACTGAAAACTGGCAAGAGCGACTGTGCCCCAGCGCGTGTACTTGACGATCTGCTGGCGACCCTGCTCGCCCTCTTTTCTTAGCTGCTGCATTTGCGGCACGATGTGGCTCGCCATCTGCATGATAATGGACGAAGAAATGTACGGCATGATACCGAGGGCAAACAGGCCGAAACGGGACAACGCACCACCAGAGAACATATTGAACAAACCGAGCAGATTGCCGGACTGCTGGTTGAAGAACTCGGTCAGCGCAACCGGATCCACGCCCGGCACAGGAATGTAGGTGCCCACACGGAACACAATCAAAGCACCGATCAAGAAAAATATGCGAGACTTGAGCTCAGCCATTTTGCTTGCCGATTTTGCAAGATCTGCCGGATTTTTGAAGGGCTTTTTAGCCACGATCAGTCCTGTTTAAGCTTGTCATTAAGCTGGTACCCGATACCTGGGCACCAATCCTTATGCGTCAATGCTGCCGCCGGCTTTTTCGATAGCCGCCCGCGCACCTTTAGTGACAGCGATACCTTTGAGTTTCACTGCCTTGTTGATTTCACCCGATAAGATCACCTTCACTTTGGTCGTGAAGGCAGCTACGAGATTCAGTTTTTTCAGCTCGTCGAGATCAATAAGGTCCGCTGTCGGGATATTGAGCTCATGCAAGCGCAGCTCGGCTGAGTATTTCGCCATCCGCGAATTAAAGCCGACTTTCGGCAGGCGCCGCTGCAACGGCATCTGGCCGCCTTCGAATCCGACCTTGTGATAGCCGCCCGAGCGTGCATGCTGGCCCTTGACGCCTCGGCCGCTGGTCTTGCCCTGACCTGCGGAGTGTCCTCGTCCGAAGCGCTTGCCATTTTTTTTCGCACCTTCGCCAGGTGCCAGTTTATTCAGTCGCATGTCAGGCTTCCTCTACCGTGACCAGGTACGAAATTCGATTGATCATGCCGCGATTCTCGGGCGTGTCCCTGACCGATACACTCTGGTGCAACCTGCGTAAACCCAGACCGGAAATACAGGCCTTGTGGCTTTTCAGTCGGCCGTGCCTGCTCTTGATCAGTGTCACTTTCAAATCTTTCGGATTCGCCATGGTCTTTCTCTACTTTGTTCCGCTTGGATCGCGGCCTCAGGCCACGATCTCCTTAACTTTTTTGCCGCGCTTGGCTGCAATCGCCTGCGGGGAATGAATTCCCTTCAAGCCCTTGATCGTCGCCCGCACCACGTTCATCGGATTACGTGAGCCATAGCTCTTGGCCAACACGTTGCGCACGCCGGCGCATTCCAACACCGCGCGCATCGCACCGCCCGCGATAACACCGGTACCTTCGGATGCAGGCTGCATATAAACCAGCGTCGCACCGTGGTGGCCCTTCTTTGCATACTGCAGCGTGCCGTTATTCAGGCTGATGTTGATCAGGTTCTTGCGCGCATTCTGCATGGCTTTCTGGATCGCAATCGGTACCTCACGGGCCTTGCCGTAGCCGAAGCCGACCTGGCCCTGACCGTCACCAACCACTGTCAACGCTGTAAAGCCGAACTGCCGGCCACCTTTCACTACCTTGGCGACACGGTTCACCGTGACCAACTTCTCGATCAGGTCATCGTTTGACTGGTTTTGTTCATTTCTTGCCATGTTTTGATCCAGAACGACTCACAAAAGTCGTTGTTATTTTTTCCAATTGACTCGTTATCAAACTATTAACGCAAAACGCGTCACTAAAACTTCAGTCCCGCTTCGCGCGCGGCATCTGCCAGCGCCTTGACCCGGCCGTGGTAGCGAAAACCCGAACGATCAAACGCGACTGTGTCGATGCCCTTGGCTTTCGCCTTCTCGGCGATGCGCGCGCCAACAATGCTGGCTGCCTCAACGTTACCGCCGTTCTGCATACCCTTACGTACTTCCGCCTCCAGTGTCGATGCAGAGACGATAACCGTGCCGCCGTCCGGCGCAATGATCTGCGCATAGATGTGACGCGGCGTGCGATGCACAGTCAAGCGGCTCGCTCCGAGCTCCCGCATCTTCGCCCGACCTTTTCGTGCGCGACGCAGACGATTTTGTTTCTTGTCCAGCTTCATGATGTTATGCCTGAATAAATTCCGTATAGAAATAGACCCGAACAATGGGTCTAGTCCGATTACCTGGTTTGGACTGCCTACTTCTTCTTGGCTTCCTTGAGAACCACACGCTCATTTGCGTATCGAACGCCTTTGCCCTTGTAAGGCTCCGGCGGCCGATAACGTCGAATCTCTGCCGCAACCTGGCCAACACGCTGCTTGTCAGTACCCTTGATCAGGATCTCGGTCTGGCTCGGCGTTTCAATCGTGATGCCCTCCGGTACTTCGTGCACCACCGGATGCGAGAAGCCGAGGGTCAGGTTCAACTTGTTGCCCTGAGCCTGTGCCCGATATCCGACACCAACCAGCTCCAGCTTGCGCTCAAATCCCGCCGACACGCCTTCAACCATGTTCGCCAGTATCGCGCGCATCGTGCCTGCAATAGCCGATGAAAACCGCGAGCCCGAACGCGGGGCAAGTTGCAGTGAATTGTCTTCGACCGACAATTCGACTTCGTTGTTCAGCTCCAACGACAGCGAGCCTTTGCCGCCTTTGAGCGTGACAACATTGCCTTCCTGTTTGAACTCGACGCCTTTTGGCAGCGGCACCGGTGCTTTAGCAATTCTTGACATAGTCTTTGTCTCTTCTGGTTAAGCTAATCGGCATCAGGAAACGACGCAGATTACCTCACCACCAATTCCTTTCTCTCTCGCCTGCCGGTCACTCATGACACCCGCAGAAGTCGACACGATAGCGACACCAAGACCACCCAGGACCTTTGGCAGGTCTTCCTTGCCACGATAGATTCGAAGTCCCGGCTTGCTGCTACGCTGGATCGTTTCAATTACCGGCGCTCCTTCAAAATACTTCAGTTCCACGGTCAGCGTTTTCGCTGCGCCTTCCCCGTCGATCGAATAATCTGCAATATAACCTTCGTCTTTCAGCACGCGGGCAACTGCCGCTTTTGCCTTGGAACCGGGCATTGCAACGCTTGGCTTGCGCGCATTCTGGCCATTACGAATACGAGTCAGCATGTCTGAAATCGGATCTGTCATTGTCATATCTTGTCTCCGCCTACCAACTGGCTTTGGTCAGGCCCGGAATTTCGCCACGCATTGCGGCTTCACGCAGCTTGTTTCGACCCAGGCCAAACTTGCGATAAACACCGTGCGGCCGGCCGGTGATCTGGCAGCGATTTCGTTGCCGTATCGGGCTTGAGTCACGCGGCATTGCGTTCAACTTCGCCTGCGCTACCTCGCGCTCGTCGTCGGTACTATTGATATCGCGGACTGTCGCTTTCAGCGCTGCACGCTTTTTCGCGTAGCGTGCCGCCAGCTTCTCGCGTTTCAGTTCACGCATGATCATTGATTTCTTGGCCATTCTTTGTTTCCTACTTCTTGAACGGAAAGTTGAACGCTTCCAGCAGCGCCCTGCCTTCCGCGGCGTTTCGCGCCGTCGTGGTAATCGTGACGTCCATGCCCCGCAATGCATCAATCTCGTCGTAATTTATCTCCGGAAAGATAATCTGCTCGGTAACACCAAGGCTGTAGTTGCCCTGACGGTCGAACGAACGTGGATTCAAGCCGCGAAAATCACGAACACGCGGTATCGCGATATTCACCAGGCGATCCAGAAACTCGTACATGCGTTCGCGGCGCAGCGTGACTTTGCAGCCGATAGGCATTTCTTCACGAATCTTGAAGCCGGCTACTGATTTGCGCGCGAGGCGAACTACCGATTTCTGGCCGGCAATCTTCTCCATGTCGGCCCGGGCACTCTCAAGTACCTTTTTGTCCGCCACGGCCTCGCCTACACCCATATTCAGCGTAATTTTTGTGATCCGCGGAACCTGCATGGGATTGCTGAGCCCCAGCTTTTTCTGCAGGGCGCCCTTCAGTTCCGTGTTGAATTTTTCCTGTAAACGAGCCATTTTCTAATTCCAATTTGACGCCGACCAGAGCGTCGATCAATGAATTGTCGATAAACTAAAGGTCGACCGTGTCGCCGTTCCTGAATACTCGAACCTTGCTGCCGTCGTCCTTGATCTTGAATCCTACGCGCTCGCCCTGCTTCGTCTTGGCATTGAATACCATGACGTTTGAATGCTCTATCGGCATTGCCTTGTTCTGAATTCCGCCCGGCTCTCCGATATTCGGGTTCGGCTTGACGTGCTTCCTGGCAATATTAATGCCCTCAACCAGCACCCGCCCATCCGGAAACACTTCCAGAATCGTGCCGCGGCGACCTTTGTCCTTGCCGGTTCTGACGATGACTTCATCGCCCTTTCTGATCTTATTCATAGCTTTTGACCGTAATTACAAGGTTCTTACAGAACCTCGGGTGCCAGCGAAATAATTTTCATAAAACGGTTCGTCCGCAATTCGCGGGTGACCGGGCCGAAAATACGAGTGCCGATCGGCTCAAGGCGCGCGTTCAACAGAACCGCCGCATTACCGTCAAAACGAATCAGGGAACCGTCCTTACGACGAACACCCTTGCGAGTACGTACTACGACTGCGTTGTAAACCTCGCCCTTCTTGACCTTTCCGCGTGGAATAGCGTCCTTTACGCTCACCTTGATGACATCACCAACGCTCGCGTAGCGGCGCTTCGATCCGCCGAGTACTTTAATGCACTGCACACGCCGCGCACCGGAGTTGTCTGCCGCATCGAGAACTGTCTGCATCTGAATCATGACTGCATTCCTGAATTATGGTTTCTTACGACTGACTACTTACGACCGGTCTGCCGCACGATCAACAACGTTGACCACAGCCCATGACTTGTTTTTCGAAATCGGACGGCATTCGGCAATCTGTACCCTGTCACCCGGCTTGCATTCATTTGCCGCATCATGCGCCAATACTTTGGACGTGCGACGAATGTACTTGCCATACACCGGATGCTTGATCATGCGTTCAATCGCGACAGAGACGGTCTTGTCCATCTTGTCACTGACAACACGGCCAACGAGAGTGCGCTGAGTATTCTTTTCTTCACTCATCTTTCTTTACCTTAAGACCCTTTCTTCTTGTCGCTGGCCGAACGCTTTTGTTCGGACAGTACCGTTTTGATGCGCGCAATATCTTTTCTTACACGGCGGTGCTCGGTGTGCTTGTTCAACTCACCATTCGCCTGTTGCATACGCAAATTGAACTGCTCGCGTCGCAGCGCAACAAGCTCGGTATTGAGCTCATCGAGCGATTTGTTACGAAGATCCTGTACGTTCATCACATTACCTGCCGGGTAACGAATGTGGTCTGGAAGGGCAGCTTGGCCGCTGCCAGGGCAAACGCTTCACGCGCTACCTCTTCCGTCACGCCTTCCATTTCATACAACATACGGCCGGGCTGGATCTGGCATACCCAGTACTCGACGTTGCCCTTGCCTTTGCCCTGTCGCACTTCGAGCGGCTTCTTCGTTATCGGCTTGTCCGGAAACACCCGAATCCAGATCTTGCCGCCACGCTTGATGTGGCGCGTCATCGCGCGACGTGCGGCTTCGATCTGTCGTGCGGTCATGCGGCCACGCCCGACAGCTTTCAAGCCATACTCGCCAAACGATACGGCACTGCCGCGCACGGCAAGACCGCGGTTGCGACCTTTCATCTGTTTGCGAAACTTAGTACGTTTTGGTTGTAGCATTTCTTAATCCTTAGCCAACAGTCCCTGGCAAACCGCGCTCAGGAACGCGCCCCTGCCGCCGCTTCAGCCGGCTCAGCCGACACAGCCTCAGGTCTGTCAAAAACCTCACCCTTGAATATCCAGACCTTGACGCCAATAACGCCATAGGTCGTGTACGCTTCCGCAACGCCGTAATCAATGTCTGCACGCAGTGTGTGCAATGGCACGCGGCCTTCGCGATACCATTCAGAACGCGCAATTTCCGCGCCATTCAACCGGCCGCCAACCTTGACCTTGACGCCTTCAGCACCCACGCGCATGGTATTGGTCACCGCACGCTTCATCGCACGACGAAACATCACGCGCCGCTCAAGCTGCTGAGCAATGCCTTCAGCAACCAATTGTGCATCCAGTTCGGGCTTGCGAATCTCGTTGATATTGATACGCACGTCATTAATGTGCATGCCAATCAACTTCGCCGCTTCCGCACGAAGTTTCTCAATATCCTCGCCCTTCTTGCCAATCACAATGCCGGGTCGTGCCGTAAAGATAGTGACATTCACCTTCTTTGCAGGTCGCTCGATCGTTATCCGGCTGACGGACGCTTCCTTCAGCTTCTTCTTGATGAACACGCGCAGCTTGTTGTCCATCTTGACGTAATGCGGAAACGTCTTCGCATCAGCGTACCATTTCGAAGTCCAGTCCTTGACGATGCCAAGGCGAATACCGGTTGGATGTACTTTTTGACCCATACTTACTTACTCGCTTACTCGTCGCCGACCTGAATAGTGATATGGCTGTTACGTTTGATAATTCGCGTTCCGCGGCCTTTTGCCCGTGCGCGATAGCGTCGGAACCTTGGTGCTTCGTTCACTTCTACCGTCGAAACTTTCAATTCGTCTATGTCCGCGCCGTGATTGTGTTCTGCGTTGGCAATCGCCGACTCGAGAATCTTTTTCACGATCTGGGCACTCTTCTTTGGCGAAAACGTCAAAGTACGAAGAGCTTCGTCTACTGATTTGCCGCGAATGATGTCAGCCACCAAGCGGCATTTCTGCGGAGACACACGCGCATATCGAAGTGTTGCTGCAACCTGCATAGCGAAACTCCCTGGACTTATTTCGTTTTCCGGTCACCGGAGTGACCGCGAAAGGTACGGGTTATCGCAAACTCACCGAGTTTGTGACCAACCATATTTTCTGATATCAGAACAGGCACATGCTGACGACCGTTGTGCACAGCGATTGTCAGACCAACCATGTCCGGCAATACCATGGAACGACGCGACCAGGTCTTGATTGGTCGCCTGTCATTGGCTTTGCTGGCCGCGGCTACTTTCTTCGCCAGGTGGCTATCGACGAACGGGCCTTTTCTCACACTACGTGGCATTTATCCTGATCCTCTACTTTTTACGCTTGCGCCGGCGGACGATCATGCTGTCCGTGCGCTTGTTCTTGCGTGTCTTGGCGCCCTTGGTTGGCGCACCCCATGGGCTCACCGGATGGCGTCCACCGGAAGTCCGGCCTTCACCGCCACCATGCGGGTGATCCACCGGGTTCATCGCAACACCCCGTACCGTCGGCCGAACGCCTCGCCAGCGCTGCGCACCAGCCTTGCCCAGCTTGCGCAGGTTGTGCTCGCCGTGCCCGACTTCGCCAATGGTTGCGCGACAATCAACGTGAATCTTGCGCACTTCACCGGAACGCAGTCGCACCGTCGCATAAGCGCCTTCGCGTGCCGCGAGTTGCGCCGCGCAACCGGCGGACCGCACCAACTGCCCGCCCTTGCCTGGCTTCATCTCGACATTGTGTATAACGGTACCGACCGGGATCGCCCGGATTGGCAGCGAATTACCCGGCTTGATAGCGGCCTCATCGCCACTGATGATCGGCGTGCCCAGCTCAACACCCTTGGGTGCAAGTATGTAGCGACGCTCGCCATCGGCATACTTGATCAATGCAATATGCGCGCTGCGATTCGGATCGTATTCGAGACGTTCAACAACGCCAGGAATGCCATCCTTGTCGCGCTTGAAATCGATCAGGCGGTAATGTTGCTTGTGGCCGCCGCCCTGGTGACGAACGGTTATGCGACCATTGTTATTACGACCGCCTTTGGAGATCTTCTTTTCCAGCAATGCGGCATGCGGCTTGCCTTTGTACAAGTTGGTGGTCTTGACGCTGACAACAAAACGTCGCCCTGCCGAAGTCGGTTTTGCTTTATGCAATGACATATTCGCTAACCCTTATTCCCCGCCCATGAAGGCATCAAGTGAGGCACCTTCGGCGAGCTTTACGTAAGCCTTTTTCCAGTCTGACCGGCGGCCAGTGGTGCGTCCGAAGCGCTTCGTCTTGCCTTTTACGTTGACAACCTGAACCCGCTCGACCGAAACCTCGAACAGCAACTCGACGGCTTTCTTGATTTCCGCCTTGCTCGCATCGGTCCTGACGCGCAACACGACCTGATTCTTCTCCGTGGCAACGTGTGCCTTTTCGGACAGGTGTGGTCCACGAATAACAGTCATCAAACGTTCCTGGTGAGCAGCTTGACTCATGACAGGCGCTCCTCAATCAACTTCAATGCCGGCAGTGTCACCAGCACCTTTTCGAATCGAATCAATACCACCGGATCAATTGAACCGGCATCACAAATACCAACATTCGGCAGGTTGCGGGCCGCAAGAAAAAGCTTTTCGTCGAAAGCCTCATTCAATATCAGGACATTGTCGAGTTCGAGCTCCTTCAACTTGGTCGCAAGCAACTTCGTCTTTGGCGCCTCGAGCTCGAGCGACTCGACCACGACCAACCGTTCCTGGCGGTGCAATTCGGAAATCATCGAGCGCAACGCCGCGCGGTACATCTTCTTGTTAACTTTCTGACTATGATCGCGTGGCTGTGCTGCGAAAGTACGACCACCGCCGACCCAGATCGGGCTTCGAATCGTGCCGGCACGGGCGCGACCGGTGCCTTTCTGCCGCCAGGGCTTTACGCCACCACCGCGAACCGCCGCGCGATTCTTCTGTGCCTTGGTCCCGGCACGGCTGCCTGCCAGGTACGCCGTAACGACCTGGTGCACAAGGGGCTCATTAAAGGCGGCCCCAAATGCTGCCTCGGCGACGTCAACCGTGCCTTTATCTGCCAATTTTATTTTCATCGTCACGGCCTCAGTTCTTCGCTTTGATGGCTGGACGAACGATAACGCGACCGCCTTTCGAGCCGGGCACGGCGCCGCGAATCAAAAGCAGATTTCGATCGTTATCGACACGCACAACGACGAGGTTCTGCATGGTGCGCCGCACGTTGCCCATATGGCCGGACATCTTCTTGCCCTTGAACACGCGGCCCGGCGTCTGGTTCTGGCCAATTGAACCGGGCGCGCGATGCGAAACGGAGTTGCCGTGCGTCGCATCCTGCATGCGGAAGTGGTGCCGCTTCACGGTGCCCGCAAAGCCCTTGCCGATTGTTGTGCCGATAACATCGACTTTCTGGCCTTCGGCGAAAAGGTCGACTTTTAGTTCCTTGCCCAGTTCGTAGGCCGTTTCATCATTTTCGTCAATGCGAAACTCGGTCATCAAATCGCCGGCTTCGACCTTTGCCTTGGCAAAATGACCGGCACGTGACTTGACGACACGCGATGCCTTCCGGCTACCGGAGGATACCTGCAACGCCCGGTAACCGTCAGATTCGACGGTTTTCACCTGCGTAATTTTATTTGGCTGTGCCTCAATAACGGTGACAGGAATCGAAACTCCGTCATCGGTAAAGATGCGCGTCATGCCGCATTTGCGGCCAACAAGACCCATAGTCATGTTCAAACTCCACGCCGACTTCGATTGGCCAGCGTCAAACTCGTTAAAATCTCTTTCAAAGTCGGCACTTCGGTTGGTGCGACCTCAATTCACGCATCGTCCAGACACGCGAAAGGGCCAGCTACGCCTAAGAACTTCGTGTTCTTTAAAGCTTAAGCAGCTGACCCAATGTTCCAGCCCCTGCATCGCATGGGACCGGCAGATCCGGGATTTGCCGTGTCGCCCACAGTTTCCTGGCGACCTTAGTTCGAACGAATCGCGGACAACCGCGTGACATTCTTCTGTTTCAGGCCGACTCCCGGCCCGGCCTGACCCAGCGAGCCCGCCATTTTACCTAGCAGCGATGCAAATACAAGCCAAATGAGAAAAATATTCTGCGCGCCCAAAGATGCGTTTTGCTACTGATCCAAGTGACTGATAATCCGATAATTATCTAAAAACCGGCTGGCGCACTCAATTCAGCTTGATCTGGACGTCCACACCCGCGGGCAACTCGAGCTTCATGAGCGCATCAACGGTTTTGTCGGTGGGGTCCACAATGTCCATCAGTCGCTTGTGCGTACGGATTTCATACTGGTCACGAGCATCCTTGTTGACGTGCGGCGAAATTAGAATTGTAAATCGCTCTTTACGCATCGGCAGAGGGATGGGCCCCTTCACCGTGGCGCCGGTGCGCTTCGCGGTATCCACGATTTCACGCGCCGAGGTATCGATCAGGCGATGATCAAAGGCCTTCAGACGAATTCGAATGTTTTGGTTTGTTGACACGATAATTCCTAGTCTGTTGATCGCGCCGCGGACGGCGCTCCTACGTTTAATTGCGCCGCGGACGGCGCTCCTGCGTTTCTTTGCGCCGCGGACGGCGCTCCTGCTTTATTGATCGCGCCGGGACGGCGCTCCTGCTTTATTGATCGCGCCGGGACGGCGCTCCTACGGTCGAGATTGTCGTAGGAGCGGCATCCTGCCGCGATCGCATGCTACCAGCTTCAGGCAATCACCTTCGCTACCACACCAGCACCCACGGTTCGTCCGCCTTCGCGAATCGCAAAGCGCAGCCCATCTTCCATGGCAATCGGTGCTATCAGTTCAACCACCATCTGCACGTTGTCACCGGGCATCACCATCTCGGTCCCTTCCGGCAACTCCACAGCGCCCGTCACGTCCGTCGTTCGAAAGTAAAACTGCGGACGATAACCCTTGAAAAACGGCGTATGACGGCCACCCTCGTCCTTCGTCAATATATAAACCTCAGCCTCAAACTTCGTGTGCGGCGTGATCGAACCCGGCTTCGCCAGTACCTGGCCTCGCTCAACTTCCTCGCGCTTGGTGCCGCGCAACAGTACGCCCACGTTGTCACCCGCCTGGCCCTGGTCCAGCAGCTTCCTGAACATCTCGACTCCCGTGCAGGTCGTCTTGCCCGTGTCACGGATGCCCACAATCTCGATCTCATCGCCCACTTTCACAATACCGCGCTCGATTCGACCCGTTACCACCGTGCCGCGTCCCGAAATCGAGAACACGTCCTCAACCGGCATCAGGAACGCACCGTCCACCGCACGCTCCGGCTCCGGAATCCA
Organism: Proteobacteria bacterium UBA1844; assembly: GCA_002338615.1. GTDB lineage: Bacteria > Pseudomonadota > Gammaproteobacteria > Steroidobacterales > Woeseiaceae > UBA1847. The sequence goes on along the minus strand of DDIS01000018.1, from coordinate 339 downwards.
GCTGTCCAGCGCCTGCACCAGCTTCACCACCGACGGCACTCCAATGTCCGACGTGTCGCCTTCAAAGGCCTTCAGCGCCGAACCCGTGATCACCGGCGTGTCATCGCCCGGAAACTCGTAAATCGACAGAAGATCCCGGATCTCCATCTCCACCAGCTCCAGCAACTCTTCGTCGTCCACCTGGTCCGCCTTGTTCATGTACACCACGATGTACGGCACTCCAACCTGCCGTGCCAGCAGAATGTGCTCGCGGGTCTGCGGCATCGGACCGTCCGCCGCACTCACCACCAGGATCGCTCCGTCCATCTGCGCCGCGCCCGTGATCATGTTCTTCACGTA
>DDIS01000176.1 GCA_002338615.1 Proteobacteria bacterium UBA1844 | reverse complement strand
TGCTCGGCCGCCACAGCCAGCGCGGTCGCGCCGCTGTAGCCATCGACCGCGACCCACACAGTGTCGCCCGAAATCTCTGCGGGATAGGCGAAATAGAGGAACGCGCGGCCCAGGAGCGCGGGATTGAGAATGTTCTTGCCGGTGCCGCCGAAAACCTCCTTGCCGACGACGACGCCAAAGGAAATGCCGAGCGCGACTTGCCACATCGGCAGGTCCGGCGGCAGGATCAGGGCATAAAGCAGCGAGGTGACGAGAAAACCTTCGTTCACCTCGTGGTTGCGTTTCAACGCAAACAAGACCTCCCAGGCGCCACCCACGACCAGGGTTACCGCATAAATGGGAAGGAAATAGAGGAGTCCGTGAAACCCACTGGCAATTGCATTGGCGGGGTCATAACCGATTGAGAACAGATCCAACAGCGCGCCGCGCCAACCCTCCGCCGAACGAAGTCCAATTTCGGCCATGGCCAGATTCGCCTGATAGCCCGTGTTCCACAGTGCCACCAGTACGCAGGGCGTTGCGGCGAGCACGACGAAGAACATCACCCGTTTTAGATCAGCTGCGTCGCGCGCATGCGGTGCGCTCGCCGTCCTGTCTTTCGGCGAGTACAGCAACGTATCGACCATCTCGAACACTGCGCCGTATTTCTCATAGCGCCCACCTTTGACGAAGTGTCGCTCGAGGCGGTCCAGTGCGGCGCGCAAACGGCCCATCAACCCGTTTTCTCGATGGAGGCGAGCGTGTCGCGAAGCGCCTCACCGTAGTTGTATTTACTGTTACAAACGAACGAGCATAGCGCCAGATCTTCTTCAACCAGTTCCAGACAACCCAGCGCAATCGCAGTCTCGGTGTCATTTACAAGCAACGCCTTGAGCAGCGGCGTAATGAGGACGTTGAGCGGCATCACCTTTTCGAAACTGCCAATGGGTACCAACGCTCGCGGACTGCCGTTCTGTGACGTGCTCAAATCGAAAAAACGCTTCGGCAACACACTGGAAAGGAACATCCCGCTGGCGGAGAATTTGTTCTTACCCGGCGCGAGCCAACCCAGGAATTCGCGGCTCGACTGCTCCTCGATCGCACTGACCTGAAGGTGATAGCGGCCGAGATACGCTTCCGCACCTGCGGCCCGGCGACCTGACAGCACCGAGCCCGATATACTTCGGCTTGCACCGTCAAGCAACTCGCCGCGAAGGAGTTCCTCAAGGTGAGCGCCGAGCGGCACCCGCAGCAATCGCGGATTGCGAACCCTGGGACCCGCTATCGAGACGATTCGGGTGGCATCCAGGCGGCCGGTGGTAAACAAGCGGCCAATGGCGATGACGTCCTGATAATTCAAATGCCATACGATCCTTTCATGACTGACGGGGGCCAGGAAGTGCACGTGAGTCCCGACCAGACCGGCCGGGTGGGGACCGGAAAAGTTGACTGTTTCGACGCGCTCTATTGCGTTTTCGAGGATCGAATTGCCGGGCGCCGCGCAAATGTAGACCTTGCCTTCCGTGAGCGCGCGGATGACGCGTACACCATCATGAAACGCCGTGGCGTCGGCAGATATGACGAGATTGGGGTCGGCGGCCAGCGGATTGGTATCAATGGCGGTCACAAATATCGCCGCAGGCATTGACTCCGGCGTCGGCACCCGGTCGAAGGGTCTCGTCCTAAACGACGTCCACAATCCCGAGGCGAGCAGATTGGCACGTACCGCCTGCGGATCAAGGTCGCTCAGCGCTGAACGGGACCAGCATTCAAAGGCGCGTTCCTCGTTCCCGTCGCACTGAATGACAACCGACTGCAGCCGCCGTCGCGCTCCACGGTGAATGGCGGCAACAATCCCGGATGCCGGTGCGGTGAATTGCACGCCCGGCGTTGCCCGGTCTTCGAACACCGGTTGACCCAAGCACACGCGCTCACCCTCGGCAACCCGCAAATTGGGTTTGAGACCAACGTAGTCACCGCCCAACAGCGCCACCGTTTGCGTCGAGACCGAATCGGCGGCCAGTCGTTGTGTCGGCATGCCGGCAATCGGAAGGTCGAGCCCGCGTTTAATCCGAATCGTCATTGTCGCGACCGTTGGTGGAATCCGAACACATCAGTGTTCGTGCAATATGGCCGCGTCGAAATCACTTACCGCGCCCCTCAACGACCATTACGCCATGCTACAACCTGTATCCAACATTCAAGTCAACGGGTCGCGCCACGGCGCGGGCGCAGAGCGTGTTAATGAAACGATCAGGCGTCAGTCGGCCGTTTGTCCCTGACGGGTTGCGTACACGGCGACGTCGCCTTCAAGGTCCACGCTCACTACGTCGTAGGTAACCGGATTAGGCCCCTCCATACCGGGTGAGCCGATCGGCATACCCGGCACGGCAATGCCGCGCAGATTCTCCGGTTGTTCCACCAACAATTGCTGTACCAAATCGGCCGGCACATGCCCTTCCACGAAGTAGTCGCCCACCTTCGCTGTGTGACAGGAGCCTAGCGTCGCGGGCACACCCAGGCGCTGCTGCACGGATCGCGTTTCCCGTACGTTGACCACGGAAACATGTAGATCTTGCTCGCGCAGATGATCAACCCATTCTTCGCAACAGCCGCAGGTCGCGGTCTTGTACACAACAACGTCTGCGTCATCGGGCGTGAGCGGCGGCGGCGCCAACCATATGATGCCACCGACGATGGCGGCAACAACGGCAACGGCGGCGGCGCTGAACCAGGTGACCCTCGACTTTGATGGCTTTGAATTTGGCTTGGCTGGCCGGTCTTTTTGATTGCTCATACTGCCCTCACTGTTTAGTCGTTATCGTGCATCGATCTCTTGCCAGCGAGCATAAATCTCGTCAGACCAGAGACTCTGAAAATAGGCGATCGTGGCGCGCGCTTCCTCATCACCCAATGTCCCGGCAAATCCCGGCATGACCCCGCCCACGGGCGCACCACCGGCGGCAATCGTATTCTCCAAGACCACAAGCGGGTGATGCCACGCGTGCGCTGAGCCATTCAACGGAGGCGGCGGATAATTGCCATTGGCATCCGTCTTTTTCCAGTCCTCCGCCAGACCTTGTGCACGATCGCCGTGGCAACTCGCGCAATGCGTCGCAAATAACGCTTGTCCTTGATCGACTTGCGCTGCGGTGTACCAACGACCTTCCACACTATCGCTGCCGGCATCACCCGGGCTGCAACCGGCGAGGCCGGCGACCGCTAGCAATTGGACAATCCGTAGTCTTCTTAAATCGAATAGCATCTTCGTACGTCTCCTTATTTGTCGCTCGACACGGCCACGAGTCGCGGCGGGTACTCAGCGTTTCTCACGGTCGCGTCAATGGTCGCCAGGCAGCCATCAGGATCTCGCAAGAACGGGTGGTGGTCGACGCCGCGCAAGACCCGGAGCCGCCATCGCGAACCCTCCGCGGTCAGTTCTTCGATGTGCGGCAGCGGTGCCATAACGTCCAATTCACCATGGATGAACAGCACGCCGATACGCGTCGGCAAGTTACGCAGGTCTTGCGCAACGTCATAGCGGTAGACGACCTCCCACAGAGACGAAGTGGACGAGCGCCAGGTGTGTTTCACGAGGTCCTCTGCGACTTCGCGCGGCACACTTTTGATCAGGTACGGTAGCAACCAGCCGACAACACGACGGCTGACAATACAAGCGACCATTGTCAGAAAGACGTTGGTGTACACGTAGCCGTATTTGACGCGCCCGCTGCGAAAGTAACGATACGCCCGGCTTTGTGAGCCGAAGTTTGGCATGCCCATTACAATAATGTTGTGCACCTGCTCCGGAAACCGGGCCGCGTAGGCAACGGTCACTAAGGCACCCAGGGAGTGGCCGACCAAGGTGATCGGTCCGAGATCCTTGAGGACCTTATGTAGCGCGTCGACATGGCGTTCGACGCTGTATTGCGCCCAGGGTTTTGGCGATTGACCGAAACCCAGCAGATCGATGAGGACGACACGGTAGCGATCTTCGATCGGCGACAAACGGCTCGCCCAATAGCGGGTGGTGCCACCCAAACCGGCAATAAACACCAGGGTTTCATCACCGTCACCGCGAATCTCGGTGTACAGGGAGGCCCGGCGAGTGCTGCGCCGCCATTGATCAAGCCAGCTCACAGGTACCTCGCCAACCGCAGCGTGATGAAACTGTCGCGGCGAAATCCCGAAAGCAACCGGTCGTTTTTATCCGCGTCAAGAAAACAGTGAAGTTCGCCGTCAAATTTCAATCCATCCCCCAGCCGACGCTCTGCTTCTACGATGGCAAAAGTGCCGACGGTGTCGGCGATCGCATCGCCGAGCGGCACCACCCACCCCTCGTCGAAGCCTTCGAGGATAGGGATCACCACCACCACGGCTGCGGTCAGACCGGTTTGGGCCGGGTCGACGACCAGGTGGCGGTAAACCAGGCGCAGCATCGCTCAGTCCTTCTTGACCGGGCGGCTCGAGCTGTGCGTGTGCACAACCTTCCAGTCGCTGCCGATGCGCCGAAACAGAAACGTCTCGTGCCCGCGGTTGTGGATCTGACGATCGTCGCGCTTGACCGTCGCCATCACCTCGACGTCGGCAATTGCCCACGCGAACTCTCCCTCTATGTGAGTTTCGATGTTTGAGAAGTCCAGCTCGAATCCCGATAGCGCGTCACCTTCTGGCTCCACGTGGTGTTCGATGAGGTCGGTAAGGCCCTCGTTCTGGCCGCCGCCTTCGATGTAGCGGGCGCCTTCGAAGTCCAAAAAGTGTTGCCGAAACGGCGTGCCGTCCGCCGCCTCCCAACCCTTCTCGATTGCTGCGATAATACCGATGATCGCTTCGCGGTCTTCATCGCTCGCTTGGGCGGGCAAGGGTGCAGCCGCAATCAGTCCAACGATAGTGACAATTTTTGCAAACACTTGCATGTCGTCGTCTCCTTAAGGACTCTCTGAGCCCGTCATAACCAGCGGCGCAATCGCCGCGCCATAAATTCCAATACCGCGCGCACACCGATAGGCGGTCGTCGCGACAGTCTGAGCTCGCGCGATTCGGATAAATCCTCACGCATCAGCGCATCTAGCTGTCGGCATAGCGCGGTGGTGCGACTCACGAGGTTGAGCTCGCGATTCACAAAAAAACTTCGATAGTCGACGTTGGCTGAGCCGACCATGGCCCAGCCCTCATCGATGAGCGTCACTTTGGCGTGCAGCATGCGCGGCCGGTATTCGAAAAACTCGACGCCGCGTTGTATAAGAGGCCGCGCCAATGCATGACTGGCCCATTGCACCAGGCGCTGGTCATTTTGCGCAGGCAGCAGCACGCGCACCTGGACACCGCGACGCACGGCGGCAACAAGCGCTGATCGAAAGCGACGATTGGGGACAAAATACGGTGTAGCAATGCATACGCTGTGATTCGCCGCCGTTAGCGCTTCCATGTAGTCACAGTACAAAACATGTCGGCAGGCTCGCGTGTCGTTAGGTACCAGCCGGTATGGTCCCACCCAGGGGGGTGGTGATGGCGTAGCCCGCCCCTCCCAAAGGTCATCGAACAGACCAATCGCCGGTTCGACAAGCTGCGAGATTAGACATACGTGTACGTCGCGCCAGCGCTGTGCACCCACCAAAACCGCAGAGCTTTCGCGGTGAAGGTTGAACCCGCCCAGGTAGACGCTGCGCTCGTCGACGACAAGCAGCTTGCGGTGGTTGCGTCGGTTGTAATGCCACGGATCAGTCCAGCGCCAACGGTTGAACCAGCGGGCTTCGACGCCCGCTCCAACTAGATACCGAAAGAGCTTCTCGGTGCCCTCGAACAGCGCGCCAGCCCCATCCATGTGGACTCGAACCCGAACACCCGCCTTGGCTTGTCTGGCGAGCGCGTTGGCGAACCGCCAGCCGATTTCATCGCCGGCAAAAATGTAGCTTTCCAGCCGGATGGTATCGGTTGCGCGGCCAATGTCGTCGAGCATTGCCGCATACAGATCATCGCCTTCACCGTACGCGGTAACGGCCTCCCGTATGCGCTCAGCGTGGACGATCCCGGCGGGGCCGTGCCTGGGCGGCGAGGAGACTATGCGGCTCATCGTGCCACCCCGGCGGTCATTTCTGCACGCAGCCGTTTGGCAAGCGGCAGCATCAGCATTGGCCCGAGTACCGATACGATAATGGTCGTCAACACCAGAGCGACGAATATGGGACGTGTGATGTGGCCTTGCGCGGCACCAATACTGGCGATTATGAGCCCCACCTCGCCGCGAGCGATCATGCCGAAACCGATCAGCCACCGGTCACGCCACGACACAACGCCCAGCGCGCCCAACACGCCGCCAACGGCTTTGGAAACAACGGCAATTGCGATCAACCCCACGACCAGCCACAGCAACACCGGCTGATTGAGAATCTCCCATTGCGCCTGAACGCCGATCATGACGAAGAAAAACGGCATAAGTACCAGCACCGCTGGCTGCAGGTCTCTCGCACAGATTTCACTGGCATTGT
>DDIS01000079.1:23569-41138 GCA_002338615.1 Proteobacteria bacterium UBA1844 | reverse complement strand
CCGCCCATTTCTTCGCCGCCACCGGCACGGCCCGGGCCGCCGTGCACCAGGTGCGGAAGTGGTGAGCCGTGCCCGGTGGATTCCGCGGCACAATGCCGGTTGAGGATCAACATGCGGCCGTGATAGGCCGCGGTGCCGAGTACCAGCTCACGCGCGACGGTATTGTCGTTCGTAATGATCGAGCCAACCAGGCTGCCCTCGCCAAGCTTCGCAAGCTCAATGGCCTCATCCAGCGTGTCGTAGGGCAAAACCGTACTCACCGGACCAAAGGCCTCAATTGCATGCACGGCACTGGATCGAAACGGCTTGTCGCAATGCAACAGCGTTGGCATGAAAAAGGAGCCCTTGCTCGCATCCGCATCGACCAGTTCAAAGTCATCGCTACCGCCATAGACCAGGGCGGATTCTTTGGCAAGATCCGCTACGCGGTCGCGCACCTCTGCCTGTTGTGCACGGCTCGCGAGCGCGCCCATGTCAACGTCTTTGCTGGCCGGGTTGCCGATACGAATTTTTCCAAGCGCGGTAGAAAGTTCACGCACGAGATCGGCCGCGATGGACGCAGGTGCGATGATTCGGCGTATCGCAGTGCATTTTTGACCGGCCTTGCTGGTCATTTCGCGCGTGACTTCCTTGATAAACAACTCGAACTCAGGCGTACCAGGCGTTGCGTCCGGACCCAGTATGGACGCGTTCAGTGAATCCGTTTCGGCCGTGAATGTGACGGACTCACTGACGACGCGCGGATGCTGTTGCAGCATTTCGGCAGTGGACTTCGAGCCCGTAAATGCGATCGTGTCCTGGCAATTCAGATGATCGAACAGGTCGCCCACGCCGCCGCAGATCAATTGCAGCGCGCCCGGCGGCAGGATGCCCGACTTGATAATCTGCCGGACCATGAGTTCGGTCAGGTAAGCGGTGCTCGACGCCGGCTTTACGATCGCGGGTACACCTGCAAGCAAGGTGGGTGCAAGTTTTTCGAGCATGCCCCAGCAGGGGAAATTGAAGGCGTTGATATGCACAGCAACGCCCGGCCTGGATGTGTAGATATGCTGCCCTACGAACGTGCCTTTTTTTGACAATGCCTCGGGCGCCCCGTCAAGGTAAACCGTGTCGTTTGGCATTTCGCGGCGACCTTTGCTGGAAAAAACGAACAGCGTCGATATGCCGCCGTCGATATCCACCCAGCTATCGGCGCGGGTTGCACCAGTCGCAGTCGATAATTCGTAGAGCGCTTTCTTGTTCTGCAGCAAATACTGCGCCAGGGCTTTTAACATGTCACCGCGCTGGTGGAATGTCAGCTTGCGAAGATTGGTGCCACCTTGCTGGCGCGCATGTTGAAGGATCTCTGCAAAGTCGAGACCCTCGCTGCTGATTTTGGCGACGACCTGGCCATCAACAGCCGAGTAAAGCTCGCGGCCATTGCCATCACCGTCGAGCCAGCGGTCATGTACGTAGTTGCCGAGTTTCATGGCAGATCCTTGAAAAAACCAGAAAGGCGAAAACCTGAAAGACACGAAAACAAGAGTTGATTGAATTATTTTGTATCAGATTGTACGGTCAGCGAATTGTAAAGCAAGCACGATCCTGACTTGCTGCAATACATTGGTGCCGATGCATGTTGCCCGACCTATGTCACTAGAATCCACCTGTCGCGACCTCGTTGCAGGTTACCAGTCGCGGCCCACGATCCGTGCGGGCTCGTTGATCACCACGGTATTCGGCGACTCCATCGCGCCGCGCGGCGGCACCGTCTGGCTGGGTAGCCTGATCAAGGCGCTCCATGACTTCGGCATCAATGAGCGGCTCGTACGAACCTCAGTCTATCGGCTGGTTCGCGATGGCTGGCTAGAGGCAGAGCAGCTGGGCCGGCGCAGCTACTACAGCCTCACGGAGGAAGGCCGCGAGAAATTTGCGCAGGCCACGCACCGGATCTACGGCGAACCGACGCACGACTGGAACGGCGAGTGGTGCCTGGTCCTGCTCACGGGCCTCGATACCCGCAACCGTGAACTGGTACGCAAGGAAATATCGTGGCTGGGATTCGCGGCAATGTCGCCGAATGTCATGGCACACCCGAAACCGGATCTGGGTGATCTCGATGTCGTGTTGCGGCGGCTGCATTTGAGTGATGAAGTCGTCGTGATGGAAGGACGTACGATAAGAAGCGAAGCGGCCCTCAGGTCCCTTGCGCAGTCGGGGTGGAACATCGCTGATATCGACGAGCGCTACGCAACATTTGTACAAAGTTTTCATCCCGTGTACCGGGAGACGCAAAAGGCGAAAAGCATCGGCGCAAAGACAGCATTTTTGCTGCGCAGCCTGCTGATCCAGGAGTACCGCAAGGTCTTGCTGCGTGACCCGCACCTGCCCGTAGAACTGTTACCTGCAAGCTGGCATGGCACGGCGGCCTACCAGTTGTGTCGTAACGTCTACCGACAGCTTTACGCACCTGCGGAGTTGTATTTGTCCGAGGTCATGGAGAACGTCAACGGTCCGTTGCCGCCTGCCGCGAAATCGAGCGCGGCACGTTTCGGCGGATTGTCAGACTAATAGCTGACAACCAGTACCTTAATAAGGGGAGTCGAAGATTGAAGTCGAAATTCAGTGACGAGGGCCTCGCGGAAGCCAGGCAATGTGCCAGGCAAATGTTCGAACGGGACGCCTGTTGCAAAGCGCTTGGTATCACGATTGATATTCCCGCCACCGGCACCGCGGTGGCGACCATGGTCGTAAGGCCGGACATGGTCAACGGTTTCAACGTGTGTCATGGCGGCATGGTATTTACACTCGCGGACACCGCATTCGCATACGCCTGCAATGCCTACAACCGCGTAAACCTGTCTGTTTCGGCAACGATGGAATGGTTGCGGCCATCGCACGTGGCCGACGTGCTGGTGGCGCGCGCGACAGAGCAGGAGCGCGACCAGCGCCATGGCTTCTACACGGTCAGGGTGCATAACCAGGACGAGCAGCTGGTCGCGGTCTTTCACGGGCACAGTATCGCGCAGCAGCGAGCTCTGCTCGAATAACAGGTCCGGCACCCGGGAAACCACGAAAGCGATACACAAATTATTGAAAAAGGCACAAGTTCGTGCCACATTGTGCCAATAAGCAGGCACCGCACATTGAGGTTACAAGCATGTACACGCAGGGACTCGATCAACAGGGCAAGCCGGAGCAGGAAAAGCAGCGTCGCCCGGCGGAATCCGAGGCTGAGCTTCGCGCTTTTCAGCGTCGTTGCGACGCGGAGGAAAAAATCGAGGCGAAGGACTGGATGCCCGAGGCTTACCGGCGCACCCTGGTGCGGCAGATATCGCAACATGCGCATTCAGAAATTATTGGCATGCAACCGGAAGGTAACTGGCTGACGCGAGCGCCTTCGCTCAAGCGCAAGGTGATCTTGCTCGCGAAAGTGCAGGATGAGGCGGGGCATGGGCTGTATTTGTACAGCGCGGCCGAGACACTTGGTGTATCGCGCGACAAGATGGTCGACGACCTGCTAAGCGGCAAAGCGAAGTATTCGAGCATTTTCAATTACGCGACCCTGACCTGGGCGGATATCGGTGCAATCGGCTGGCTGGTCGACGGTGCTGCGATCATGAACCAGGTGCCGCTGTGCCGCTGCTCGTACGGTCCGTACGCGCGGGCCATGGTGCGCGTGTGCAAGGAAGAAAGCTTCCACCAGCGACAGGGCTTCGACATCATGCATGTGCTCTGTAGCGGGAGTGAGGCGCAAAAAGCGATGGCGCAGGACGCGCTGAACCGCTGGTGGTGGCCTTCGCTGATGATGTTCGGCCCCTCGGACAAGGACTCAGAGCACTCGGCGCAGTCGATGGCGTGGAAGATCAAACGCTTCTCGAATGACGAATTGCGGCAGAAGTTTGTCGACGCCACGGTCCCGCAGGCCGAGTTTCTCGGTTTGCGCGTGCCGGACGATGATCTGCACTTTAACGAGGCAACGGGGCACTACGAGTTTGGCGATATCGACTGGCAGGAGTTTTATGATGTCCTGGCTGGCAACGGACCCTGCAATCGCGAGCGCCTCGCAAAACGCCAAAAAGCTCATGACGACGGGGCCTGGGTGCGCGAGGCGGCCCGTGCCTACGCTGCGAAGCACGCTGTGCAAGAGGCGGCCTGATGCGGATTGGAGTTTCACTATGAGTCACACCAACTGGCCATTGTACGAGGTGTTCATTCGCAGCCGCTCGGGCCTGAGCCATCGGCATGCCGGCAGCCTGCATGCGGCGGACGATGACATGGCGCTGGATCACGCGCGAGATACCTACACGCGTCGTATGGAAGGCGTCAGTATCTGGGTAGTTCGATCCGACCGTATTGTCGCCTCGGACCCGGCCGAAACGGCGGCACTGTTCGAACCCGCGGAAGACAAAATTTACCGGCACCCGACGTTTTATGAAATTCCGGATGGTGTGGAGAACCTGTGAACAGAATCAAGCCCGACGCACAGTTGGCGTTGCGCCTGTACGTGCAGCGCCTTGGCGACAATGCACTCATCACGGGGCAACGCATGATCGAACGCGTGGCGGGCGAGCCCGAGCTCGAGGCAGAGCTCGCGAACGCAAATTTTGCGCTCGACTACCTGGGCCAGGCACGCATGTATTACAGCTATGCAGCCGAGCTTGAAGGTGCGGGGCGTAACGAAGATGATTTCGCCTATGCACGCAACGATCGGGAGTTTCAGAACTTCCTGCTCGTGGAGCAGCCGAACGGCCACTTTGGCGACGCCGTCGTGCGCCAGGTGCTGTTCGATTCGTTCTACCTGCTGCAGCTCGAGGCACTCCTTGAATGTTCCGACCAACGGCTGGCAGAAATCGCGGCACGGGCCGCCAAAGAAATTCGTTACCACCTGCAGCATGTCTCGAAATGGCTGATCCGTCTCGGTGATGGCACCAGCGAAAGCAACGCGCGGGTGAGCGAATCACTGGCCCGGTACTGGCGCTTTGCGGGCGAGTTCTTCGCGGGTGACGAGGTTGACGATAAATTTCGCGCGGCTTTCAATGGCCCGGATCTCAGTGCGCTGGCGGTCACCTGGCAGAGCAACATCGACGCCCTGTTGGCCGTTGCAACATTGACCGTGCCGGCGGACATCGAACATCCGGTATCCGGTGGTCGTGCCGGCCTGCACAGCGAGCATTTTGGCTTCCTGCTGGCCGAGATGCAGCATTTGACACGCAGCTACCCGGGTGCGACATGGTAGGCATCGACGTCAGCGCCGAGACAATTTACGCGTGGCTTGCGGCAGTCCCGGACCCGGAAATTCCGGTGCTCTCGATCACCGATCTCGGCATCGTGCGCGAGGTTATCGTCAACGGTGGTGTTACCGTCGCATTGGCGCCGACGTACTCGGGTTGCCCGGCAACCGAAGTCATCGAGCAAAGTGTTCTGGACAAGCTACACAGCAAGGGGCTGAAGGATGTTGCTATAGAGCGCCGACTTTCGCCGCCCTGGACCACAGACTGGATCACCGACGGCGCGCGCGAAAAACTGCGCGAATACGGCATTGCGCCGCCGGCGAGGGCGTCGGGAAAACGTGCACTCCTGGGTGGCAACCGCGCCATTGCCTGTCCGCGTTGCGGCTCACTGGAGTCGACGCTCGTCAGCCAGTTCGGATCGACTGCCTGCAAAGCGGCGTATCGATGCGAAGACTGCCTGGAACCGTTCGAATATTTCAAATGCATTTGATCAAATGAGAAAATTCTATCACTTGAGAGTTGCAGCCAAGCGCAACGAAACCCGGGATTCAGTGCGGCTTGCGCTCGACGTACCGAAGGAATTGCGCGAATTTTTCGCATTTCAGCCAGGGCAGCATTTGCCGCTGCGTGCAACGGTTGACGGCAAGCTCGTGCGCAGGACCTACAGCATATGTTCCGCTCAGCATGCGTGGCCGCTGGAGATCGGCGTGCGTGTGCAGCCGGGCGGCGCATTCTCGGGTTACGTTGCGAACGAGTTGCAGCCTGGTGACGAACTCGAGGTCATGCCACCTTTTGGGCAGTTTCACAAAGGCAGTAACGGCAGGGGTGCGAAAGCCTATGTCGCGTTCGCAGCGGGTAGCGGCATCACACCCATTTTATCCATCGTTGCCAGCATTCTCGCGGAGGAAGCAGACAGCGAGGTATGTCTGTTCTATGGCAACCGGCGACTTGCAACAACGATGTTTATCGATGACCTGTACGCGCTCAAGAATCGTTATCCGTCCCGCTTGCAATTGCACTTTGTGTTCAGCCAGGAAGAGCAGGAATTTCCCATTGCGGCTGGGCGTCTCGACGCTGACAAAGTACGCGATTTGTGGGCGCGCTTTTTGCACGGTATGGAACCCGACGAGGCATTCATCTGCGGACCGGATACGATGATCGACACGGTTCGCGAAACGCTCGCCGAGCTCGGCATGAGCGCCGCGAGTGTGCACGCCGAACACTTCGGCGCGCCAAAAAAAGTTCAGCGTCAGATGCCTGCTGTCAGCGCCGGCAAGGGGAGTACCGAGGTAACCGTAGTTATGGACGGCCACCGCACGAGCTTCGAGATGCTTGAGAGCGACAGCAATATCGTGGACGCTGCCGCGGCGCATGGCATCGACCTGCCGTACTCTTGCAAAGGGGGCGTTTGTGCTACCTGCCGCTGCCATCTGCGTGAGGGCGAAGTTGTAATGGCGGTCAACCACGGCCTCGAACTCTGGGAGCTTGAAAAGGGCTACATACTGGCCTGCCAGTCGACGCCGGTGACGCCGACGCTGACGCTGGACTACGATCTGGCCTGAATGCCGGGCGCTGCAATACGGCGAAATGGCGCAATTTCCAAAGCCTGCACTGGCCGTTGCGCGTAATATCTGCGCCCAGACCTGTGCCTGCCCTCCGGCAGGCCGAGCACGCTAAAAGCCGTCGCACTCGGAAAATCAGCTCCAGCGCGACAGGCTGTGGGAAACAGCGAATGAGATACCCGGTATGAGTACGCCAGCCAGTAACAAGGAGTCGGACCTTCCGGCGCGGCAAAATTCCTACAGCTACGACGAATTAATTCGCTGCGGCCACGGCGAGTTCTTCGGCATGGCAAACGGCAAGCTGCCGTTGCCGCCAATGTTGATGCTCGATCGAATTACGCTCGTTACCAGCGACACCGGCAAGTTCGGCAAGGGCGAAATCAAGGCCGAACTCGATATCAAACCGGACCTCTGGTTCTTTGATTGTCATTTCGACGGCGACCCGGTTATGCCGGGATGCCTGGGGCTCGATGCCATGTGGCAACTGGTCGGCTTTCACCTCGTCTGGTCAGGCCTGCTTGGGCGTGGCCGGGCACTCGGCTGCGGCAAGGTGAAATTTTCCGGACAGGTTTTGCCGAAAGCAAAACTGGTCACTTACCAGATAGACATCAAGCGGGTCATTACTCGCAAGCTGAACATGGCGATTGCCGATGCGTCGATGTCAGTCGATGGTCGTGAAATTTATGTAGCAGAAGACCTGCGAGTCGGCCTGTTTTCATCCACTGATAGTTTCTGAGGAGCATCGATGCGTCGGGTAGTCATTACGGGTATTGGTGCGGTATCGTGCCTCGGCAATACCAAGAAGGACATTACGGAGTCGCTCAAGGCCGGACGCTCGGGGATCGTGTTTAACGAAACCTTCAAGGAGATGGGTCTGCGCAGTCACATTTGTGGCAGTGTCAATATTGAGATCAGCGAACACATCGACCGTAAGGTGTTGCGGTTCATGGGAGATGCGGCGGCCTACGCGTACATTGCGATGCAAAAGGCTATCGATGATGCCGGGCTTGAGCTTGCGGATATTTCGAATCCGCGTACCGGACTGATTGCTTCGTCAGGCGGTTGTTCGAGTGAAAACATTATCGGCAGTTCGGATACGCTGCGTACACGTGGTGTCCGCAAGATCGGCCCGTACATGGTGCCGCGCTCGATGAGCAGTTCCGTCTCCGCCTGTCTTGCGACTCCGTTCCAAATTAAAGGCGTCAATTATTCGATCACCTCAGCTTGCGCGACCAGTGCGCATTGCATCGGTGCGGCCGCGGAACAGATTCAACTGGGCAAGCAGGACCTGCTGTTTGCTGGGGGTGGTGAAGAAGAGCACTGGAATTTATCCAGCATGTTCGATGCGATGGGTGCGCTGTCAACCAAATACAACGATGCGCCAACCAAAGCGTCACGGCCGTATGACATCAACCGGGATGGATTCGTCAGCGCGGCAGGCGCCGGCATGCTGGTCGTCGAGGAATACGAACACGCGAAAGCACGCGGCGCCAGGATTTACGCGGAGCTCGTCGGCTACGGGGCGACCTCGGACGGCTCGGACATGGTGGCGCCATCCGGCGAAGGTGCCGTGCGCTGCATGGAGCTTGCGAAATCAACGGTCGATGGCCGAATCGATTACATCAATACACACGGTACCAGCACACCCGTCGGCGACGTCAAGGAACTGGAAGCCATTCGCGAAGTGTTTGGTGCCGATATACCGAGATTCAGTTCCTCGAAGTCCATGTGTGGGCATTCGCTCGGCGCAACCGGTGCGCAGGAAGCGATTCATTGCCTGTTGATGATGGAGCATGACTTCATCGCACCGTCAATCAATGTCGAGGATCCCGATCCCGCGGTAGAAGGCATGCCACTGGTCACGCAGACAATTGAGGCAGCCGATGTGCGCACAACGATGAGCAACAGCTTCGGCTTTGGTGGCACGAACAGTACGCTCGTGTTTCAGAAACTCCGTTAGGAGTCCGGCTAGCCCGGATTTTTCATTGCAGGATATGCTGATACACGCGGTCGCCATGCTCGCGACCGGCTGTGTCGCCGGAGTACTGGCGGGCCTGTTTGGCATTGGCGGCGGCATTGTTATCGTGCCGGTGCTCGATACGGCGTTGGGGCTGGCAGGAGTTGATCCGGCTATACGCATGCACGTCGCAGTTGCGACATCACTTGCAACGATCATACCCACGTCGATTTCATCCGCGCGCGCGCATCATGCGAAACTGTCTGTTGATTTCGATATCGTCAGGCGCTGGGCACCGTTTGTCCTGCTTGGTGCATTGCTCGGTAGCTGGCTGGCATCGCAACTGCAAAGCCAGGTCCTCGCGATCCTGTTCGCAACCCTCGCGCTCCTGGTGGCATTGAAAATGATGTTTTTGCCAGGCAGCCGCAACATCACCGCCGCAGTGCCGCGTGGCCCGTTAGTGTTGGTGATCCCGACGACGATCGGCGCTGTTTCGAGCATGATGGGTATCGGCGGCGGTACTTTCTCGGTCATGACCCTGACCATGTTCGGCGAATCGATTCACAAGGCCGTTGGCACAGCCGCACTTTTCGGGCTGGTGATTAGTCTGCCGGGTACGCTTGGCTACATCGTGACCGGTTGGAACGATGCGCGGTTGCCGCCCGGTAGTCTCGGCTACGTCAGCCTGCTTGGGTTCGCAATGATCGCACCGACAAGCTTTCTTACTGCCCCGCTCGGCGCAAAAATTGCTCACACTTTTGCCACGCGCACGCTCAGCATGTTATTTGGTTTGTTTCTGATTATTGCCTCAATGCGCCTGTTTTACAGGGCGTTTACATGACCAGGCTTAATCGAGACTCTTGTTGAACCGCAGCCCCGCGGCCAGCAAAGCCACGGTCGCAAACACGCCGAGTGCAACGAGCTCGGGCATCAATTCCGTGAGCGTTGCATTGCGTAACATGATCCCTTTTGTCATACGAATGAAGTGCGTGGTGGGCAGCACTTCACCGAGGTAGCGCGCTATTTTCGGCATGCCATCAAATGGGAACATGAAGCCCGACAGCAGTATTGATGGCATCAGCAAGAACACGGTGAACTGCATTGCCTGGAACTGCGTGTTGACGACGGTGGAAATCAGGAGCCCCAGTGCGAGGTTCGCGGCAATGAACACCGAGGCGGCGATATAGAGATCGAGAATACTGCCACGTACCGGCACATCGAATAGCAACCATCCTACGACCAGGATCAGGCCGAGTTGGGCAAGTCCAATCAATATATACGGCAAGACTTTGCCCAACATAAGCTCAATCGAAAGTAGCGGTGTATTGATCAGCAGTTCCAGGTTGCCACGTTCGCGTTCCCGCACGATTGCGACCGCAGTAAACATCATCATGGTCATGGTCAGAATGATGCCGATCAGCCCGGGCACGATATTGACCGGGGTACGTCGTTCCGGATTGTAGTAGGCGCGAACCTCAATGTTCCCGGGCGCCGGAAAAAGACTCGTCGCGCCGAGTGTGAAGGGCATCATGCGCAGCTGGTTTGCGACGCCGAGGATGGTCGGGTCGGTGCCATCGACGAGCAACTGTGCGGCAGCGCGGCTGTCATCGGTGACACGCCGATCAAAGTCGGGTGGAATAAAAACGCCGAGTGAAATCTTGCCGGTACGCAGCAGTTGCTCAAGCTCGCCAGCTGTTTGCACCTTTTGAGTGAGCGTACTGACCTGGGTCTGTCCGATCTCTGCGATGAACTGGCGTGACAAGCTGGTGTTTGCCTGGTCCGCAACCGCGGTGCGAAGATCACGTACGTCCGTATTGATTGCATAGCCGAACAACAGGATCTGCATAATAGGCAAGCCAACGATCATGCCGAAAGTCAGGCGATCCCGACGCAGCTGGCGTACTTCCTTTTTTACGATCGCAAACAGGCGTGTGGCGGAGATCATGCCGCCTTGTCCCGCGATTTCATTGTAGCGGCCACAAATACATCTTCGAGATTGGCATTTGCAAGCCTTGACGACGCGGTAACCGCATTGGCTCTTAATGCGCCATCAATGACTTTCTCAGGATCCGGCACAGCCTGCGGCAACAGCACTCGCAGGCGCATGCCAAGCTGCGTGACGCTGGCCACCTCGGGCAGTGCTGCAAGTACCCCTTGCGCTGCGTACGGGTCATCGGCTTCAACCTGGACAATGTGCATGCCGGTTTGCAGCGCCAGTTCCTGCGGTGCGCCGTCTGCGACCTTGACACCATGGTCGAGAATCGCAAGTCGGTGGCAGCGCTCCGCTTCGTCCATGTAATGCGTGGAGACGAGTATCGTCGTGCCGCTTTCGGCGAGCCGAAACAGGTTGCTCCAGAAGTCGCGCCGGCTCTGCGGGTCAACTGCACTCGTCGGTTCGTCGAGTAACAACAGCTCCGGCCGGTGCAGCACGGCACAGGAGAGCGCGAGGCGCTGCTTTTGTCCACCGCTCATCGTGCCTACCAGTTGCTTGCGCTGCTGAAAGAGATTGTATCTTTCCAGCAATTCGTCGATGCGGGTTGCCCGGTCCGGTTTCGGGAACGAGTAAATCTCGGCTATGAATTGCAGGTTCTCAAAAACCGTCATGTCGCCAAACAGTGAAAATTGCTGTGTCATATAGCCTATTCTTGGTTTTAATACGCTCGTGTCGCCGGG
The DNA here is from genome assembly GCA_002338615.1 of Proteobacteria bacterium UBA1844. Taxonomy (GTDB): domain Bacteria; phylum Pseudomonadota; class Gammaproteobacteria; order Steroidobacterales; family Woeseiaceae; genus UBA1847. Next base: position 29,733 of record DDIS01000079.1, on the reverse strand, counting down.
TACCCTGCTACCCAGAACATTCGCGGTGCCGGCGCTTGGCGTCAGCAGTCCACACAGCATGCGAATGGTAGTGGACTTGCCGGAACCATTAGGGCCAAGAAAGCCATAGATATGGGCGCGCGGTACGTCGAGGTCGAGATTGTTCACGGCGACCAGCTCACCAAACTTCTTGGTCAACCCACGCGCCTGGATGGCGAGGTCGTTGCTCATTCCGCGGCCGCGCCGGTATCGAGTTCAACTTCCAGTGGTACACCATCAGGCAGGCGTTCGATATCGTCGATGATGTCTATCTTCGCCTCATAGCTCAGTCGGCCGCGATCTCGTTCCGTCAATGCGTAGTAGGGCGTGAATGCTGCATCGCTGGAAACCCATCGCACTTTGCCGCGCAATGGCCGATCGATTCCATCGACAAATACACGGGCACCGTCTCCCGGTCGTACCTGCACGCGCAGATCTTCACTCACATACACTCGCGCGTAGGATTGTTTGCCCGACAGCATAATCATGACGGCTTGTCCGGGAATCGGTTGTTCACCAAGCTCCATCAGGCGCGAGTCGGTAACGCCATCGACGGGTGCCTTGATCGTGTGTCGGTCAAGATTAATACGCGCGCTGTCGACGCGGGCGCGGGCGAGTTGCACCTCGGCCTCCGCCTGCGACAGCTGTTCAACCCTCGTCCCTTGCAGCAATTCCTGCAGCTGGGCCGTGAACAGATCGAAATTCGCCTGCGCAGTGTCAAGGCTTGCACGTGCGGTGTCGAGTGCTTCGGCCGACGCCAGGTTTTTCTCGCGTATTTCCTGAATACGCTTGAAGTCCGCGCTCCGATAGCTCAGTTGTTGCCTGGCGCCATCGACGCTCGCGCGCGCCGCGCGAATTTTTTCCGCGCGTGGGCCACTGACGAGTTCGGCAAGCGCGGCATCTGCTTTGTCCGCCACCGCTTTCGCCTGCGCGAGCGTTGCCTCGGCGCGTGCCGTATCCAGGCGCAGCAACACCTGGCCCGCGACGACCTGCTCACCTTCTGCGACAGCTATTTCTGTGATCGGCTCCGAGAATTCGGCGATCAGTGAAATTCGGTCCGAGGCCGTTGTGCCGACAATGCGGCTATTGTCGTCCCTGGCGCAGGCACTCAATACGAGCGCGATCAGGACGACAAAAATTCGACTTGTTGTTGCCACTGTATTTCTCCGCCTCGCCGCGCGCAGCGCCCCACCTGGAATCAATGTGGGTTACACCTTGATCCAGGCAAGTATCATCTCCAGTTGTGCTTCCATCAATTTATCGGTGTCGAGTGTGCGCTCCGGAAACAGCAGCCTCCAGATCATGGCCAGCACTACGGGCGCAAGAAACAGCTGCGGCAATTCGTTCACGGCCGTGACACGAAATTCGCCGCGGGCAACGCCACGCGCAACGAAACGCCGGATCGCCTGCAGCCCTTTCGCAACGATGTTGTCGAAGTAATATTTGACGAGGTCCGGATGCCGCCCCCCTTCCGCGAGCAACAGTTGTATTACTACGGGAATGGGCGAGTCGGGAACGCGTTTCATGAAATCGAGCATCGGTCCGCGCAGAAATGCTTCGCCGGACAACTGCTCCTGCTCGACGACGTCGATCAGTGCATCAAGCCGCTCACCTACAACGTTGCGTATTACGGCCCTGAACAGATCTTCCTTGGTTTTGAAATACAGATAGGTGAGGCCTTTGCTCACGCCTGCGCGCGCAGCAACATCCTCGACCTTCGTCGCTGCGTAGCCGTGCTCGGCAAATTCTGCAAAGGCCGCAGCAACAATTTCCTTCGGCCTGTCTTCCTTGCGTCGTCTGTAGCGGGGCGTCTTCATGCCAGTATTCCCAGCGGTCCGCCGCCATCATAATTAATGACCAACCGGTCAGCAAGGAATAAATTGGCCCCGCGGCGCCGCTTGTCACCCCAATCCGGCATAATCCGCGCCATGTTCAGCTACATCGACCCCAACGTGCGCAAGCGGCTGATTGCCGAAGGCAAGCTGTTTCGTATCGATGGTGCGGGGCAGCCACTCGAGGGCTCTGCACCCAGTAAATGCGGCCCGTCTATCAGCATTCTGGGCCCAATCCCCTTGCCTTTGATGGTCGATGGGCGCCATCTCGAGGTCCAGTGGTACGCCTGTGTCAGGAATACCGAACTCGCCAAGTTACAGGCACTCGCCGACGAATTGCGCGAGCAAAATGCGCAGGAGTCCTTCGCAACGCTGGCTACGTCAATGGCCGTGAACAGCGTACTCGTGCTGGGCAAGCCGAAAAACTGGCAGGATCCGCTGGTGCGGGTGCATTCGAGTTGCCTGACGGGGGATGTGTTCGGATCCGAACGCTGCGAATGCGGGCCGCAATTGCACAGTGCAATCCAGCGCATCGACAATGATCCGCAAGGCGGCCTCATCATTTACATGTCGGGCCACGAGGGTCGCGGCATCGGTTTGTGGGCCAAAGCCGCGACTTATTTGCTGCAGGACGCTGGCGAGGACACTTACGAAGCCAATCGCTCGCTCGGACTGCCGGACGACTCTCGTGATTTTAGCGATGCCGCTGCACTGATTAAATACTTCGTCGGCGAGCGACCGATCAGGTTGATGACCAACAATCCGAAAAAAGTCGCTGACCTGGCAGCGAACGGCATCAAGCAGGTAAGCCTGGTCAAGCATGTCTGTGGCGTTGGTACCTACAATCGCCGTTACCTGGCCGCCAAGAAAACCTGGGGCCACCGCCTCAACGACGACGACATCGGGACGTAGGCATTGAGGTCCCCGGCCAGGGGGCCTGAACAGCTGGCGATCGGTCGCGGGTCAAAGGTGTTCGATTAGAACTCCACGTACATATTGAATCGAATGCGATCCACGTAATCGTTGCTGCCGGGCTGCATGACGAGACTGAAATCATCGCGCTTGTATCGATACGCGGTCAGGTCGAGAAACGTATGGGGTGCGAGCATGTAGTCCACGGTCAGCGCGTGCAGACGGTAGTTCGTGGCGTAGGTAATGTTATCATTTGAGAAAGCCGCCAGGACGGCATCCGTCTGGGCCATCGAGTAGCCGTATCGAATACGCCAGTCGCCGACCTCGGCAAGCTGCCGCAAACCGAATTGCAGCCTGTAGCCGGTGTCCTCCGGTACGGCGGCACCGGTGTTCTTGACGTAGTCGCCGGTGAACAGGAGTGGCCATGCCTCACCTATCCCCGTGTACTCGACGGTCGCAACGACATCGAACAGGTTAAAGTCTGAAAGGTAGGCGGTACCACCCGGAGCCAGGTTATTGCCGCGTATGTCACCCAGGTCGGCATTCGCGAGGCTGCCGATGTCATAGTCGTAATAGGCCGCACTGAGCCCGAGCTTCAGGTCGCTGCCAAAGTGGGTATCCAGCGAAAGTTGTGCCCCGAGCATGTCACTGTCATCACGAATTACCTGCTCATCGATAATCGAGTAGATCGCGGTCAGCGACAGTGCGGACCCGCCCGTATTCAGCAGATTAAAGTGTGCCGCGGCACCGTAGGGATTGACATCCCCGTCCCAGACCAGGTCGGTGCGCTTGAACGGATTGGAAAACTTGCCGCCGACGGCGCGATGATTGCCAAACCGGTAGGCAATGTAGGCCTGATCCAGGCTGACATCGAGGTCATTCACGAAGTCGCCCATGGTGACGTCGGCGGTGTTCGGGTCACCCGGATCACCCGTCGTCAGCCGTGCGCCCGCCGTCAGCGCATCTGTTACCTTGTACGCCGCGCCCAGTCGGCCGCGCAGAACGCCACGGTTTCGGTCGGGCAGCCCCGCGTGCGCCGATGTGTTCTCGTAGCGCAACCGGAAATCGCCCGCGACATCCAATCGATTGTCGTCCGACCGGGCTGGTGAGGGCAGGCGCGATTCGGGTGCCGTAGCCGTTGTCCTCGCAGGTACCTGACTTACGGCACTAGCTGAGGTCTGCAGCTTGTCGGCTTGCGCCCGTAGCGCGGACAATTCATCCTGCAGGTCTTTTAGCGCCGCCTCCAATTGATCAATTTTTTCGTGCAGCTCTACGGTTGCAACTTCAGCTGCATTCGACAGTCCCGAATATGCCAGGACACAAATTACAACGAGAATACTTGTAACAAGTGAAAGTGAATTCGATCGTTTGCATCGATCAGCTGAAGTAAGTGAAATTGATCGCATTCATTTGTCTCCAAGTCTCAATAGCTGCTTCGCCAGAACGTATCGTTTGAACATTAAGACCGCATTAAGGTTGTCGTTTCCATACCTGTGCAAACTATTCTAGACTTCACGCAACGGTGGCCTGCTCGCCGTTGTTGACCGAGACCCTGGTCTTTCGTGCCAATCGTGATTCGCATACAACGATACGCAATACGCAGGATGCACCAATGAGGAAGCTATAGGCCGCAACTGTGTTGATGGCAGTTGCATCGGCCGGGCAGTCTTGGGCGGCTGGCCCCGCAAGCTTTGATTCGGGTCCTGAAGAAAACCGGCATGCCCAAGCGGTGCCTGGACAGCAGCGGCTTGAACCGTCATGGGAAGTTCGACGAGAAATCCGGAATGATGATATCCAAAATACACAAGTACATTAGCTTGAGCTTGCTGGCGGTCTGGTTGCTGCAGGCAACTACAGGAGTAGCCAACGTTTTTCACCGCGAGATCGATGCATCCTTGCTCGATGGCGGTTCAACGTCATTCGATGAAGTAGCGTTCTCGCGAAAGATAGATGAATTGCAGAGTTCCGGGCTGCGGGGACGCATCTCATCCATTTTTGCCAGTGGTGGCAATGCCGCGCATTTCGATGTGTTCGTGCACACAGCGACTGACGGGCTACATGTTCTCAGAGTCGACGGTCAAGGAAACGTGCTTCGAGAGCAACCGTGGGCAATCGACTTCGCGCGATCAGGCGTATTGCTGAGCATGCGATTGATACACGAATCACTTTTCCTCGGCGACAACGCGCGGATATTCATTGGCTTGAGCGGCATATTTCTCCTGACGAATCTTGTACTCGGCATCCGCCTGGCGTGGCCGGTAAAAGGCACATGGGGTGCTGCGCTGAAAGCGCGCGCGCCCGCACGTGCGGACCTGCGATTGCGAGCTTTTCATCGCGCAACAGGCTTGATTATTGCGGTTCCGCTCCTCATCACCGTGGCAGCAGGCGTGGGAGTTGCGTTTACAGGGCCACTCGAATCGATTATTGGCGACCCTGCACAGGTAACGGGGCTGTCGGGACTCGAAAACGCGCAAAGCGATGAGCCGTGGGTACCGCTCGGTAGCGCAATACTTGCCGCACGAAAGTCATACCCTGACGCGCGCCTGTCAACCATCCGCATGCCAGACAAGGCGCATCCATACTATGCAATTACACTATTGCAACATGGCGACATGCGGCGTGTATTTGGTAAAACGACCATGTATGTGAACGCTACCAGCGCCGAGGTCCTCGCCAGGCACGATGTTTCGTCCCGGCCCTTGAAGAATCGAATTGTTGATGCATTTTACGCGGTGCATACCGGCGAGGCCGCAGGCTTGGCTGGCCGAATCGTCGCCTTGTTGTGCGGTGTAAGCTTGATCGTGATGATAACGCTGGGTTTGTCTCTTTGGTTGAATCGTGAAATCCGGCGTCGCCGCAGACGAATTGGTGCACGCGCGGATTGAACGTTTGGGCGGCGGCTTCGCATCGAGGCTGCAATCCTGCTCGGCCGGAAAGATACCAAGCGGTCGTCGTAGTCTTTGGCTACTGGCGCCAGAGCCTGAGATTCTGCGCCGTGTCACTGGTATTCGTGCGAAACGGATTGATGTCAATTCCGCCGCGGCGCTGGTAACGCGCGTAAACCGTCAATTGCTGGCATGCACATCGTTCCAGGATATCGAGGAACATGCGTTCGACACAGGATTCGTGAAAGTCCTGGTGCTTGCGAAAAGACACAACGTACTGCAAGAGCGCAGCGGGATCGATCCGTGGCCCGGTGTATTCCACCAGCACGCTGCCGCAGTCAGGCTGGCTGGTGACCGGACACAGGCTGCGCAGCACATGGGAATGCAGAGCTTCGCTTACAACGGTCGCGGGGTTCGCACGAAGCAAGTCTGCGTCGACTTCCCAGCGTGAGCAGGGCGTCGGGGTATGGTCGATACAGGTCCCCGGCAATCCTGCAACGGCTAGCGCGTCCTTGCT
>DDIS01000079.1:23006-23438 GCA_002338615.1 Proteobacteria bacterium UBA1844 | reverse complement strand
GAATCTCGACCGCGCCGCCGGTGCAGCGGCAAAGATCGTCCCGAATGACGTCGGCGAGCGCGGTCCCGCTCTCATAGCGACTCATCGAAAACGAGTTAAGGTAAAGTTTCAGGGACTTGGACTCGATGATGCTTGGACTATCGGCGGGTACCCGGATTTCGCAGGCCGCAACCTGGGGCTGGCCGTTGTCCTCAAGCCAGGTCAGTTCCCAGGCATTCCAGATATCGGTCCCCGCAAACGGCAAAACATCGTCCAGGCCAAGAGTTCTGCGACTTTGGCAGCGGCCGATCGCAAACAGCAGGCCGGGATCATAGTGGTCCGGACCAGGGGTCTGCCTGCCGAGGGGTGAGGTGTGGGCTGTGCTGCTCATATCGGATTCTATCTGCAAATTTTCCGCCGCAGTGTACAATACGCGCCTTTTTCGTGGCCGAA
>DDIS01000079.1:0-22912 GCA_002338615.1 Proteobacteria bacterium UBA1844 | reverse complement strand
ACGCGCCTTTTTCGTGGCCGAAATCATGCTGCAACTACTCGCCAACGCACACGTCTTTGCGCCAGAGGACCTCGGCATTCGACAGGTCCTGATCGGCAATGGGCGCGTGCTCGGCTTCCTCAACGATCCCGACGACGTTTCCGTGCCGGGCCTTTTCGTTACGGACCTTGCGGGCCAACGCGTATTACCTGGCCTGATCGACGGTCACGCGCATATTACGGGTGGTGGTGGTGAATCGGGTTTTTCGAGTCGTGTGCCGCCAGTGCCGTTGTCACAGTTTACGAGTGCAGGCGTAAGCACCGTGGTCGGCGTGCTCGGCACGGACGACACGACCCGCGATACGCGGTCGCTCGTCGCCACTGCCTATGCTTTGCGCGAGCAAGGCCTGTCCGCATGGTGCCACACGGGAGGCTATCATGTGCCGCCGGTCACGCTGACCGGCAGTGTGCGCGACGATATCGTTTTCATCGATCCCGTCATTGGCGTCGGCGAGCTTGCGGTCAGCGATCATCGCTCCAGCCAGCCCACGCTCGATGAATTGCTGCGCATCGCGAGTGACGTTCACGTGGCCGGTTTGATCACGGGCAAGGCCGGGATTTTGCATTTGCACCTGGGCGATGGTGCGCGTGGACTGGCCGTGATTCGCAAAGCCCTGTCGCAAACAGAATTGCCGGCGCGCGTATTCAATCCGACCCATGTCAATCGACGACGCGCATTGTTCAGCGAGGCGATCGAATTGGCGAGCAATGGCGTCGTCATCGATGTAACCGCATTTCCGGTGGACGATGCGGACGACGCGATCCCGGCGCATGAGGCATTGATGCAGTACCTCGGTTCGGCAGCGCCACGCGGTAACATAACGATTAGCTCGGATGGCGGTGGCTGTTTGCCTGTGTTTAACGAGGATGGCGAAATTGTTCAAATGGAAACGGGTTCGCCGGCCAGCCTTGCTCTCACACTCAAGACCTTGCTGGACGGCGGCGCGAAGCTTGCCGATGTTGCACCGGCATTTACCTCGAACCCGGCCCGATTGCTGCGCTTGCACCGGAAAGGTGGCCTGCAACCCGGCAAGGATGCGGACCTCATCGTGTTGAATGACAACAACGGCATTGCCGATGTCATGTTGGCCGGCAAATGGCACGTGCGACACGGCCAACAATTGCTGTTTGGAAAATTTGAAAAGGAATTCAGCGACTAATGAGTCCTGCTACGAAAGTTGACGACCGTGATCGCGGCTATATTGTGCCGATCGGCGGCGCCGAACAAAAATTGAATAACCCCGAAATCCTTAGCCGTTTTGTTGAGATCTGTGGTGGCAAGCGCTCGCGCATCAGTATCATACCCACCGCCTCGGAACTCGAGGACACTGGACGCAGCTACGAGAAACTGTTTCGCAAACTCGGCGTGCGTCATGTAAAAGTGCTGGCCATTGAAAATCGCGAAGACTGTAGCGAGCCGGACTACCTCGACTATATCAAGCGCTCCGACGGCGCATTCATGACGGGTGGCAATCAGTTGCGCCTGTCGACGACGCTGGGCGGTACCGAGCTGGCCACCCTGATACGTCGACGTAACGCGGCAGGCATGCACGTCGCGGGAACTTCGGCGGGTGCCGCTTTCATGCCCGAGCACATGATCGCGGGCGGTAGTGAAGGGGAAACCCCCACGCCCGACCTGGTCACCATGGCACCTGGTCTCGGCCTCACCAACAAGTTCATCATTGACCAGCATTTTCGCCAGCGCGACCGGATAGGTCGGCTGTTGACGGCACTCGCTTATAACCCGTTTGCAGTCGGAATCGGGCTCGACGAGGACACGGCGGCCTTTATCAGCGCAAGCGATGACTTTGAGGTAGTCGGGAGTGGCGGGGTTACGGTACTCGATCCATCCGATCTGAGCTATTCTTCCATGGACACTGCGGGGCGCGGCGAGCCGGTGAGCCTCATCGGTGTAAAATTGCATATACTGGTTGCCGGCGGTCGCTTCGCAATGGCAACGAGGCATGCCAGGGCCAGGTAAGAGTCCCGGCAGCATACTGCAAATGTCGCGCCTTGCACGTTGCGGAGTATTACGGTATCGCGCGCATTAGCGAGGCCAGGCGCGCCGTGGGTAATGCAAGTTAAGTGGCGGACAATAATAATGAAAATCGTCAGTACCAATGTTTTCGTCGGGCCCAGCATGTACGCCCATTTCCCGGTCATACGGCATGTGCTCGACCTCGGCCGGCTCGAAGAGTGGCCGACCGGACGGCTCGGGCCTGACTACGTCGATCGCCTGCTCGAATGTCTTCCAGGCCTCAATGAGCACGGCTGTTCCTACGGTGAACCCGGCGGCTTTGTGCGTCGGCTACGCGAAGGTGAGGGGACCTGGCTCGGCCATGTCATGGAGCACGTCGCGATCGAATTGCAGAACGTCGCCGGCTCGCCGGTTACGTTCGGCAAGACACGTTCGATCGAAGGCAAACCCGGGCACTACAACATGGTGTTTCAATACAAGGAAAAATCCGTTGGGCTGGAATCCAGCGACCTCGCACTGAAGCTAATCCACAGTTTGTTACCGGAGGAGATCCGGCCCTCGAATACACCGGATCGTGACTGGGACTTTGCCGCGGAACGCGATTCCTTCATTCGCTACGCACAACGGCGCGCGCTCGGACCCAGTACAGCGTCGCTTGTGAAAGCGGCTGAGGATCGTCAGATACCCTGGTTGCGGCTGAACAATTATTCCCTGGTGCAATTCGGGCATGGCAGGTACCAGCAACGCATCCAGGCGACCACGACCGGCAATACCAGTAACATCGCGGTCGAACTTGCGGCGGACAAGGAAGAAACCAATTCCATTCTGCGCGACCTCGGTCTGCCGGTGCCCATGCAGCGCATTGTGCGCAGCGCCTCGCAGGCCGTACGCGCGGCCGAACGCATCGGCTATCCCGTTGTCCTGAAACCTCTCGCAGGTAATCATGGCCGCGGCGTTTCAATCAATCTAAAAGCACCGGAGGAAGTTGAGCTTGCGTTTGAAAAAGCGCAGGAACACGGCCGGACCGTGGTGGTTGAAAGTTTCATTGAAGGCTTCGATCACAGGCTTGTTGTGATCGACGGCAAGCTCGTCGCGGCGGCGAAACGCGTGCCGGGCCATGTCGTCGGCGACGGCGAACATAGCATCGAGCAACTGGTCGGCATTGTAAACCGCGATCCGCGGCGTGGCGTCGGACACGAGAAGGTCCTGACCCGGCTCGAGTTCGACCACCAGGCAGAACGTCTGCTGGAGAAGCTTGGCTACGACCGCAATACCGTTCCGGCGCAAGGGGAGATCGTTTACCTTCGTTCTACCGCGAACTTGTCTACCGGCGGCACGGCTATTGACGTCACTGACTCCGTGCATCCGGATAACCGGCAGATGGCCATACGCGCGATCAAGGCGATCGGACTCGACATTGGTGGTGTGGATTTTCTGACCAATGACATTGCCGAGTCGTATCGCGATGCCGGTGGTGGCATCTGCGAAGTCAATGCCGGTCCCGGCTTTCGCATGCACGTTGCGCCGAGCGAGGGAACGGCCCGTGACGTCGGCGGCGCAGTGATCGATATGCTGTTCCCTGCAGGCGCGCCGAGCCGGATCCCGATTGCCGCGATAACCGGCACCAACGGCAAGACGACGACCGCGCGGATGCTGGCGCACATCCTCAAGATGACAGGCAAGACTGTCGGTCTGACCTCGACGGATGGTGTCTATATCGATGGCAACCTGAGCGTACCGGGCGATATGACCGGACCGGTGTCCGCACAGATGATCCTGCGCGATCCATCCGTTGACGCGGCGGTCATGGAAGTCGCGCGGGGTGGCATGTTGCGCAGTGGGCTCGGTTTCCAGGAAACAAATGTCAGTGCCTGTCTGAATATCAGCGCCGATCACCTTGGCTTGCGCGGCATCGACACACTCGAACAGCTGGCGGAGGTCAAGCGCGTGCCAATCGAGATTGCAAGAGATGCCGCAATCCTGAATGCAGACGATGCGCTATGCCTGAAAATGGCGGACTACACCGAGGCAGAGCGGCTTTGCTACATCACGATGAACCCCGCACACCCACTGGTGAAACAGCATATTCAAGCGGGTGGCCAGGCCTTCGTGCTTGAGCAGGGCATGAACGGTCACATGATCACCATTTACGACCACGAAACACATACGCCGCTGTTGTGGACACACCTGATTCCCGCAACGGTCGAAGGCCGGGCAATGCACAACGTGCAAAACGCGATGTTCGCGGCTGCACTCGCCTACAACCTCGACGTGTCGCTTGAAGGTATTCGGCAGGGCTTGCGCACTTTCGATTCTACCTACTACCAGGCGCCGGGCCGGATGAATATATATGACGAACATCCATTCCGGGTCATTCTCGACTACGCGCACAACCCCGCGGCGGTCAAGGCCATGTGCGGCCTGGTCGATCGATTCGATGTTGACGGCAGAAAAATAGTGTTGCTGGCAGCGCCGGGTGATCGTCGCGACGAGGACATTCTGGAAATTGCCGATATAGCAGCGGGTCATTTCGATTATTTTGTTTGCCGCTGCGACGATAACCGCCGCGGCCGCGACCAGGGCGAAGTTGCGGTCATGTTAAAGAATCGCTTGCTCAAAGCGGGCATTGCTGCGGACCGCATCAAGGTGATTCCCGACGAACAGGAAGCGACCGCACAGGTATTGCAGATGGCGGAGCCCGGCGATTTGTTGCTGATACTCGCTGACAACGTCAAGCGGAGCTGGAAACAGATTATCTATTTCAAGTCTGATGCGAAGGTTGACGAGTCGGTAAGGAAAACCGCCACGGCTATCGAGTTGCCCGAGATCGGTGGTTTTACGTTTGACGCTGACATCGAGATTGTCAGTGACGAGCGCGGCGTCCGGATTGCTCGCCATGAAGAGTCCGACTGATGCCGATGGCCGATGGAGTTTCTTGACGCCCGCCGGCTGACCGGACCGAACCTGCTTCTCGATGAGCCGGCAGCGGTGCTCGATGTAGGCTGCACGGCGCGTGAAGCACATCGAATAGGACAGCGATGGCGCAGTAAAGTGGCGTGGATGCTGCGCACGCTCGGCTGGCCGGCGACGAGGTTTGGGGAGCAAGTGCTTGAAGGCGGTGCCAGTTTCGCATTTGCCGCTCGGATCGATACCCTTTATACGGCGGCCGAAATCAATGAATGGGCGTGGGCCGCGGTGCTTGCCGATCTGGAAGATGCCCCGGTGCCCGATACGGAGGCGAGTCTTGCCTCGATCCGCAATACGCAGCAAAACGAGGCAAACCCTCGATTGCTTGAATTGCAAGATGCCGCAGAAGAACACGGCATTACGCTGCTTTGGGATGATGACGAGGTATCGCTTGGGCTCGGCCGCGGCGCCACGGTCTGGCCTGCGCGCCAATTGCCCGAAACGAGGCAACTCGATTGGCAGTCATTTACAGATCTGCCAATCGGGCTCGTCACCGGAACCAACGGCAAGACGACGTCAGTGCGGCTCGCAAGTCACATTCTGCAGGGAGGCGGCCGCAATGTGGGTTGCAGTTCGACTGACTGGATCGCCGTCAACGAACGAATTCTCGATCGCGGCGACTGGTCGGGCCCGGGTGGCGCGCGCGCTGTCTTACGCCAAAACGATATCGATGTCGCAGTCTTAGAATCGGCACGTGGCGGACTGGTGCGCCGCGGGCTCGGTGTCAGGCGCGCCGATGCCGCATTGATTACCAATATTGCCGAGGATCACCTGGGTGACTTTGGTTCGCGGAACCTCGATGAGATTCTCGGTATCAAGTGGATCACCAGTCGCGCGGTTCAGGAAGGCGGCGTTCTGATCCTGAATGCTGATGACACCATGTTGCTTGGAAAAGCAAAGTCATATCCGGGTCGCATTACATGGTTCAGCCTGGACGCGGACAATCCCGAGATCAGGAGGCACGTCGAGGCGGGCGGGACTGCCTGGTTACTGGATAGTCACCAGCTTGTGCGGCAATGTGGCAGCGAACGGGAGCTACTGTGCGCGGACCGGGATATTCCAATCACACTCGGTGGCAGGGCGAAGCACAACGTCGCAAACGCCCTGGCCGCTGCCGCGCTGGCCAATGCCCTCGGCGCGACGCTTGGTGAGATCCGGCATGGCCTCACGAGCATGTCACAAGATCTCAATCCGGGACGTTGCAACGTATACGAGGTTGGCGGCCGCAGCATTCTGGTTGATTTCGCGCACAATCCGCACGCGATGCGAGCATTGTTCGATATGGCCGAGGCGCTGCCGGCCAGGCGTCGCGCATTGTGTTTTGGGCAGGCGGGTGATCGGCCGGATAGCCTGATTCGTGCAATGACCAAGGACGCGTTTGCGATCGGACTCGACAAGATCTATGTATCTGAACTCAAGGATTATTATCGCGGAAGGCAACCCGGGGAAGTGTACGCTGTCATCCGCGACGAATTGCTGCGACTCGGCGCAACGGACTCACAGATCGAGCATCGGGATCTCGAAACCGAATCCTTATGCGCGGCTTTGGAGTGGGCGCGCGACGGGGACCTCGTGATTATGCTGGCGCTGGGTGAATCAGCTAAGATTATTAAGATAATTCAAGAACTTGGCGAACCTATTTCAATGACAAAATGATGTCCCAATGCCGTTTCTCAACCGGCATGACGGACAGCCGGTTGCCCTTGCGGGCGAGAATCATGTCGCCGAGCTCGGGGTGCTCCTTGATTTCGGCGAGCGATATCGAACGTTGCAGTTTTTTCACGAAGGCGACATCGACAAGTATCCAGCGCGGGTCGGCCGGGTCGCTTTTGGGGTCGTAATACTTGCTGTCCGGGTCAAACTGGGTCGGATCGGGGTAGGGTTGACTGGCCACTTTGGCGATTCCGACAATACCCGGTTCTTTACAGTTTGAGTGATAAAAAAAGATCTTGTCGCCCACCCGCATGTCGTCCCGCATCGTGTTGCGAGCCTGGTAGTTGCGGATACCATCCCACTTTTCCCGTTTGTCGCGACGAAGGTCATCGATACTGTAGGCATCGGGTTCGGATTTGATCAGCCAGTAAGACATAAGCGTTCGAAAATTCCTGCAATTTGGCGCTGACAATGAGCGGGAGCGCGGCAGTGTAACACGCAGCTTCTGTATGGCCGAAGTGGGGCTCTTGTAGCCTGTTTGGTATCCAAGGCGCGGATTTCGACGTCCGATTTTTGGCCGGTGAAAGGCTCCCACGCTGGCTGAACTTGCCGCTTGCTGTGATACGATGGCGCGGACAAAAATACGGGTGCGCACTCCGGGTCGGGTCCGCTGCGCATCACAATGTCGTAACAGGAGATTAATCAGAATGGCAAATGTGCTTGCCAACATATTCGGCTCATCACCAGTCAAGCCACTTGAACGACATATCGAGGTCGCCTACCGCTGTGCGCGAACCCTGAACCCTTTCTTCAACGCTGCTATTGCAGGCAACTGGGAAGGTGCAAGCGCCGCGCGCGATGAAATCGAAAAGCTCGAGCACGAGGCTGACGAGATCAAGAAAGATATCCGCCTGCGCTTGCCGAAGCGCCTGTTCATGCCAGTGCCGCGCGAGGATTTGCTCGAATTATTATTGGTGCAGGACAAGATTGCGAATCGCACCAAAGACGTGTCCGGGCTGGTTATTGGACGCCGGATGCAAGTTCCCGAAGAGATCGCCGAGCAGTTCATCGAATTCGTGGATCGTAATATCGATGCAGCGAAACAGGCGCGCAAGAGCGTACGTGAGCTTGATGAACTGTTTACCGCCGGATTTCGTGGTGCCGAAATGGCACTGGTCGAATCGATGATCGAGGAACTCGATCGCATTGAGACCGACACAGACAACATGCAGGCAGCGTTGCGCGCCTCGCTATTCAAGATCGAGCGGAGCCTGAACCCTATCGATGCGGTATTCATGTACAAGGTCATAGAGTTGACAGGTGAAATAGCCGACATGGCCGAGCGCGTAGGGCGCCGTCTCGAACTGCTTTTGTCGCACTAGGCTTCCTAGACTCGAAAACAAGAAAAAGAACGGCCACGCTCAACTGGGGGCATCTGGATGGAAGCCGGCACAATCTACATTACGCTTGCGGCGTTGTTCGGCATATTCATGGCGTGGGGTATCGGCGCGAATGATGTCGCCAACGCGATGGCGACATCAGTGGGCTCAAAAGCGCTGACGATCAAACAGGCCATTGTCGTCGCGGCCGTATTCGAATTTACTGGCGCCGTACTCGCTGGTGGCGCCGTGACCGGCACTATCCGGAAGGGTATTGTCGATGCGGAATTACTGTCGCCGACTCCTGAACTGCTCGTGTACGGCATGCTCGCATCCTTGCTCGCGGCCGGCACCTGGCTGTTGATCGCGTCAAGAAACGGCTGGCCGGTTTCAACCACTCACTCAATCGTAGGAGCCATTGTCGGTTTTGCGGCCGTCGGCGTCGGTATCGATGCGGTGCAATGGGGCAAAGTGGGTACGATTGTTATGAGCTGGGTTATATCACCACTGACGGCCGGGTTTATTGCCTACATGATTTACAAGTCCGTGCAGTGGCTGATTCTGCGGCACGCGAATCCGCTGGAGCGAGCCAAGCGATACGTGCCTGTTTATATTTTTTTCGCAGCCTTGACAATTACACTGGTGACAATATTCAAGGGTTTGTCACATATCGGCCTGACCCTGAGTGTTGGCAGCAGTTACTTGCTGGCGTTTGCGATTGCAATTTCGGTAGCGCTCGCCGGCGCCTGGTTCATCAATCGAATCAAGTCAGATCGCAAGGCAGAAAAGAGTCAGCATTTCGTCACGGTTGAGCGCGTGTTCGGCATCCTGATGGTTGTCACGGCCTGTGGCATGGCCTTCGCGCATGGCTCGAATGATGTGGCGAACGCGATTGGCCCGTTGGCTGCAGTGATTGCCATTGCCCAGTCGGGCGAGGTCGCATCGCAGTCGCCACTACCGGTATGGGTGCTGGTACTGGGCGGCGGTGGTATCGTAGTCGGCCTTGCAACCTATGGGCGACAGGTGATTTCGACAGTCGGTGAGCGCATCACACAGCTGACACCGAGCCGCGGCTTTGCTGCGGAACTCGCCGCAGCAACGACGATCGTCATTGCCTCAGGAACCGGCATCCCGATTTCCACAACCCACACGCTGGTCGGAGCAGTGCTCGGAGTTGGTGTCGCGCGCGGCATCGACGCGATCGATCTCAGGGTCGTCGGGCGCATCTTCGTGTCCTGGGTCGTGACCATCCCGGCCGGGGCGATTCTGGCCATCCTGTTTTTCTTCGTCTTCAAAACCATATTGCCCTAAAAAGGTGCCCTAAAAAGGTGTCAGGTTTATTTAACAAAAAAGGTGTCAGGTTTATTTAACAATCCCTTTTGAAAAGGGATTGATAAATAAACCTGACACCTTTTTTGTTAAATAAACCTGACACCTTTTTTTACTACACGGCGCGGAGGTACCACTCGTAGTCCAGTAACGACACTTCGTTGTGGAACTGCGTACATTCGGCGCGCCGGTTCACGAGGAAGGTCTTGAAGTATTCCGCGCCAAGATACTCCGGCAACACTCTGCTGCGAGCGAACTTGTCGAGCGCGTCGTCCCAGCGATTCGGAATTTTTTGCTTGGGCGATACACGTGTGCCCTGTTCGATCATGGCCGGCGGTTGGATCTTGTTCTTCAGGCCGTAGTCCACCCCCGCCAGAATCGCCGCGGTTACGAGGAACGGGTTTGCGTCCGCTCCCGCAACACGGTGTTCGAAGCGCAGGTTCTTGTTGTCGGATTCGGGAATTCGGACTGCGACTACGCGATGATTGAATCCCCAGTTCGGCTCGACCGGTGCAAACATATCAGCGCGCAGGCGCCGGTAGGAGTTGATGTTTGGTGCAAATAATGCGGTCGATTCAGGCATCAGTTGCAGCAGGCCGCCCACGGCGTGCTGTAGTTTTTTGGAAAAAGGCGCCTCCGGATTTTGCCCTTTCCCCTCGACAAAGAAATTTTTGCCCGCCTTCTCATACATGCTCATGTGTATATGCAGTCCGCTGCCTGAAGTATCTGCGAAGGGTTTCGCCATGAAACACGCCACCATGCCGTGCTTGCGCGCGCTTGCCTTAATGACACGCTTGAGCAGCAACGCGTGGTCACACGCGAGGACGGGGTCGTCGATGTGCCGCAGATTGATTTCAAACTGGCCTTGTGCGTACTCGGATATCGCGGCGTCGGCCGGAATATTCTGTGCGTCACAATATTCGTAAACCTCGTTGATAAACGCTTCGATCTCCCAAAGGTCATCGGGATGAAACACCTGCGCGCCCGGTTGCGGTCGGGACATGCCAGGAACGGTCGGCGCGTGCGGAGTCGGGCGGCGGGATACGTCCTGTAGTAGGTAAAATTCAAGTTCCGTCGCCATGACTATGCGCAGGCCGCGCTCGTGAAACGGCTGCAGAGCATTCTCGAGTATGCTGCGTGGATCGCCGAAAAAGTTGTCTCCATTGTCGTAGAACAGCCGGAACAGGGCCTGACCGGTGGGCTTTTTAGCCCAGGGCACGGGGGCAATAGAGCCCGGTACCAGGGCAGCAGGCAGGTCGGGATCGCCGTCGCTTTCCGTATAAGGCATCCCGGAAACCGTCTCGCCGAGCACCGTCAACATTGTCGCACCTGCACAAAAATACAGCCCTTCCTCACAGACCTTCTTGAAGTCCGGTTTACGAATACGTTTACCGCGCAAAATGCCGTGCATATCCGGGATCAGCAATTCCATGGTTTCCGTGCCAGGATATTTCTTCAGGAATCGCGTGAGTTCGGGACCCAGCGACTTGGGTTTTCTGGTTGCCATTATTGCTATTGTCTCCCGGTATGTTCCCGACAACGAGCTTCGCCGATTCAGCCGTTTCCCGCAAGCGCGCTTGCAGCAGACGCGTTGCGCTAAATCCAGCCTGCCTGCCGTGCTAATATGCGCCGCAAACCTGCCGCAGGGATCGACCATTAAATCACGTATGTCGCCGGCCCGGCTTCGGGTTGCCTCAATGATTCTGGCGCTTGTGGCCGCACTGGCCGCGGCAGCTCCGCTCGAGGCCCTCGAGGTTGCCACACCTGTAATCGGTCTGGCGAATGTCCCGGTCCTGGTCAATGTGACCGGCGCAACAGCCGGAGCTACGGTGCGCCTGTCAGTGGATGCAATAAACTACAGGTCCACAGCTGACAGCGACGGCGTGGCGACGTTCACCGATGTCATTGTTGCCAACGTGGGGCAGGTGGCGATAGTCGCGTTCTCCGGCGGCGACCGGACTGAGGCAGGGCTGCGCGTAATTCCGGGCTGGGTTTCAATACTTCCGGCCATTTTGGCCATCGGCATTGCACTCCTGTTTCGCAACGTGATCCCGGCCCTCATAGTCGGGCTATGGATTGGCGCCACTGCGCTCAAATCGTTTTCACCTATGGGTTTTTTCGAGGGCCTGCTGGATAGCTTCCAGGTATTTGTAACTGCCGCACTGGTCGACAGCGACTGCATCTCGATCGTGCTGTTTTCGATGATGATGGGCGGCATGGTCGGCATTATTACGCGCAACGGTGGCATGGCGAGTATCGTCTACAAGATTGTCAGCCGGGCCAAAACAGCGGTCGGCGGTCAGGTTGCCGTGTGGCTGATGGGTATGATGATTTTCTTCGACGACTACAGCAACACGTTGGTGGTCGGTAATACTGCACGTTCACTCACAGATCATCTGCGTATCTCGCGCGAAAAACTGGCCTATATCGTCGATTCCACCGCGGCGCCCGTCGCCTGCATCGCGCTGGTCACCACCTGGATAGGTTATGAGATCGGTCTCGTGCAGGATGCGCTCAAGGCCGTGCCGGCGCTCGCTGACCAGCAAGCCTATGCAGTGTTTTTGCACTCGATTCCTTACAGCTTTTACCCGATCCTGGCCATCGTTTTCGTCCTCCTCGTTGGTTTGACCGACCGGGACTTCGGGCCCATGTACAAGGCAGAGGTGCGGGCCCGGGGCGGGCAGGTCAAACCCGCCAGTAATGACGATACGCCGGCGATGGAGGGTGACGAACTCGAAGCAAAACAGGGCATCCCACTGCGCGCAGCGAATGCCATCGTGCCGATTGTTGCGATGATCGTCGCCCTTGCCGTCAGCCTGGTCGTGAGTGGCGAGGGCAATTCGATGTCGGAAATCCTGGGATCGGCAGACCCGTACAAGGCGATGATGCATGCCTCGTTCGTCGGCGTGCTGGTGGCCGCAACCCTGACCGTAATGCAGCGCATCATGTCGATGCACGAAACCGTCGATGCCTGGTACGGCGGGGTCCGGGCGACCTTGTTCGGCATGATTATCCTGATCCTTGCGTGGACGCTGTCGGACGTGACCCAGGAACTGAATACGGCTGGGTACCTCGTAACGATATTGGCCGACTCGCTGCCCGTGGCAATCGTACCGGCAATCATTTTTGTGTTGGCCGCGGTCACCGCTTTCACAACCGGGACGAGCTGGGGCACCATGGGTATCCTGATGCCGCTCATCGTGCCGCTCGCCTGGGCGGTCATGGGCACGAACGGCATCGCCGATGCGGGCGGCATGCACGTACTGTATTCGTCGGTAGCCTCCTGCCTGGCCGGCGCGGTCTGGGGCGACCACTGCTCACCTATTTCCGATACTACCGTCTTGTCGTCGGTGGCGAGCGGCTGCAATCACATCGAACATGTGCGTACCCAATTGCCGTATGCCGTGGTAGTGGGGGCGGTCGCACTCTTTGTGGGCACCATTCCCGGTGGTTTTGGCATGCCGCCCTGGGTATCGCTGGTGCTGGGTGTGCTGGTCCTGGTGGGCGTTTTGCGCGTCATCGGGAAAAAGCCCGGGACAGGGGCGGCGGCTGTTTCCTGACCCGGACCGTGCACGAATGGCCCGGGCTGGGGTACATGGCGGGCCTGGCACGGTGAAAATCGTGGCGCCGCCGGTGGCTCGGACCGGGCAAGCCGCGTATCCTTGTCAGAATCCGCCAATTCGGGAGTAACGGGGTCCGTCCCCATATGAGTTCCAGTCCTGTACCTGTTGTAGGGGTACCCGCAGATCGCCGCGTTCTCGATCCACATCCGTTTCACATGGTGGGCGAGAAGTATCTTACGGCTTTGATCGAGGGCGCCAACGCGTTGCCATTCATTATTCCGGTGCTTGCCGACGGCATGGACCCCGACGAGATTCTCGGGCGCTGCGACGGTCTTTTGCTGACCGGCAGTCCCTCGAACGTTGATCCTGCGCATTATGACGGGGATCCGTCACGTCCGGGCACGCTGCATGATCCTGCACGGGATGCGCTGACTTTGCCGCTCGCCCGTCGTGCGCTCGAACTGGGCGTACCCTTGCTTGCAGTATGCCGTGGCTTTCAGGAGCTGAACGTGACGCTGGGCGGCAGCCTTCATCAGCATCTCGATGAGGTGCCCGGCCTTGGCAAGCATAAAGAAGACCCGAACGAGCCGCTCGATGTGCAATACGGCCCGGCGCACCCGGTTTCATTGCTGAAGGGGGGCATGCTGGCGCGACTCAACGGCGATCTGCGAGTGCGCGTCAATTCGCTGCACAATCAGGGTATCAGGCGACTGGCGGAAGGGGTAACGGTCGAAGCTATCGCCGACGACGGGTTGATCGAGGCGTTCACGGTTGACGAAGCGAGTACTTTTGCGCTCGCCGTGCAATGGCATCCGGAATGGAAGGTACTGGAGAATCCCTTTTCGACAAAAATTTTCAGGGCTTTTGGCGATGCGTGCCGGAAGCGTGCAAACAAAACAACAGGTGCAGTGTGAGTGAGGACGATGTATTCAGGAAGTGGTTCGAGCAACGTCGTATAGAAGATGTCGAGGCATTCGTGCCCGATATGGCGGGTGCGGCGCGCGGCAAGGTACTGCCTGCCGAAAAATTCGGTGTCGGGACGATGAAAATGCCCGAGGCGGTATTCGGGCAGACGGTGTCCGGTGACTACGTGGACAACAAGAACAATGTCGAGGACCGTGATATGTTGCTGGTGCCGGATGCATCGACATTGCGCCCGGTTCCCTGGGCAAGAGATCCGGCGGCATCCGTGTTTCTGGACTGTTATCGTCGCGATGGCAGTACGGTTGCGACCAGCCCGCGGGCAGTACTGCGCACCGTGCTGGCGAAATACGCAGAGCACGGGTGGACGCCGGTGGTTGCGCCGGAAGTCGAGTTTTACCTGCTAAGCCCCCATTCGGACCCGAATGAGGAAGCCGAGCCGCCGGAAGGCCGGCTCGGTTGGACGGACGGCGCGCGCCAGCCCTACAGCATCGATCAGATGAATGACTTTGACCCGTTCATCAACCGGGTCTACGAGTATTGCGAAGCTCAGGGCATCCACGTTGATGCATTGTCGCAGGAAGCCGGCCCGGCACAATTCGAGATCAACTTCCTGCACGGCAATGCCATCGAGCTTGCTGACCAGGTGTTCCTGTTCAAGCGCACGATTCGCGAAGCAGCGATCGAGCACGAGATGCATGCCACGTTTCTTGCCAAGCCCATGGAAGGCGAAGCCGGCAGTGCCTTGCATATACATCAGAGCGTGATCGATAAAGATGGCCGGAATATTTTTTCAGACGATAACGGTAATCCGAGCGAATTGTTTCGCGGCTTTCTCGGCGGCCTGCAGAAATACGTGCCCGATGCGATGCTGATCTTTGCGCCGTACGTGAATTCCTACAAGCGCTTTTTGAATCCCTGGGATTCCCCGGTGAATCTTGCCTGGGCAGTTGACAATCGCACGGTCGGGCTGCGGGTGCCTGACTCGGCGCCTGAAGCGCGCCGGATTGAAAATCGCCTCGCCGGTTCGGACGTGAATCCCTACCTTGCGTTGGCCGCGACGCTGGCCTGCGGCTACCTCGGCATGGTGGAAGGACTGCAACCGACGGAAATCACGGAAGGCAGTGCTTACGGCAAGGAGTTTGGTTTGCATCGGCACATCCTGTCTGCCATTTCGGGCCTCGGTGCAAGCGCGGCATTGCGCGGTATTCTCGGTGACGAATTTGTTACCTTGTATTGCGCGATGAAGGACGCGGAATACATGGAGTTCCAGGAAATCATCACGCCCTGGGAGCGTGAAATCCTGATGTTCAATGTCTGATTTGAGGTTTCTGAAACATGGCCGCAATTGAAAAAAACACGCAGTCTCCGCGCACGCGCACAGAGTGGCAGAATCTCGACAAAGAGCACCACCTGCATCCGTTTACGGATCACAAGGATTTGCACCAGAAGCGCTCACGTATCATTTCACGTGCCGATGGCTGCTACATCTATGACGTCGATGGCAATGAGATTCTCGACGGCATGTCGGGGCTCTGGTGCGTGAACCTGGGTTATGGGCGCGAGGAACTGGTCGCGGCCGCAACAGCGCAACTGCGTGAACTACCGTACTACAACAATTTTTTCCAATGCGCGCATCCGCCGGCGATAGAACTTGCAACGCTGTTGGCCGAGATTAGTCAGCCACAGTTTAATCGCGTGTTTTTTGCCGGCTCCGGCTCGGAATCGAACGACACCATCGTACGTATGGTGCGCCGCTACTGGGATCTCATGGAGCAGCCTGAGCGCCGCGTCATCATCAGCCGGGTTAACGCGTATCACGGCTCTACCGTTGCAGCAGCGACGCTCGGTGGTATGAAAGCGATGCACGAGCAGATGGTGCGCCTGCCGGATGTCGTGCACATTGAACAACCCTACTGGTTTGGCAGTGATCGCAGCCTGTCACCTGCGGAGTTTGGTCTTGCAATGGCGCGGCGGCTCGAGGAAAAAATCAACGAAGTTGGCGCCGGGAAGGTCGCGGCTTTTATCGGCGAACCGATCCAGGGTGCGGGCGGCGTCATTATTCCGCCGGACAGCTACTGGCCCGAGATCCAGCGAATCTGTGATGAATACGGCATCCTGCTCGTGTCGGACGAGGTCATCACGGGCTTTGGGCGGCTGGGTGAATGGTTTGGCGCGGATTACTTCGGCACCCGTCCGGATTTCATGACGTTTGCCAAAGGTGTTACCTCCGGGTACCTGCCATTGGGTGGCGTGCTTGTTGGCGACCGCGTGGCCGATGTTCTGATCGATAAAGGTGGCGAGTTCTACCACGGCTATACGTATTCGGGTCATCCCGCTTCCTGCGCGGTTGCGATCGCGAATGTGAAGCTGATCCAAAAAGAGGGCCTGGTGCAGCGAATTCGCGACGACATCGGCCCCTACTTGCAGCAGCGCTGGGCGACACTCGAGGATCATCCTTTGGTCGGGGAAGCGCGCATGGTTGGTTTGATGGGTGCGTTTGAAATTGTGAGTAACAAGGAACCGATGCAGCGCTTTGACGCGAAGCGCGGAGCCGGGCCATTGTGTCGCGACCACCTCGTTGCGAATGGCGTGGTCATGCGCGCTGTCGGCGATACTATCATTGCGGCACCGCCGTTCACGTTGTCTCGTGCACAGGCGGACAGGCTGGTCGAAGTCGCCTGGCGTTGCCTTGATCTTACGCAACAGGAACTGTTGGCCTGAGCCAGCGGCCTGCGCGGTAAGTAGCGGGGAAGCCAATGGAAAAATGCGCAGGTGACTATGCTTTGCACCGAGAGAGCCTGTATGGAACAAACCCTGAGGTAACGTACGCGGGCGTCACCTCGTTTATGCGGCGAAAATACAGTCGCGACTTGGCGGGTGTTGACGTTGCAGTTACGGGTGTGCCGCTCGATACCGCGACCACGAACAGGCCGGGCGCACGCTTCGGGCCGCGTTCGATCCGGGCGGCGTCGACGATGCTTGCCTGGGAGCGGCCCTACGGTATGCCGTTCGATCCGTTCGACAAGCTCGCCGTCGTCGATTGCGGCGACTGCGTCTTCGATTTCGGCAGGCCGGAAACCGTGCCGGCCTCGATTGAAGATCACGCGTTTGCAATTATCAACGAGGGTCCCGGCCTGCTCAGTCTTGGTGGCGACCACTTCGTGAGCTATCCACTCTTGAAAGCGCACGCCAAAAAGCACGGCAAAGGCCTCTCGCTGCTACATTTTGACGCGCACAGTGACACCTGGAACGATGCGCCGGGCCGGGTCGATCACGGCACAATGTTCTATTGGGCCGCGAAAGAGGGCATCGTGGATCCGTCTCGATCAGTACAGGTGGGTCTGCGTACCAGCAATCCTGACACGCTGGGTTTTCATACTCTCGACGCGCCATGGGTGCATACGAACGGCATTGCCGCTGTTATTGATGAAATCAAGCGCGTACTGGTTGGCCAACCCGTTTACCTGACGTTCGATATCGATTGCCTGGACCCCAGCTTTGCGCCAGGCACGGGTACGCCCGTGTGCGGCGGGCTCAGCACGTACCAGGCGCTATCGATTCTGCGTGGTCTGGCGGGGATTAATATTGTCGGCATGGACGTGGTCGAGGTTGCACCGCAATACGACGTCGCGGAAATTACCTCGCTGGCTGCCGTACACCTGGCAATGGAAATGCTGTACCTGTATGCGTCGCGGCCGGCTACGAATTGACTGCGTTCGTGACGGTAAGCGGTCAGGCAAGCGCAGTCTTTTCAAGCGCTGCGGAGTAATCGCCTTTGGGGCGAACACCAACGAATGTATCCACCAACTGGCCCTTGTGAAACAGCATGACGGTCGGAATTGAACGAATACCGTATCGTGCTGCTATTGCCTGGTTGGCGTCGACATCGACTTTGGCGATACGTGCGCGTCCCGCGAAATCATCGGACAGGGAATCGATGACTGGCCCCAGCGCGCGACACGGCGCGCACCACTCGGCCCAGAAATCGACCAATACAGGTTGCTCAGATTTCAGCACCTCGTCGTCAAAGTTGCTGTCCGTTACCGCTACCGGTTGGTTCCTTGCATCATTCATCCTGTTTCTCCAGAAAATCGGCGCGATGGCCTGTATTGATTATGTCCGTAGTTAGCGAATGTGGGAGCGTTTTCATGGCTTTCAAGCGTGTTTTGTAATTGCGGTCGATTGTGGGACCATGTTGTGACGTCTTTACAGACACTGAATTTTTGAGGTCCGGCACTTGAATCATCGAAAGCTACAGGCTTTTTTTGCGTCGCGCGCGGGACGCGGTGAACCGCTGGCGCTCGCGACGGTGTTCGAGACCAAAGGATCGACCTACAGCAAAGCCGGCGCGCGCATGTTAATTGACGGCAACGGCATATTTCAGGGCATGCTGTCCGGTGGTTGTCTCGAGGGAGATCTCGCGATTCGGGCACAGGTGGTGCTGGAGTCGGGACAGGCGCAGTTTGCGAGCTACGATCTTTCCTCGAACGACGACGAACTTTGGGGACTGGGTGTCGGCTGTGACGGCTTGATGCGCATCTTCATGCAGGCGATCACGGCACGGCAGGACTACGAACCTTTCCAGAGCATCTCCAGACTGGAGCTCGGCCGGGAGCGGGCGCGCGCGATTACCGTGATCGAGTCCAAATACGAGGGCGCGCCGGCGGGCGCAACGCTGTTGCTTGTGGACGGGCACGTACAAAATTTCGGCTTCGATGATGCCGCGCGCGATGCAGTTACCCATGCCGCGCAAGAAGCCGTAGCCTGCTCGCCCGGTGTCACTAACATGCTGGTAGGGGAGTCTGCACTGACGCTACTCGATACGCCGATTCAGCCGGTACCGCGGTTGCTTGTGCTGGGTGCGGGGCTCGATGCGGAACCGGTCGTCCGGCTGGCTGCTGAAGTCGGCTGGTTGTGCACGGTTGCCGATCACCGACCGGCCTACATCGACAATAACGACTTTGAAACTGCCGAACGCAGTCTGTGCGTCAATGCAGCCGAAATCGGCAATGCAATCAGATTGAACGAGTTTGATCTCGCGGTGGTGATGAGCCATCACCTTGCAAGCGATCGCAGCTATCTCGCACAACTGGCGCATTCAACGATCGGGTACATCGGCTTGCTCGGCCCCCCGGGCCGGCGCAATCGCCTGCTGTCGGAACTGGGTGATGCGGCCAATGCACTGCGCCCGCGCCTGCGCGGTCCGGCGGGACTCGATCTGGGAGGCCGGGGGCCTGCTGCAATCGCATTGTCGATCGTTGCCGAAATGCAGCAGCACCTCGCAGCGACTTGAACCGGCAGGCATAATTCACCAAATCCGAAAGGGAATGTTCTTTTGAAACGTATTTTGCTCTGGGCCGCTGGCCTGCTCGCCGCTGTTGCAGGCGTCGGAATTCTCGTCACGCTGTTTGCATACCTCTCATCGGACAATGTTTGTGACAGTGCTGGCGCCGACGGCGAGCGGATGAAAGCAATCAGCTACTGTGAATACGGCACAGCCGATGTTTTGCGCTACGGAGACGAAAGAAAGCCTGATCCTGCCGACAATGAAGTTCTTGTCCGGGTACATGCGGCGGCGCTCAACCCGCTCGATTGGCACTACATGCGCGGTACGCCATACCTTGTGCGTGTCGGCAACGGGCTCCGTTTCCCGCAAGACACGAAAATGGGCGTCGATTTCGCCGGGGTCGTTGCGGCAGTAGGTAACAAGGTAACTCGGTTCAAGCCAGGCGACAGGGTGTTTGGCGGCCGCAATGGCGCCTTTGCCGAGTATGTTGTGGTCCCTGATGAGAAGGCGATAGTGAAAATGCCCGCCGATGTTAGTTTCGAGCAGGCAGCCAGCGTCGGTATCGCCGCAACGACCGCGTTGCAGGGCTTGCGTGATGCCGGCCATTTACAGCCCGGCCAGAAGGTGCTGATCAATGGTGCATCGGGTGGGGTAGGAACATTTGCCGTGCAGATCGCAAAATCTCTTGGCGCCGAGGTAACGGGTGTAAGCAGCGCTCGTAACCACGCAATGTTACGGGCGATCGGTGCGGATCACGTGATCGATTATGCGGTGGACGACTTTACGCAAGGAAGCGAGCGTTACGACCTGATTCTTGACCTGGTTGGCAATCACGCGCTGCTGGATCTTCGATCGGCAATGCGGGAGGAAGGTATTTGCGTGTTAATAGGCGGAGGCGGGCCGGACGCAGGCAACTGGGTCGGGCCACTGGCCAGTCCGATCAAGGCGCTGTTCCTTTCGCCTTTCGTCAGCCAGGCCTTTGTAAGTTTACTTGCGAATCTCGACCAGTCCGATCTTGTGATCGTGGGAGACCTCATCTCGAACGGCGAGCTGGATCCCGTCATCGATCGGCGCTATCCCTTGAGCGAGACTGCGGCCGCGATGCGCTACCTTGAAGAAGGTCATGCGCGCGGAAAAGTACTGCTGATGATCGATTAATCCGGAAAATGTCTTGTACCGAAAATGCCTTGTACCAATGAAACAGCGACGCAGGAGCGCCGTTGAGACTGCAGTCAGCCCGGGCTAGGAGCCTGCGCGGATTGGATTGTCGGTAGACTTGCCGCCCAGAAAGCACTGGATGATCATGTCGGACAGTTCGTTCAGTGCGCCGTCCGAATCGAAGTCGATCGCGCTCGTACCCTTGATCTCAAGCGATAAGGCCAAGAGACCGCCCGCAGACACGCGAATCATATTAAACAGCAGTGCGGGATTGCCCGGCTGCGCGATGCCAATACCCTGCAGTTCCTTGAGATAGCGGACAGACTCGTCACACAAGGGTTTCAAGTGCCGCTCGATGAGCCATTCCAGTCGCTCGCTGGGGTAACTCGACTCCTGCAAGATGATCTTGTGCAGGGCTGGCTGGCGATGTGCATAGCGCACGTAGGTCCGGATAAAGGTTTCGGCGCGCTTTCGCGGCTCGGACGCCGGAATATCAGCGATGCCCCTGGCAAGTGCCCGGTTGAATTCACGAAAAATGCGATCGGTCGCGGATCGCCAGAGCTGTTCCTTGTTTTTGAAATGATAGGTGATCAGGGGGTGATGAACACCCGCTCGATCGGCGATCTCGCGTGTAGAGGTACCTTTGAAGCCATTTTCCGAAAACGCCTCGGTCGCTGCATCCAGCAATTTATCCTGCGTAACCACCGAGCGCTGTTGTTGCTTTCTGGCTTGCTGGCCATACAGTCCAAGCGCTTGATCTGACACGGATTCAGCCTTATTTTTTCCCTTAAATCGAGTCTAGATTAACGGGATTCGTGGGCCTAGTCCACTTCCGTGAAGTCTTGTGCGCCGAGCGTCAAAATCTATTCGAGTGCAAACATCATGCGAACGCCGGCCTGCCGCTCGACCACAATGCCATTTTCCACAATTGGCTCGAACTCCCATTTTTCGATTGCACGCAAAGCCGCGTCGACGAATATGTCATCAGGTTCCGAGCCGCGTATTTCGATATTCGTCGTCTTGCCGTCGGCGCCAACCGTAAATACCACGTCAACCCAACCCGAAAGATTGCGTCGCTCTGCGCTGCGCGGATACTTGGGCGCGACATATTTCGTGCGCTGGAGTGAACTCACGGGTAGCGGCGAATCCTGGACTTGCACTGAGTTTCTCGCGGACTCATTGCCGCCGGACACGCCACCGCCCGGGACCGGTTCGTCTGAGGGCGTATCGACTTGCGCTGCCGCTTCTGCTTCGGCGGCGAGTCGTTCCTGCTCCGCCTTTTCTGCAGCAATACGTTCGTTCTCGGCACGTTGCGCTGCCTGGCGCTCGGCTTCCTGGCGTCGGGCGTCAGCGGCCACGCGATCGCGGGCCTCTTTGAGCGCTTCTGTGGCATTTGCGAGTGCTGCACTGCCTGCATCGAGCAGTCGAGCGTCGTCGAGCAGTTCCGTTGCCGCGTCGAATCGACCGGAGTCAATCTCGTTACGTGCCAGCAGGACCAGCTTGGATGCGATAACCGTCAATCCTTGCAGGGCTGTCGGATTTGCCGGTTCACTGGACAGGACCAGTTCGTAGTAGTAACGCGCGTTGTCATTCGCCGGCGCAATTAACTGGTTTTGGTTCAACCGCTCGGCCGCTTTGGCCAGCACGTCGTCCACACGCTGCGCGCTGCGTGCCGCCGTCAGTTCTGCATTCACTGCGCTGATTTCCGCACTGTCCGTGATGCCGAGCGCTCGCGCGGCCGACAACGCACTGGCCGCGTCTTCAAAACGCGCATCGCGAATCGCTGCTCTTGCACTGTCCAGGTTGGCGCGCAATTGCATTTGCGATAGCTGTGCGGACAAGAATGGCAAGCGGGTGTTATCCGGATCAGCGGCGGAGATGCGCTGTATTGCCGCCACCGCATCGTCGATGCGATTCTCAAGCATCGCTTTTTCCGCCATGCCGAGAGCCTGCTCGATAACGGCTGCGAGTTCCGCGGCGATTGCCTTGTTGCTCGGCGCTGCAACGGCCGCCGCCAGGTACA
Organism: Proteobacteria bacterium UBA1844; assembly: GCA_002338615.1. Lineage (GTDB taxonomy): Bacteria > Pseudomonadota > Gammaproteobacteria > Steroidobacterales > Woeseiaceae > UBA1847. The sequence goes on along the minus strand of DDIS01000079.1, from coordinate 613 downwards.
ACTCGATGGCATTGCCACCGGTTGGGTTAAAGATCTGACCGGCATCGCGTGCGAGCCTTGCTTCGGCCAGCAGGCGATTTGCATCGACGGCTGGTATGGCGCTGGTGGCGCCCGCCGCGGGGCTCGGTAGCTGGCTTTCCGATGTTGTCGTCTGTGCCGCTGTCGGTGCTTCGCCCGGCGCCGGCTCATCCTTGCCGTTGAACGCCCAGAAGCCTGCCGCAGCGATTGCGACCAGTAACACAGCACCTGCCGCCAGTACTTTCGCATTTCGCAAACCGGGCGGTTCGCCTTCGCCTGCAGTTTCCGGGCTTGCCCGGTCAAAAGGTGATGCTGGCAATACGGCTGGCGTTGCTGTCGCCACCGGACCGGCGTTACCAGGAACCGTTGGCTTCGCATCGGGGGTGACGCCAGGTTTATCCCTCTTTTTGAATGCCTTGCCGAGATTCGTTACGAGACCCGTCACAGTTTCGGTGAAACTTGAGTCATCACCATCAAACGCGGACCCCAGTCCGTCGTCCATGAGTCCGGCCATTGGATCATTACTGACGGGGCTCGGCTGAAGTGCCGGAGCTGCTTTCGTCGTGGGGCGGCGCACACCAGCGGCGGCGGCTGG
>DDIS01000056.1:18777-20249 GCA_002338615.1 Proteobacteria bacterium UBA1844 | reverse complement strand
TGCGGCCGCCGCGCTGGTCGCGGTCCTTACGCCAATGCTGCACACGAGCGAGCCAGAGCATTTCGCCACGGTGCCGGACAATACAGAGCTCACGAATTCGGTGCCTGTCAACGCGCTCGACATGCTGATGGTCGAATCGCGCCAGCTCGAAAATAATTTGCGTGCATTGCCGGCACAACCACGGGTGGTGCGCGCGGGCACCCAGGCGACGATTCTGGATCTGGAAGATCGTATCGCGGCCATCGATTTCCAGTTGAGCGATATTGATGTTCGGTTAACGGACGAAGAACGGGAAATTTTCTGGCGTGAACGTGTCAGGTTGATGAAATCATTGCTCAAATTGCGCTACGCGCAAACGCAGCGAGCAACATTTTGATCCAGGAGGATCAGTGATGAAAGTAAGTACGGTGGCGCTGTGCGTCGCACTAGTCGCGCTAGGTGCCGTGAAAGTGAATGCCGAGGAAAAGCAGGTTGAGGTCATCCGGGAAGTACAGACCGTCGATCAACTGAACGAAGCGGAGTTTGCACAACGCATGCAGGCAGCGGAAGAGCGGCTTGCAGAAGCGGCGCAGCGGGTGGCCGAACTCAGTTCGAGCCGCCTGGAGTCCGTCGGCGATTACGGGCGCTACGCGTACGAATTCTCCGACAATCCGCGCATTGGTGTGAATATCGGATCGGAGGGTGACGATGGGCCGGTCGAGGGTGTCCGTATTATCAGCGTGACGCCCGGCGGCGCAGCCGCCGACGCAGGCCTGCGGGCCGACGATGTGATCACGAGCATCAATGGCGAAAAATTGAGTGCCAACACCAGCCGTCGGGCAAACGAGCGCCTGTTTGAATTTATGCGCGGCGTGAAAGCGGGCGATACGCTGACGCTCGAATACTTGCGCGACGGAAACTCCAATCAGGTCGAACTTGAACCGCGGCCAGTTGCAAAGAACGTGTTCGTCTGGGCACCGGATGATCGCAATCTCAGAATGCCAGGCATACCGAAAGTACATGTCATGCCGGATAGCGGAGAACGTTTTCGCTACACGTTTGGTGGCTGGAGCAGCGGCTGGGGCGACATGGAAGTGGTCAAATTGACGGCGGGACTGGGTCGGTATTTCGGTACTGATTCCGGTTTGCTGGTCATCAGTGCACCAAGCACTAACGATTTCAAGTTGCAGGAAGGCGATGTTATTCAGAGCATCGATGGTCGGGTGCCATCCTCGGTTGACCACTGCATGCGTATCCTCGGTTCCTATCAGCCCGGCGAAACGCTTGAACTGAAAATCATGCGCGACAAGCGCAAGGAAACCCTGACCATTGCGATGCCCGAGCGCAAAATGGGTGCCCTTCCGGTTCCCGTTGAGCCGCTTGCGCGTGGACCCGCCGCCGCTCCGGCGTATGTGCCCACACCCGCACCCGCAGCGCCTGAGACGACCGTGGTTCCCTGACCCGCCGATGCATGGCCTGCGCGGCAGAGGCGG
>DDIS01000056.1:0-18660 GCA_002338615.1 Proteobacteria bacterium UBA1844 | reverse complement strand
GGGCCTAGTGCCTTATTGATTGCTGCCTTAGGCGTGTTGCATGTGAGCCGGGCGGCAGAGCGCTCTGCTACCATGCGCGCCCATGCTTATCAGCGATTTTGACTACCACTTGCCTGCGGGCCTGATCGCCCGCCACCCCACTCGCGAGCGGCGCGCAAGTCGTTTGCTCGAGGTCGGCACTACGCTCAAGGACCGGCACTTTTATGAATTGCCGACACTGCTGCGCGCCGGGGACCTGCTGGTATTTAATGATACGCGTGTCATTCCCGCGCGCTTGCGAGGATCCAAAACGACAGGCGGCGCCGTCGAAATTCTGATTGAACGGGTACAAAGCGAGTTTGCGGTGCTCGCGCAGGTACGCGCCAGCAAGTCGCCAAAGCCGGGCGGGAAGCTGGTACTCACCGACGGCACAAGTGTCACGGTGAAAGACCGTCACGGGGAATTCTTCGAACTTGAATTTGCTGTGCCCGTTATGCCACTGCTCGAGCGCTGCGGCGAAGTGCCTTTGCCGCCCTATCTTGAGCGCGAGATGACGCCGCACGACATCGAGCGCTACCAGACCGTCTACGCGAGGGCGCCGGGGGCAGTTGCCGCACCGACAGCCGGCCTGCATTTTGACCAGGCGTTGCTCGATGAGACTCGTGCCATGGGTGTGCGCCATGCCTTCGTGACCCTGCATGTTGGCGCCGGCACATTCCAGGCATTGCGCAGTGAGCAGGTCGCCGCTAATCGACTGCACAGCGAGCGAGTGCTGGTGGACGAACTCTGCGTTCGGCGCGTCAATGAAACGCGCGCCGCGGGCGGCAGGGTGGTGTGTGTTGGTACAACGGCAGTTCGTGCGCTGGAAAGCGCATCGGCCACCGGTTCGTTGCAGGCCTTCCACGGCGAAACGGATCTCTTTATCCTGCCGGGCTACAACTTTCACTCAGTGGATGCGATGCTTACAAATTTCCATTTGCCACAGTCGTCCCTGCTGATGCTGGTTGCGGCATTTGCCGGCAAGGAGCGCGTCATGGCGGCGTACCAACATGCAGTTCAGCACGAGTATCGCTTCTTCAGCTATGGCGACAGTATGTTTCTGACGCCGGATCGGGCCACGTGAAGTTCGCAGTCAAGGCAACTGACGGTCTTGCACGTCGCGGCGAACTCGAGTTCCGGCGTGGCCTTGTAGCGACGCCTGCTTTCATGCCGGTTGGTACTTACGGCAGCGTGAAAAGCGTGACTCCCGAAGAAGTGGCGGCGAGTGGCGCAGGCATCATTCTCGGCAATACATTTCACCTGATGTTGCGGCCCGGCACAGAAATTATTCGTGCGCATGGGGGCTTGCACGAATTCATGCACTGGCACGGACCTATTCTTACCGACTCCGGTGGCTTCCAGGTATTCTCGCTGGCGAGCATGCGCAAACTTTCCGAAGAAGGCGTGCAGTTTCAGTCACCGGTGAATGGCGATGCGGTCTTCCTTACACCCGAGAAGTCGATGGAGGTGCAGCACGACCTGAATGCCGACATCACGATGATCCTTGACGAATGCACACCGTACCCGGTTAGTGAGGCCGCCGCGCGAGATTCAATGGCCTTGTCACTGCGTTGGGCGTTACGCTCGCGCGCGCGCTTCGATATGCTAAAAGCTGCCGAGCCCGAACGTGGCGAGGCTTTGTTCGGCATCGTGCAAGGCAGTGTCTATGACGAACTGCGCGAGGAGTCGCTGGCAGGTCTTGCCACAATCGGCTTTGATGGTTACGCGATTGGCGGGCTTGCGGTCGGTGAGACGGAAGCGGAGCGCAATGCAGTGCTCGATTTTCTTGCGCCGCGCATGCCCGTCGGTGCGCCGCGCTACCTGATGGGCGTTGGCCTGCCTCTCGATATTGTTGAGGCGGTGGCGCGCGGTGTGGACATGTTTGACTGCGTTATTCCAACGCGCCACGCGCGCAATGGCCAATTGTTCACGTCGCGAGGGACCGTCAAGTTCCGGCATGCGAGATATGCGAGGGATACCGCACCCCCGGACCCCGATTGCAGCTGTTACACCTGCCGGAACTACAGTCTCGCCTATCTCCGGCACCTCGAAAAATGCGGTGAGATTCTTGGACCACGCCTTGCGACGATCCATAATCTACATTACTATCAAGAGCTTATGCGAAGTATTCAGACTGCGATCGAGGTCGGCGATTTAGCCCGGCTGCGCGAAAAATTGCGGGCGACATTGTGAAAGCGCGCACTGACTTGTGTTCGTATTCAGCACCCATACGTCGGGATGTCTATGCCATAATACCGCGCTCATTTTTGGGCCCGGGCTGCGCGAGTAAAAATTTCGACACTAGGTAGCCAGTCCAGAACAACAATACGGCCCACACATTCGGATCTCACTCACAAGATTTCACAGTCGGTAACTTCTAATGGACTTTTTTATCAGTAACGCTTACGCACAGGGTGCCCAGCAGGGCAGCCCACTCGGTATGCTCCTGCCAATGGTCGTCATTTTTGGTGCTTTCTATTTCCTCCTGATCCGGCCGCAGCAGAAAAAGCAGAAAGCGCATGCGGCGCTGGTTGCGGCACTCAGTGTGGGCGATGAGGTCATGACCGCGGGCGGCATTCTTGGCAAGGTGACTAACGTCAGCGAGCACTACGCGGCGGTCGAGATTGCGAACGGCACGACCATCAAAGTACAAAAATCGAGTGTTTCGCAAGTCGTGCCAAAAGGCACCTACGATGCAGCCTGATCCCGCGGCCTGGTTAATCGTATGAATAAGTATCCTGCCTGGTTAAATGCGCTGTTGGTGCTGGTGCTGCTCGTCGGCGCTTTGTTTGCATTGCCAAACATTTACGGTAGCGCTCCCGCGGTGCAAATTGTTGCGCCAAAAGTCGGCTCGATCGACGCATCCCAACTCGAGGAGTTCGAACGCGTTGTCGATAACGCTGGCATCGAGCCGGAAGCTGCATATCTGCTCGATGGCCGGGCGGTCATACGCTTCACCAGTCACAATGATCAGGTCAGTGCGAGTACTTTGCTGCGCGAGAACTATGGGCGGGAATTTGGCATTGCGAATACGGTGGCGCCGCGCATGCCCGACTGGTTGCGAAGTCTTGGCCTGAATCCGATGAGCCTCGGCCTCGACTTGCGTGGCGGCGTCTATGTGTTACTTGAGGTCGATATGGAAACGGCCGTCAACAAGCGACTCGAGTTGTACGAAGAAAATTTCAGCGATCTGCTACGCGATGCGCGCATCCGTAATCGCGTTGAGCTGGATGCCGGCGCCATCACTGTCAGGGTCACTGATGCAAAGGACCTGGACGCGGCCCGGAAGATCATTCGAGCGGCAGACAGCGACGTAATTATCATTGACGGCTCGGATGGCCGGTCCTTGCGAGTGCGCATGACAGACGAGCAGATCAAGGCGCGCCAGGACCTTGCTATTGAACAGAACGTTACAACGCTCAGAAATCGTGTGAACGAACTCGGTGTTGCTGAGCCAATCGTACAACGCCAGGGCGCGGACCGTATTGTCGTGCAGTTGCCCGGTGTCGAGGACCCGACCGAACTCGACAAGATACTGACTGCAACGGCGACACTCGAATTTCGACTTGTCGACCAGTCCGGCAATGAACCCGGCTCGCGGACTTACCCGGGGCGCGGAGGAGAGGCGTCGCAGGTATTGAAGCGCAAGATTATTGCATCGGGCGACCAGATAATCGATGCGAGTGCCGGTTTCAGTGAAGGTCAACCTGCTGTCTCGATAAAGCTGGATGCAGCTGGCGGCGAAAGCATGCTGGAAACGACACAGAACAATCTGCAAAAGCCGATGTCGACGTTGTTCATCGAGACAAACAGGGAAACCGTTATCCGTGATGGAGAGCCACAGACGCGTACGGTCAAGACCGAGGAAATTATCAACACGGCGACCATTCGCGGCGTGTTCAAGAACAATTTTCAGATTACCGGATTGACCCCGGGCGAGGCACGTGATCTTGCCTTGTTATTGCGCGCCGGTGCGCTGGCTGCCCCGGTCTATAAAATTGATGATCGTACGATCGGCCCGAGTCTCGGCGCCGATAACATCAAGCGCGGCTACGAGGCGATCGTAATCGGCTTTGTCGCCGTGATCGTGTTCATGGCAATTTACTACCGCGGGTTCGGCCTGATTGCGGATCTGGCGTTATTTTCGAATCTTATTTTCATTGTGGCTTTGCTGTCATTGCTGCAGGCATCGCTGACTTTGCCAGGCATCGCGGGCATCGTGTTGACGGTGGGCATGGCGGTCGACGCGAACGTGCTGATTTTTGAACGTATTCGCGAAGAGCTGGCGGCAGGCGTAGGGCCGCAAGCGGCCATCAACTCGGGTTATGAAAAGGCGTTTTCATCGATTGCAGATGCGAACATTACAACCCTGATTGCGGCGATCGTACTGTTCGCTTTTGGTTCGGGCCCGGTTAAAGGATTCGCGATTACCTTGTCGCTCGGTATTGTCACATCAATGTTCACCTCAATCGTCGGTACGCGCGCAATTGTGAATGTCCTGTTCGGTGGCCGCCGCATTGAATCACTTCCTGTTTGAGACAAAAACAAATGCGACTGATTAAAGAACAGACGAATATCGATTTTCTCGGGCCCCGGCGACGCAAAATCGCCGTAGGCATATCCGTCCTGATGGTCATCGCTTCCCTGGTATCGATTGCAACCCGGGGTCTTGATTTCGGCATCGATTTTACCGGTGGAATTTTGCTTGAAGTCGGCTACGAGCAGGCGGCAAACCTGGACGCCATCCGCAGCAGCCTGGCTGATGCAGGCTTTGAAGATGCACAGGTACAGCGCTTTGGTGCCGACACGGATGTCATGGTACGCCTGCCGCCACAAGGTGACGCCGCGCCTGCCGAATTACGAAAGGAACTGCAAACGACCCTCGGCGTCGGCGGTGAGGCCGTCGATTTGCGTCGTGTGGCTTTCGTTAGCCCGCAAGTCGGTGAAGAGCTCACGGAGAAGGGCGGACTTGCAATGATATTTGCAATGTTGATGATCTTTGCTTACGTCATGTTCCGTTTCCAGTGGAAATTCGCGGCTGGCGGCGTCGTGGCCCTTATTCATGACGTGATAGTAACTGTTGGCTTTTTCTCGATTTTCCAGTTTCCGTTTGACCTCACCGTCGTCGCCGCGGTGCTCGCAGTAATCGGCTATTCGTTGAACGATACCGTGGTTGTTTTCGATCGTATCCGCGAGAACTTTTTCAAGCTGCGCGGACAATCGGCAGAGGAATCGATGAACACTTCGATTAACGAAATGCTCGCCCGCACAATAATTACGGGGTTGACTACCTTGCTGGTGCTGGTCGCGCTACTCATATTCGGCGGCGAATCCATTGCGCCATTTTCGATCGCACTGATCGTCGGTATCATCGTGGGTACGTACTCATCGACGTACATAGCCAGCTCGACGGCTCTGCTGCTGGGGGTCACCCAGCAAGACCTTATCGAGCCGGTCAAGGATCCGGGACTGGTCGACGATTTGCCGTAGCAGGAGCGGCATCCTGCCGCGAACCGGGATCGCAATCGCGCCGGGACGGCGCTCCTACGGATGGGAGTACAAGGTACCGAACGTAGGAGCGGCATCCTGCCGCGATACCACAGGCACTTGGTGAGTTAAGCCATTAGTTGTTGTATTTCTGGCGCGCAGAGTTTCGCCAGCTCGGCGTATATTTTCGGCGTACCACACAGGACGTGTCCCGTATCGAGGTAGTTCTCGCTGCCATCGATCCCGGAAATGATCCCGCCTGCCTCGCGGATGATTAGACTACCCGCGGCGAGGTCCCAGGTTGCTAGGCCGGTTTCGAAGAATGCATCGAGGCGACCGGCAGCGACATAACAAAGATCGAGGGCGGCGGCGCCGGGGCGTCGAACGCCACTGGTATTCTTGATGATTTTGCCCAGCATGTTCATGTAAGGACCGATCTCCTGGTCCGCCTGGCGAAACGGAAAACCGGTGCCAATAAGTGAGCGGTTCAGCTGTTTTTGCCCGCTGACACGGATGCGATGACCATCGAGTTGCGCGCCGTCGCCTCGTGACGCGGTAAACATTTCCTGGCGCATCGGGTCGTAGACAACGGCATGTTCCATGCGCCCCTTGATTTGCAAGCCGATCGATACGGCAAACACGGGGAAGCCGTGCAGGTAATTGGTGGTGCCGTCGAGCGGATCAATGATCCAGATGTGGTCGGAATCGCCACTGGCACCCGACTCTTCGGCGAGGAATGCATGATCCGGATAATGCTTCTGGACCGTTCCGATAACCGCCTGTTCGGCCGCTTTGTCTGCGTCCGAGACGTAATCGTTGGGCCCTTTCTCCTCGATATTCAGCTTTTCGAGGTTCTTCATTTTCCTGATGAGCGTGTCGCCGGCGCGGCGAGCGGCCATTACCGCTACGTTGAGCAGTGCGTGCATGAAACGATTCCATCCTGATTCAAAGAACATGGGCCTGATTTAAAGAACGCAGGCAAAGAACTCGGCCCGGCGCGGCCGGGGCGGTAGAATACCGGACTTTGCCTGCCCCGGTAAGGCCGGCGCCGAACGGCCCGTCAACAGCAGATTATGAATATACGCACAGTACTCGTTGGCACGACACACCCTGGCAATATCGGGGCCGTCGCGCGCGCCATGAAAAACATGGGACTTTCGGATCTCGTGCTCGTCAAGCCGCGCTATTTCCCGCACGAGGAAGCGACAGCGCGGGCCTCGGGTGCCGATGATGTACTGGAAAATGCCGAAGTAGCCGGCTCGCTCGCCGAAGCTATCGCCGATTGTGTGTATGTCGCCGGTGCGAGTGCGCGGCCCCGCACAATTAACTGGACCTGTCTCGATGTGCGCGATGCGGCAAAACGCCTCGTGCAGGAATCCAATCGAGGCAAAGTAGCCGCGGTTTTCGGACCGGAGAATGCCGGGCTGTGCAATGCAGATCTCGATCTTTGTGATTCATTGCTGTCCATTCCGAGCAACCCCGCGTTCAGTTCTCTGAACCTTGCGATGGCGGTGCAGGTCGTGGCCTATGAAATCCGCGCGGCAAACGCCGAAAAACTGCCCGAGTACCTGGCGGACGCGCCGCTTGCGACAGCCGCCGAGATGGAGCATTTTTACGTGCATCTCGAACAAACCTTGCGCGCCACGGGGTTCCTGGACCCCGACAACCCGCGCCACCTGATGCGCCGTTTGCGTCGCCTGTTCATACGCGGGCGCCCTGATCGAAACGAACTCAATATTTTGCGCGGCATATTGACGTCCGTAGAACGCTACGGAGCAAGTGGCGCGGCTGATGAAGCAGCCAAGGAATCCAAATGAGCGCGCCGTTGGTTTATCTCGACTACGCTGCGTCGACACCGGTCGACAAGCGTGTTGTGGCGCTGATGTCGGCCTTGTCCGTGGGCGCCGATACGTTCGCCAATGCTTCTTCCGTGCATGCAGCAGGCCGGCGCGCACAGGCGATCGTCCGCGAAGCGGCGCGGCAGCTATCGAAATGCCTGGGAACGGCGCCAGAGCGCCTGGTCTGGACCTCGGGAGCAACGGAGTCCAATAACCTCGCAATTGCCGGCGCCGCGCACTACCGGGCCACTCGCCGCACCGGTGGCAAGCACCTGATCACGATGCGTACCGAGCACAAGTCGGTTACGGACGTCTTTCGGGCGCTCGAAGGCCGGGGTTTTGACGTCACCTGGCTGGCGCCCGGTCCGGACGGCAGGCTGGCAACGGACACCCTGCGCCAGGCGCTAAGAGACGACACGCAATTGGTGTCGCTCATGCACGTCAATAACGAGACCGGTGTTATTCAGGATATCGCCGCTATCGGCGCACTGTGTCGCGACGCAGGCGTACTGTTCCATGTTGACGCGGCGCAGTCCCTCGGCAAGTTGCCAATTGAGCTTGAGTATTTACCCGTTGACCTGATGTCCGTGACCGCGCACAAGGTATACGGGCCGAAAGGTATCGGCGCGTTGTATATCGCGGATCGCCCGGGTTGCCATGTCGAGCCGCTGCTGTTTGGCGGCGGCCAGCAAGATCGATTGCGGCCTGGTACCTTGCCGGTCCCACTGATCGCCGGGTTCGGTGCGGCGGCCGCAATTGCGGAGCTTGCGATGGAGGCCGATCACGCACACGCACAAAGGCTATCGGAGCGATTGTGGCACGGTATCCGCGATCTGCCGGGTGTTGCCATGACCGCTCTGGCCGAGCTCACGTATCCTGGCATCCTGAGCGTCAATATTGAGGATGTAGAGGGGGAAAGTCTTCTGCTGGGTCTCGAGCCCCTTTGCGTAGCCACCGGGTCGGCCTGCAATTCGAGGGACCAGGAGCCGTCCAGCGTGCTGCGCGCGCTCGGGCTCGATGACAAGCGGGCACAGAGTACTATTCGCTTCAGTTTCGGGCGTGCTACCACCAACGCGGATATCGACCTGGCCGTGCAACGCTATCGCGATACGGTTGTCAAACTACGTAATCTTGCGCCAGAACGAGTTGCATGATGAACGCATCCCGCGACCCTGTTGCCTCTGAGCCATACTCGGCGGAGCTGCGGCGGCTCTTTGAGAGGCCCTTGCACGCGGGCGAACTCGACGGCGCGTACCGGGTCTATATCGATGAGCAAGGTGTGCGGATCGCGTTGTTCGCGGAGCTGGATGGCGCTGGCGCCGCGCCTGTCATCCGACAATTGCGCTTCCAGGCCTGGGGTTGCCCACACCTGATCGCCGCTGCCGAAGCATTTTGCAGAGATTTTGAGGGGCAGCCACTTGCGGCACTGGCCGATTTCAACGAATCGGGGCTTATGCAAAGTCTCGATGTGCCAGTTGTCAAAACAAGCCGTATACTAGTACTCGTCGATGCGGTTCGGTTACTGTGCCGAACCATCCATGAATCGCCGACGTTCAGCACAGGGCACAAGCCGGACGCGCCCTGATCGGTCAACAAGTGCAAGGAAAGATTACGAGGAAATATGGCTATATCGCTGACAAATTCCGCCGCAACACGCGTCAGGAGCTATCTTGATGCTCGCGGCAACGCTGTGGGCCTCAGGCTCGGAGTGACAAAGACGGGTTGCTCCGGCTACTCCTACGTTGTCAACTACGCGGACGAAATCGCCGCCCAAGACGTCGTTTTCGAAGACAAGGGCGTCAAAGTTGTCGTGGCTGCCGACGCATTGGCGCTGATTGACGGCACAGAGGTTGATTTCATCAAAAACGGGCTGAATGAGGCGTTCAGTTTTCGCAATCCGAATATCACGGGCGAATGTGGCTGTGGTGAAAGTTTCAATATCTAGTTTTCACGACCTCGCGGTCCCGGGATAATTGTCGCGGCTATTTCGAGGACAGTTGAAATAGCCTGCGGTTTCGTTGCCGGGCCGGGCTTTGCCAAGTAAAATCACGGGTTTACATCACTTTGTCGGGCACGGCACAAAGCTTGCCCGGCAGCCTGTTATTAATAACTACCCAAAAAGGACGACACATGGCCGTTGAGCAGACGCTCTCCATCATCAAACCCGATGGCGTACAAAAAAACCTGATTGGCGAAATCTACTCGCGGTTCGAAAAAGCCGGGCTGGAAATCATTGCGGCACGCATGTTGCAGCTGACAACCAAAGAAGCACAGGGTTTCTATGCGGTGCACAAGGAACGCCCGTTTTTCAATGACCTCGTCAGCTACATGACATCAGGACCGGTGATGGTGCAGGTTCTGTCGGGTGAAAATGCAATTGCGACGAATCGTGACATCATGGGCGCTACCAATCCGGACGATGCCGCCGAAGGCACGATTCGCGCCGACTTTGCCGACAGCATCGAGGAAAATATCGTGCACGGTTCGGATGCGGCGGAAACCGCTGCGAATGAGATCCGGTATTTCTTCAAAGAAGGCGTTTGCCCCCGGCTGCGCTAGCAGTAAAGAGGCAAAGCGCAGGCGCAGCCGCTGCAAACCCGAGTTGACATGACTGAGGCGACAAACAAGAAAAATTTGCTGGGCTTGCCGCAGAGTGAGCTCGAACAATTTTTTGTCTCAATCGGGGAGAAACCGTTTCGAGCGCGCCAGTTGATGCAATGGGTCTACCAGCGCGGTGTTGCGGATTTCGCCCGGATGAGCGATTTGTCACTAAAGCTCAGGGAAAAGCTTAAGAGCAGCGCCGAGCTTGGGCTGTCCAAAGAAGAACTACGCCAGGATTCGGCTGATGGTACGGTCAAGTGGCTTTTTTCGAGTGGCTCAGGCCAGGCCGTCGAAACCGTATTCATTCCCGAGGCAAGTCGCGGCACACTGTGCATCTCGTCGCAGGTTGGCTGCGCGCTGGACTGCGCATTTTGTGCGACCGGGGCCCAGGGCTTCAATCGAAATCTGAGCGCTGCAGAAATTATCGGCCAGGTTTGGCACGCGATGACCCAGCTGCCAAGGCGGCCGAATGGCGATGCCGCAGTCAGCAACATCGTTTTCATGGGCATGGGCGAGCCGCTTGCGAATTACCGCAACCTCATTCCGGTGCTGGAGTTACTGGTTTCCGACTGGGCCTATGGGCTGTCGCGGCGACGGGTTACTGTGAGCACGTCGGGTATAGTGTCGAACATCGACAAACTTGCCGATGATTGCAACGTAGCGTTGGCGGTTTCGTTGCATGCTCCGAATGACGAGTTGCGAAACCGCCTGGTACCGATCAACAAGATGCATCCGATCCGTGATCTGCTTGACAGTTGCTGGCGTTACGCGGCGAAACATTCGAATCGGTTCATTACTTTTGAGTATGTGATGTTGCGCGATGTGAATGACTCGCTGGAACATGCGGACCAACTTGCAGCATTGCTCGAGAACAAGCCCGCCAAGGTTAACCTGATTCCGTTCAATTCGTTCAAGGGTAATGAGTTCAAACGCTCGTCGGCGGAAACGATTCGCCATTTTCAGGACCGTCTGCGCGAACGCGGCCTGGTTGCGACGACACGCAAGACGCGCGGTGACGACATCGATGCGGCTTGCGGCCAATTGGCAGGAAAGGTCAGCGATCGGGTGCGTACGCGTCTCGGCGAAAAGAAAGTACGTTTGGCAGTGGGGTAAGCAGCGCATGAATTTGGCAACAAGGACTGGCACAGTCGTGAAAATTTGCATGAACATTTTTGCGGGTGCCACATTGGCATGCTTGCTGGCCAGTTGCGTATCGACCACAACAGGCGCGCCGGAACCCGAGGCCAATATGAGGGAAGCGGCCGACGTAAACTTCCAGTTGGGTATCCGCTATTTCCAGAACGGCAATTACGAGCTCGCGCGCGAGCGCCTGTTGCTTTCGATTCAGCAGAACCCGAAACAGGCACTGGCGTGGTCAACGCTCGGTGCCACCTACGAAATGCTCGATAATCTGCGCCTTGCTGAAGAATCGCATGACAAGGCAGTAAAGCTCGAGCCACGTAATTTCGACGTACAAAATGCTTACGCCGTATTTCTGTGCCGGCAAAAGCGCTACGACGCTGCCGAAGTGCAGCTTGAGCGGTCGATCAAGGCGGCAACCAATGACAACCCTGAAGTCATGTTGACGAACGCCGGCGTTTGCCTGATGCAAAAGCCGGACTACGAAAAAGCTGAAGCTTATTTTCGACGTGCGCTCGAGGCGAAGTCGAACTATCCGGAGGCCTTGCTGCAACTGGCAGTTCTCGACCACACTATTGGTGACGATCTCGGGGCTCGTGCGTTTGTGCAGCGTTATCGGGCCGCACACAAGGATAACCCCAGCGTGCTCTACCTGTGCTCACTGGTCGAAGCCAAGTTAGGCGATAAACGCGCGCGCGCAGAATGCGTCGATAAATTACAGGCTGATTTTCCTAAGTCCCCGGAAGCGAAACAATTGCGGGGGACCAAGTGACATGACCGAAAAAGGCGACGACAAGGACGTGCCGGAGCAGGAGAAGGTTGTCAGCACACCGCTGGCCGGTGAGCGACTTGCGGCGATTCGACGTGAGAAAAAGATCAGTGTGCTCGAGGTCGCAAAGGAATTGCATCTTGACGAACCCAAAGTGCGGGCACTGGAACGAAATGAATTCGACGTACTCGGCGCGCCGGTATTCGCGAAAGGGCATCTGAAAAAGTACGCGCAGCTGGTTGAGGTCAGCGTTGACGATATCATCGCTGACTATTACTCATTGAATCGGGCGGATACCATGCCGCCGTTAGTGGGCAGGGCGCGTCTGCCGGTGCGAGAAATTCGGCTCGGCCGTTGGTTGCTGCTATTACTGCTGCTGGTTATCGCTGCCGGTGTCTACTGGTGGTTTTTTGCACGCGAAGCGCCGCGGGTAACTCGCGGCGAGACGAGTGGACAGATGCAACTGCCAGGCGCTGCAACATCGGCGCCCGCGGCCGCGGATACCCAGGTCCCGAAGGGTGTGGCCGAGGCGGAGGATGCGGCAGAGCTTGATACCGCGCCTGCGGCGGAGTCTGAGTCTGAAACGATGCCAGTACCGGAACCGGACGCGGCAACTGACGCGGCAATCGCGCCTCTGCCTGATGCGGCAAGCAGTGCCGCAATCGACGCGGAAGGTCCCGTCGCGGCGGGTGAGGTGCGTGTATCGCTGAATTTCATCGGCGACTGCTGGACAGAGATCAGCGATGCCAGTGGTGAGCGATTATTTTTCGCGCTCGGCAAGGAGGGACGCAGCGTGAGCGTCACAGGCGCGGCACCGCTGTCGATTTTGTTGGGGAATGCGGACAACGTGGAACTTAAAGTTAACGATGCCGCATACCGGCCACCGCCCGGCAGCCGACGCGGAAATTCCGCGCGCTTTACGATCAACGCGCGATAAGCGCCAGCAGGCTTCGCCCGTGCAAGTAAAAGCTGTCAAAGGAATGAACGATATCCTGCCGGAGCTCACGGGCACCTGGCAGTATCTTGAGTCGGTGGTGCGCGACGTGGTGCAGTCTTACGGCTATGCCGAGATCCGCTTGCCGTTGCTTGAACAGACGGAGCTGTTCAAGCGCTCGATCGGCGAAGTGACGGATATCGTGGAAAAGGAAATGTACACGTTTCT
This sequence comes from Proteobacteria bacterium UBA1844, assembly GCA_002338615.1. Lineage (GTDB taxonomy): Bacteria > Pseudomonadota > Gammaproteobacteria > Steroidobacterales > Woeseiaceae > UBA1847. Next base: position 5,645 of record DDIS01000056.1, on the reverse strand, counting down.
TGATCGCGGCGGCGACAGCCTTACGCTACGTCCGGAAGCAACGGCCGGCATGGTGCGGGCAGGCATAACCAACGGACTACTCTACAACCAGCGGCAAAAGCTCTGGACCATGGGTCCAATGTTTCGCCGTGAACGACCGCAACGGGGCCGATACCGGCAGTTCCATCAGTTTGACGTCGAAGCCTACGGTTTCGAGGGTCCGGACGTCGATGCCGAGCTCATCATCATGTGCGCACGGCTGTGGCAGCGGCTTGGCATTGATAAACTTGGCTTACAAATCAATTCGCTGGGGGTGCCCGCATCGCGAGCCAGGTACCGGGAGATCCTGGTTGAGTACTTTTCGGGTGTGAAAAATCAGCTGGATCAGGATAGTATTCGCCGCCTCGAAGTGAACCCGCTGCGTATTCTCGATAGCAAGAACCCAGACCTGAGCGCCTTGATCGAAGCGGCGCCGGTCATGCTTGACTACCTCGACGCGGAGTCGGCGGAGCATTTTGCGGAGCTCAAATGCTTGCTGGAAGCCGCCGGGGTGGCGTACGAGGTCAATCCGAGGTTGGTCCGGGGACTCGATTACTACAACCGGACCGTCTTTGAGTGGGTGACGGATGCGCTCGGATCGCAAGGTGCGGTCTGCTCCGGCGGGCGTTATGACGGCCTTGTTGAAATTCTGGGAGGACGTCCGACGCCGGCTGTTGGCTGGGCTATGGGCATGGATCGGCTGGTCGACCTGTTTCATGCCTGTGGCGGCGAGGCGCCGGCAACGGCTTGCGACGTATATATTGTGGCGGTTGGCGATGGTGCACTGGAACAGGGCTTCGTGCTGGCCGAGGAAGTTCGCGATGCACGGCCAGGGACCTGCGTCGAGGTGAATCTCGGTGGCGGCAGTTTCAAGTCGCAATTGAAACGTGCGGATAAGAGTGCAGCGCGCTTTGCTCTGATCCTGGGTGAGACAGAACTCAAGAATGATTGTGTTGGCTTGAAACCATTACGCAGTACTGAAGATCAGAACAGTATTTCAAGAGACAAGCTGGTGGCAACGCTGTCCAGCAAATTGGACAACCCGGCATAACGCCGGCACAGGCGAAAGGCGAAAACGTGGACGATTTACTGTCAGAGAAAGAACAGATCGAGAAATTGCGTGGCTGGTGGTCCTCCTACGGCGCGTACGTTGTGGCGGGCATCGTGCTTGGCGCGTTGGCATTGTTCGGCATCAACTATTTCCAATCGAGCAATACAGAGGCTGAGCTCGAGGCTTCTGCCTTGTACGACGAATTGAGCGACGATGTTGTGGACGGCGATCTCGATGCTGCGGAAGTAGTGACCGATCAGTTGCGCAGTAACCATGCCGACAGCGCCTATACTGCGCAGGCCATGCTTGCGCTGGCCCGGCTCTATATGGACCAGAACCGGGATCAGGATGCGGCCGACCAGCTTCGTGCGTTGCTGGCGAGCCCTGCAATACCCGAGTTCAAAGACGTGGCACGTTTGCGGCTCGCGAAATTGCTCTTGTATCAGAATAAGGCCGACGAGGTTCTGACACTGCTGGAAGGTGTGCCGGACGACGGCGCATTCGCCGCGCGATTTGCGGAAGCAAAAGCGGATGCCTATGTTGCACTGGATCGGCCGGACGAGGCACGCAGCGCCTATGAGCGCGCACTCAGCGAACCCAGTCAGCAAGCGACTATCAACCAGGCGTTTGTACAATTGAAGTTGCTTGATCTGCCGCTGCAGGAAACGGCCGCTTCGGATGACCACGTAGCGGCTGGCGCGTTGCAGGAGGATGCGGGTACGGACGAGGTTGATGCTAGCGCCAACGATACTGCTGACGAGGAGGCAGAGTGAGCAAAGCGCTACGCTGCGCACTGCTGGCTGCCATTGGGCTGCAGCTCGGTGCTTGCGGGATGTTCAGCAAAGACGACGAGGCGCTTAAACCTGCAGAGCTGGTCGACGTTGATGCAAAAATCAAGATCCAGCGTCTCTGGAGTGACAAGCTGGGTGCCGACGCGGAATTTCTTCGCCTGGCACTGCGACCTGCTGGCGATGGCAAACGAATTTATGCCGCCAGTTCCGATGGCAAAGTGTCGGCTTACGACCCCGAATCGGGCAAGCGTCTGTGGCGCGTAAAACTTGATCTCAAGCTCACCGCCGGGGTTGGAGTCGGGCAGGGTATTCTGGTGGTTGTCGCGGCCAACGGCAACGTAATAGCGCTCGGTGTAGACGATGGTGCCGAGAAATGGCGCACTGAAATCAAAGGCGAATCGCTTGCAGTGCCCGCGATCGGTGAGGGCAACGTGATCGTTCAGTCTGTGGATAATCGGGTGCGTGCGCTCGGAGTTTTTGACGGCCGTGAGCGCTGGACTGTTATCCAGTCCATGCCCGCGCTGACCATGCGCGGTTCCGCGAGCCCGATTATTGTTGGCAAGAACGTGATTGCCGGGTTTGACAATGGCCGGCTCGTGGCGATCGATATCGCATCGGGTGACACGGCTTGGGAAGCATTGCTGGCACCACCATCAGGGCGTTCGGATCTCGAACGCCTGTCCGACATTGATGGAGAACTCGCAGCCGTAGGACAGGATATCTATGCCGCCGGCTATCACGGTCGTCTCGCATCGCTGGCAGCGGAGTCCGGGCAAATTCTCTGGGCGGTGGAAATTTCCTCGTATGAGGGGCTCTCCGCCGACTGGAACGAGGTTTACACGGTGCAGGACGAAGGTGTGCTCCTGGCATTGTCGCGCAAGACCGGGGCGGAATCCTGGCGCCAGGACATTTTGTTGCGCCGCGAACCCGGTTTGCCGGTGCCCTTTCTGACGACCATCGTGACCGGCGACTACGAGGGCTATTTGCATTTTTTCAGTAACGTCGACGGCGATTACCTTGCCCGCATACGCCAGGGCGGTGCTGCGATTACCAGCGTGCCCGTTGTCGTCGGTGAGCGGCTCTACGTGCAAAGTGACTCAGGCGAACTGGCCGCTTACGGTATCAAGGCACCGGAAAAACCGAAAAAGTCCCGCGACGCAGTCGTGGGCGACGATACGCCTGGCGAGGGCGCCTGACCGCAGGCCTCCGCTTATGCTTCCCGTTGTCGCGCTGGTTGGCCGCCCGAACGTGGGCAAGTCAACGTTGTTCAATCGCCTGACCCGCTCCCGGGATGCGATCGTCGCGGATTACCCCGGGCTCACGCGCGATCGTCAATACGGGTTCGGCAAGCTTGGTCCGGTTCCGTACATCGTTATCGACACGGGCGGAGTTGCAGGTGGCGAGGAAGGCATTGAAGAACTGATGGTCGAGCAGACCGTGCGTGCCCTCAAGGAAGCCGATATTGCGATCGTACTCGTCGATGGCCGCGAGGGTGTTACCGGCGCAGACCAGCATGTCGCAGGCCTGGTGCGTAAACACGCAGCGCATACCTGGGTCGCCGTCAACAAGGCCGAAGGGCTCGATAGTGACCTGGTGAGTGCCGAATTTCATGCGCTGGGGCTCGGTGATCCGGTTGCAATATCCGCAGCGCATGGCGACCGCATCAGCGCGCTGATGGACGCCGTGCTGGCCGATTATGTTCCCGAGGAGCCTGCGACGGAGAGCGACGATGCAGCTGCCGAGGATGAAGATCAGCCGCTGCGCATAGCGATCGTCGGCCGGCCAAATGTCGGCAAGTCGACGCTTGCGAACCGCTTGCTTGGCGAAGACCGTATGGTGGTTTCCGACCAGCCCGGTACCACGCGCGACAGCGTGGCGGTCCCATTCGAGCGTAACGATCGTAAATACCTCCTGATCGACACCGCCGGTATCCGGCGTCGCGCCAAAGTGCACGAGGTCATCGAAAAGTTCAGTATTGTCAAAGCCTTGCAGGCGATCGAGCGCGCCGAAGTCGTGATCGCCGTGATCGACGCGCAGGAAGGGGTCACGGAGCAGGACGTGAGCCTCATGGGCCTGATCATGGAACGCGGTCGGGCGCTCGTGGTCGTGACCAACAAGTGGGACGGTCTCGAAGCCGAGCAACGCAAGCATGTGCGCGATGAACTGGACCGTCGCTTGCCGTTTCTCGAATTTGCGGAGCGCATGACGATATCGGCGTTGCACGGCACGGCCGTTGGCGACCTGTTGCCCGCTGTGCTGCGTGCCTGGCGCGCAGCAACGCGCGATATGTCGACCAACGAGCTGACGCGTGAACTCGAAGCAGCCGTGATCGCGCATGCTCCGCCGATTGTACGCGGCCGACGAATCAAGCTGCGCTACGCGCACCAGGGCGGCCGCAATCCGCCAGTGATCGTCATTCACGGCAACCAGACCGACGGCTTACCCGATGCCTATCGTCGCTACCTCATCAATCGCTTCAGAAAAGCGTTCAAATTGAAGGGCACGCCGGTGCGCCTGGCGTTCAAAACAGGCGATAATCCATTTAAGGGCCGGCGCAACAAGCTGACACCGCGCCAGGAGCAAAAACGTAAACGCCTGATGAAGCATGTGAAGAAGAAGTAGGGGAGCCATGAGTACAGCGCGAAAAACAGTGAGCCTGCCGGGCCGTTTTGCCATGCATCGTGGCGGCCATCTCGAGTCACCAACGCTGGCGTACGAGACCTGGGGCGAGCTGAATGCCGAACGTAGTAACGCGGTATTGATATTCAGTGGCCTGTCGCCGTCCGCGCATGCATCGTCTTCGGGTGCTGATCCTTCGCCCGGCTGGTGGGAAGACATGATTGGCTCGGGCTTACCGCTGGATACGGATCGCCTGTTTGTAATTTGCGTCAATTCACTCGGCAGTTGCTTCGGCTCGACCGGACCTGCGTCGATCGACCCCGCAACCGGTAAAGAGTATCGCCTGGACTTTCCCGTGCTAACCCTCGAAGACGTCGCCGAAGCGGCCTGGGGCGTAGTACAGCATCTGGGTATTGAAACACTGCTCGCTGTGGTTGGCTGCTCCATGGGCGGCATGAGCGGGCTCGCGTACTGTGTGCGCCATCCGGGCAGCATGCGCGCATTCGTGTCGATTTCATCAGCTACCCGCGCGGAACCGTTTTCGATCGCAGTGCGTTCCCTGCAGCGCGAAATGATTCGCAGCGATCCGAAATGGCTGGATGGCAACTACGACCGGCAGGACGGCCCGATAATCGGCCAGCGCCTGGCGCGCAAACTCGGCATGATTACGTACCGCTCCGCCGAAGAATGGCGCGGACGATTTGGTCGCGAGCGCGCAACGGATGAACGACGGGGCGGCCGGTTCAAAATTGAATTCGCGGTCGAGTCCTATCTCGAAAACCATGCGCAAAAATTCAGCGGCGAGTTCGACCCGAACAGCTATCTCTATCTATCGCACGCATCCGACCGCTTCGATCTCGCGGAATACGGCGGCTCGCTGGCATCGGGTTTCAAACGTATAAAACTTGAGCGCGCGCTGGTTATCGGCGTCTCGAGCGATATCCTGTTTCCACTGCACCAGCAACAGGAACTGGCCGAGGGTCTCGGCCGCGTTATTCCGGCGACTGAGTTCGTACCGCTCGACTGCATTCGCGGGCACGATTCCTTCCTGGTCGAAATGGATGCGTTTCGCCCGGTATTGTGTGATTTTTTCGATTCCTGCGAATAAAAATGGAAAAAAATGGTGTCAGACACGTTTAATTGGGGGCCGGCAAATTTGCCGGCCC
>DDIS01000002.1:2746-2943 GCA_002338615.1 Proteobacteria bacterium UBA1844 | reverse complement strand
GAGCCACCGACGCGCGCCGCGTGGCAGGCGTTACTGGCCTCGACGCGGTTCTCGACCACGCTGCCGTACGAGTATTTCGATGAGGTACAGGACTTTTTCTACAACGACGATGCGTTTGGCTTCATGCTCGAAGTGACACCGGCCACCAGCTTAAGCGAAGAAAACATCCGCGTGTTTGCCGGCATCCTCGGCAACAA
>DDIS01000002.1:1998-2656 GCA_002338615.1 Proteobacteria bacterium UBA1844 | reverse complement strand
TTGCCGGCATCCTCGGCAACAACGTCGCGCCGGAGACCAACCTGCAATTTTTGCTGTATGCCTCCCCCGACGTGTATCCGGGCCTCAACCGCTGGTACAAGCAGCGCGCCTCCATCGCCGCCCGCGCGCGTCGCGAGCAAGGCGAAGGCGCCGATCGACACGGCATCTACGAAGAACTGGCACGGCGCCGGGTGGAGTACCTCGCCGGCGGCGTGTGGCAATCGTTTTTCAGTGACGAATCCATGGTCGTGCGCGACTACCGCGTGTTTGTTTGCGCACAACGGCCGCTGCCGGAAAGTGGTCGGCCGCGCGAGTCCGATATCGAGCAGCTCGACCGGCTTCGCAGCGGACTTACGGGCACCTATCAGTCTCTCGGTCTGCAGACCCAACGCGTGAGGCCTGAGGCTTTCATCAATCTGCTCGATACGATCTTGAATCCGAGGAAGCTCCGTACCGAGCGACTGCGCTGGCAGGAGGATCTGGAGCTTCGTGAGCAGGTGTTGGATGCCGATACGTCCGTGTTCGTCGGTGCCAAGGGTCTGTTGTTCGAGAACGGCGATGAGGCGCGCGACGTGCGCTGCTTTACGGTGCGCGAGTATCCGCAAGCCTGGGCCGGCTGGCTGGCCGCCGATTTGATCGGCGATTTCATGAACAACAA
>DDIS01000002.1:1524-1904 GCA_002338615.1 Proteobacteria bacterium UBA1844 | reverse complement strand
TCGGCGATTTCATGAACAACAACCGCCGCATCAGTTGTCCGTTCCTGACCACGGTCACGGTGCATTTCCCCGATCAGGTGCAGGCCTCGGCAACGGCGAAAACCAAATCGATGCGCGCAACGCAAATGGCGGACAGTGATGCCGGCAAACACGTGCCGAGCTGGGCCGACAAAAAGCGCGAGTGGCAATTCGTGGCGCAAAAGCTCGAGCAAGGTCACACGCTCGCCCGACTCAACTATCAGACCGTTCTGTTTGCGCCGAAAGGCCGCGGCAACGAGTGCGAACAGGAACTGCTGGGCGTCTACAGCAACGCGGGCTGGCATTTAAGCAAAGAAACCAACATCTCGATGCCGGCATTCATGTCGGCGCTGCCACTGGCG
>DDIS01000002.1:0-1419 GCA_002338615.1 Proteobacteria bacterium UBA1844 | reverse complement strand
CCACTGGCGGCCGGCCCCCGCCTGGTCAAAGAGGCCGAGACGCTGATTCGCTGGCGTTCTCTGCTGACCTGGACGGCGGCCAATATCGCGCCAATGCTCGCCGAGTGGAAGGGGGACGGCTCGCCGCTGTTGCAGTTGATCGGCCGGCGCGGCCAGCTGATTGCCGTGGACCCGTGGCAGAACAAAGCCGGCAATTACAACATTGCCGTGAGCGCCGCTTCGGGCGCTGGCAAGAGCGTGTTTACCGAAGAGCTGATCACCAGTGTGCTCGGCGTGGGCGGTCGGGCGTGGGTGTTCGATCGCGGGCGTTCCTACGAGCATCTCTGCCACCTGCTCGACGGCCAGTTCGTCGAATTCAGTCCCAAGAGCGATATCTGTCTCAACCCGTTTACCAACATCAAGAACTGGTCCGGCATCCCGGATGCCGAGTTGCCGTTGAGTGATGACGAGCAACGCGCTCGCGATCGGGCTGGCGCCGAAGGGGTGATGCTGAAGTACGTCATCGCCCAGATGGTGAATCCCGATGCGAGCCCGGATCAGATGACCATGGGCTGGATCGAACGCGCCTTGAACACGGTGTGGCACGAACGCGGCACCGACGGCGACGTGACCGCGGTGCGTGATGTGCTGGCCGCCTCCAGCGATCAACGTCAGCGAGACCTGGCCGACTCCCTGTATCCCTACACCAAAGACGGCTTCTTCGGGCGCTATTTCAACGGCCCGGCGAACCTCGATCTCAACCGGGATTTCGTGGTGCTCGAGACCCAGGAACTCGATTCGCGTCCCGAGTTGCAGTCCGTCGTCGTCTTGTTGCTGATGTTGAAAATCACGCAATCGATGTATCTGGGAGAACGTGCGCGCCGCAAGCTGTGCGTGATTGACGAGGCCTGGAAGCTGATGGGCCGGGGCAATGCCGGGCAGTTCATCGAGGAAGGCTATCGCACCGCGCGCAAGTTCGAAGGCGCGTTCATGACCGTGACGCAACGGGTCAATGACTACTACAAGTCGGGTACCGCGCAAGCCGCACTCGATAACGCCGACTATTTGTATTTGTTGCGCCAGAAGAAAGAATCGATCAAGCAGTTGATCGAATCCAAGCGCCTGCCAACCGGTGAGGAAAGCGAGGCCCTGCTGGCCTCCATCAGCACGCGCCAGGGCTTGTACTCGGAGGTGGCGGTGGTTGGCCCGGAGGGTGTCGGGGTCGGCCGACTGGTGCTGGATCCGTTCACCGAAAAGCTCTACTCGTCCAAGGGCGTCGAGTACGAGGCGATTCAGCGGGCGCTACGCAGCGGGCAATCGCTCACCGAGGCGGTCAGCGAGCTCGCGGCGGGTGCGAGGCGATGACGCACGAGTCAAAAAAACGGGCAGCGCATGCCCGATCCGGATTCCGCAGCCATTGTCTGGTCGGCATTGTGAGCG
>DDIS01000069.1 GCA_002338615.1 Proteobacteria bacterium UBA1844 | reverse complement strand
CAGGCAGGCCGCCGTAGTGTCCAGCTCGGTCGGTGGCCGGGTGGTCGAAGTGCGGCGCAATCTCGGTGAAGCGGTCAGTCGTGGAGACGTGCTTGCTGTAATCGAAAGCCGCGACATTGCCCAGCTGCGCGCCGATATCGAGATTGCCAAACGCCAATTTGAACTAGGCCAGGCAACCTTTAAACGGGAAGAACGCCTGTACGGCGAAAAAGTCACTTCTCGCCAGGAATTTGAAGTTGCCCGTACTTCGGCGCAGGAAGCGGGAACCCGCTTGCGCTTGGCCGAGCAGCAATTGTCGGCCGCAGGCGGCGCGGGCGGCGGCCAGCTGAACCGCCTGATGTTGCGCTCGCCCATCAAGGGAAATGTCACGGCCCGGCAGATTGCGCTGGGCGACGTTGTCGAACCGAACACGCATCTGTTCGAGGTTGCCAATCTCAACAACCTGTCCGTCGAGCTTGCGCTATCGCCGGATGACGCGGCGCGCGTCGCAGTGGGTGCGACCGTGGATGTCTCAACGGATGGCCGTACCGGCTCAGCCCGGATCACCAGTATGTCGCGAATTCTGGATCCCACGACACGCCAAGTGCGCGCAATCGCGATGCTGCCGAATGAGCGCGGTACCTGGCGTATTGGAGAAACCGCACGCGCCTTCATTGCTCTTTCTGGCGAAGCTGGTGGCGGCCAGCTTGCAATCCCACGCACGGCGGTACAAACCGTCGAGGACAAGCCCAGCGTGTTTGTTCGCGCGAAAGATGGGTTCTCGATCAAACACGTCGTTCTGGGCGCTGCCGCAGCCGGTTATGTGAAGGTATTGTCCGGCTTGGAAGGAAATGAACAGATCGCCGTGAGCAATACCTATCTCTTGAAAGCCGAGCACGGCAAAGGTGAGGCTGGAGACGATGACTAATTTCCTCCTTCCAGAACTTCCCGAGGTTACCCAGCTATGATTGCACGCATTGTCAATTTTTCTGTCGCACGCCGGTGGCACGTTCTCATCGTCACGATTCTTTTGTCGATCGTCGGAGCCTTTGCGCTCACCCGTCTCCCCATCGACGCGGTACCGGACATCACCAATACGCAGGTCCAGATCAACGTCGTGGTACCGGCCCTCTCCCCAGCCGATGTCGAGCGCCAGGTAACATACCCGATCGAAACAGCGTTCGCCGGCATCCCCGGACTCGAATCTACGCGGTCGTTGACCAGACATGGCTTTGCACAAGTGACAACCGTTTTCAAGGACGGAACTGACATCTACTTCGCTCGCCAGCAAATAGCCGAGCGATTGCGAGCCGTCGAACGATCACTGCCGCCAGGGGCGAATGCAAGCCTTGGACCGATCGCGACCGGTCTTGGTGATGTTTATATGTGGACAGTTGAGTTCGCTGCCAAGCCCGGTGCTAAGACTGGCTCAAGTGCTGGCCTGCAGACGGATGGAAGCTATGTCACGCCCGAGGGCGAGGTGCTGCGCAGCGCGGCCGAGAAGGCGACGTATCTTCGTACGATACAGGACTGGATAGTCGCGCCCCAGCTAAAAAACACTGAAGGACTGGCCGGCGTTGACGTTATTGGCGGCTATGTCAAACAGTATGTGGTTACGCCCGACCCGCAACGGCTCGCAGCCTTGGGAATTAGTCTGCCGATGTTGGGTGAAGCTCTTGAACGAAACAATACCAGTGTGGGCGCCGGTGTAGTCTTCCAAAACGGTGAAGCACTAACCGTCAAGGCCGATGCGCGCATCACTTCGACGGAGGACCTGGCCAAGACGGTCATCACTACTCGAAATGGCACGCCTGTTCTCGTTTCGCATGTCGCCACTGTTGGCCTTGGCCAAGAGGTGCGGTTCGGATCCGCATCTGAGGGTGGAGAGGAAGTTGTTGTCGGTACTGCCGTGATGCGCATTGGTCAGAACAGCCGCACGGTCGCCGCTGCGGTGGACGTGCGGTTAAAGGAAATTGCCCGGTCGCTTCCGCCGGACACGCTGATCAAGCCAGTGCTGGACCGCACCCGTCTGGTCGACGCAACAATCAAGACAGTTGCGATCAATCTGACGGAGGGGGCGTTACTGGTGATCGCGGTCCTGTTCGCGCTTCTCGGCAACCTGCGCGCGGCACTAATCGCTGCAGCAGTCATTCCGGTCACCATGATGCTGACCTCTGCCGGGATGCTCAAGGCAGGTCTGTCGGCCAATCTCATGAGTCTGGGCGCGCTCGACTTTGGTCTCATTGTCGACGGCGCTGTAATTATTGTGGAAAATGCGCTCCGTCGCATCGCGGAACGCCAGCATACCCTCGGCAAAGTGCTGTCAAAGTCCGAGCGGCTGGAAACGGTCGCCGCAGCGGCGCGGGAAATGATTCGGCCGAGCGTTTACGGCCAGGCAATCATCATTCTCGTGTATGTACCACTGCTGACATTCCAGGGTGTTGAAGGTCGGATGTTCGCCCCGATGGCCCTAACTGTCATACTCGCGCTCTTGTTTGCCTTCGTTCTATCCTTGACGTTCGTGCCAGCGGCAATTGCACTATGGCTGTCCCGCCATGTCGATGAGAAGGAAAACAGGATGGTGAAAGCCGTCTCGTCGACTTACGCACCCTGGCTGGACCGGGCTCTGACCCGACCCAAGCTGATCGGCGTGATCGCCGTCTCCGGTTTTGCCGGTGCCATTGGGCTGTTTTCCACCCTGGGCCAGGAGTTTCTCCCAACGCTCGATGAGGGGGATGTACTGCTACAGGTGGCGCGCATTCCGGGAACTTCCATCGATCAAAGCCAGGCCATGCAGTCCGCAGTTGAGAAGGCTGTCGCGAAGCTGCCTGAGGTAAAGCTGGTTTTTTCAAGAACAGGGACGGCGGAGCTGGCGGCAGATCCCATGCCCCCAAATATCACCGATACCTTTGTCATCGTCAAGGACCGTGCTGAGTGGCCAAAGCCCAAGATGAGTAAGGCGGAACTGGTGGAGAAGATCGAGCACACCGTAGCGAGCATCCCTGGTCAAAACTACGAACTTACACAGCCGATCCAGATGCGGTTCAACGAGCTGCTTGCTGGCGTCCGCGGAGATATTGCCGTTAAGGTCTATGGTGACGATTTCGACGTGATGGTACGCACCGCTGAACAGATCGCGACGAAGCTGCGTGCAGTGGAGGGAGCTGAGGATGTGCGCGTGGAACAAGTGCAGGGGCTACCAGTACTCGATGCCCGTCTTGATCGTGACGCCATGGCGAGGGTCGGGCTCACTGCGCAGGACGTGTACGACACATTGGCGGCGGCTGTCGCGGGGCGCGAGGCCGGTTCGATCTACGAGGGCGACAGGCGTTTCGACGTCGTGGTAAAGCTGGGTGAAGGAATACGAAATGATGTGGAGGCGCTGCGTCAACTGCCGGTGCTGACTCCGAGTGGCAAATTTGTGCCGTTGGGATCAGTTGCCGTATTGGCCACGGCCAAGGGCCCTAATCAGATCAGCCGGGAAAACGGCAAGCGCCGGGTAGTAGTGCAGGCGAACGTGCGCGGCCGGGACATCGCCGGCGTCGTCAAGGAAGCGCAGAGCAGTATCAACGCAGACGTGCGCGTGCCTGCCGGCGTATGGCTCACGTGGGGCGGGCAGTTTGAAAACCTTGAGCGTGCGCGCTTGCGTCTGGCGGTGGTGATTCCAGCCTGCTTCGCACTTATCGTGGTGTTACTTTACTCGGCTGTAGGCTCATGGCGCGCAGCCGCCGTCGTTTTTACTGGTGTGCCGCTTGCTTTGATCGGCGGTATCGTAGCACTGTGGCTTTGTGGCCTGCCGTTCTCGATTTCAGCAGCAGTAGGGTTTATTGCGCTATCAGGCGTGGCGGTGCTAAACGGTCTGGTGATGGTCGGTTCAATCGACGACCTGGCGAAAACGCTGCCGTGGGATCAAGCCGTACGCGAAGGTGCGTTGAGGCGACTGCGGCCGGTTTTGATGACGGCACTGGTTGCATCGCTTGGATTTGTCCCGATGGCACTTGCGACAGGTGCCGGCGCCGAGGTCCAGCGACCGTTAGCAATTGTAGTCATCGGCGGGTTGATTTCGGCCACGATCCTGACCTTGTTTATGCTGCCTACTCTTTACCGACGCTTCGCGCGGCCCGAGCAAGGCGTTGCCGACGGAATCTAACGAAGCTAGGCCCCGGTCATCAATAGAATTCTGGAAGGACAGGACATGGAAAAGCAGTATGACGTAGCCATTATTGGCGCTGGCTCCGGTGGATACATCGCGGCAATTCGGGCGGGGCAACTCGGTCTATCGGTCGCATGCATCGAGTCAAACCCCTATGCCGCGCCAGATGGCCAGCCCCGTCCTGGCGGGACTTGCCTGAACGTCGGCTGTATCCCATCCAAAGCATTGCTCGCGTCGAGCCACCTATACGAACAGGTAGTACACCACACTGCCGAGCACGGCATTAGTACAGGGGGTCGTCTCAGAATTCGGAAAATAAAGCACGCTAAGGCGTAGTCACCCCGTGACTCCCCCGCGCCGATGCAGCGAGCTTCGTTCCGTCTTGCAGTGACGCAATCAGCGGGCAGGAAACGTTCCCTTTCCGCGCATGGCAGGCGCACACCAGTTCAGACAGCACGGCCTCCATGCGTGCCAAGTCGGCCATCTTCTCGCGCACATCCTTGAGCTTGTGCTCGGCCAGGCCGCTGGCTTCCTCGCAATGGGTGCCATCCTCCAGCCGCAGTAGCTCGGCGATTTCGTCCAGGCTAAAGCCCAGCCGCTGGGCCGATTTCACGAACCGCACTCGTGTTACATCCGCCTCGCCATAGCGGCGAATGCTGCCATAGGGCTTGTCTGGCTCCGGCAGCAGGCCCTTGCGCTGGTAGAACCGGATGGTCTCCACATTGACCCCGGCCGCCTTGGCAAAAACGCCAATGGTCAGATTCTCAAAATTAATTTGCATATCGCTTGACTCCGTACATAACTACGGAAGTAAGCTTAAGCTATCCAAACCAAATTTGAAAGGACAAGCGTATGTCTGAACCACAAAACGGGCGCGGCGCGCTCTTCGCCGGTGGGCTGGCCGCCATTCTTGCGTCGGCCTGCTGCCTGGGGCCGCTGGTTTTGATCGCCTTGGGGTTCAGCGGGGCATGGATCGGCAACCTGACGGTGCTGGAACCCTATCGCCCGATCTTCATCGGCGCAGCGCTGGTCGCGCTGTTTTTCGCCTGGCGGCGCATCTACCGCCCGGCGCAAGCCTGCAAACCGGGTGAGGTCTGCGCGATTCCCCAAGTGCGAGCTACTTACAAGCTCATTTTCTGGATCGTGGCCGCGCTGGTCCTGGTCGCGCTCGGATTTCCCTACGTCATGCCATTTTTCTATTAATCACAGGAGTTCATCATGAAAAAACTGTTTGCCGCCCTCGCCCTCGCTGCCGTTGTTGCCCCCGTGTGGGCCGCCACCCAGACCGTCACGCTGTCCGTACCGGGCATGACCTGCTCCACCTGCCCGATCACCGTCAAGAAGGCGATTTCCAAGGTCGAAGGCGTCAGCAAAATTGACGTGACCTTCGAGACACGCGAAGCGGTTGTCACGTTCGATGATGCCAAGACCAGCGTGCAGAAGCTGACCAAGGCAACCGGAGACGCGGGCTATCCGTCCAGCGTCAAGCAGTGAGCCACTGAACCCGAACCTGGGGCGATCATGGGACTGATTACACGCATTGCCGACAAGGCTGGCGCGCTTGGCAGCGTTGTTTCCGCGATGGGATGCGCTGCCTGTTTCCCGGCTATCGCCAGCCTGGGCGCGGCCATCGGCCTTGGCTTTCTACAGGAATACGAAGGGTTGTTTATCTCCAAGCTGCTGCCGCTGTTCGCAGTCGTGGCTTTGCTGGCGAATGCACTGGGCTGGCTGAGTCATCGGCAATGGTACCGCAGCCTGCTCGGGATGGTCGGCCCAGCCATCGTGCTGGCGGCCATGCTCTTGTTTTTTGGCAATTGGTGGACGGCGAACCTCCTCTATGTCGGTCTGGCCTTGATGATCGGGGTGTCGATCTGGGATCTGCTCTCACCGGCCAACCGCCGCTGCGAACTACCACCCAAACACGGCTAACTGCATTGGCAGTTGCCGAAACGAAAAGGAACGATGCAATGTATTTGAATATCACCGGAATGACCTGCGACTCGTGCGCGACACATGTCAAGGACGCCCTGGAGAAAGTGCCGGGCGTGCTGTCGGCGCTCGTGTCCTACCCGAAAGGCTCCGCGCAACTCGCCACCGATCCCGGCACCTCGCCAGAGGCGCTGACCGCCGCTGTGGCCGGC
>DDIS01000144.1 GCA_002338615.1 Proteobacteria bacterium UBA1844 | reverse complement strand
CAATAGCGGCAGCCAGTAGTCGTAGGACGTTTCCAATACACCCGGCTCGTCTTCAACAAGATCCCAGTCAGCGCAGCAGACATTTTTCCGGTTCGTCGCGTTGACTACTTCGACGAACGCAGTCAGCGACCCGTAACGCACATCGAATTTGCGACTGATGCGAAAATCGAGACTGAAGAACGTACTTAAGTGTTCCGCATTGCGCGGCCCCGGCACAGCGACATAGACCGGCTCATCGTCGTCATCGACACCATCTTGCACCAGCGCCAGGTCGGTTGTCGGCCAACCGTTGTGCACGCCCGCCGCAAAATTGATATTCCAGCGTTCCCCTTGCCAGGCAACTCCAACCTGGATCGCGTGACGCTGGTCCCAGCTGCGCGGCACATCGCTGCCATCAATACGATCCGTGATTTTTGACAACGCGTAGGTACCCCACCAGGACCAGGCACCATAGTCGGCTTCGGCGGACAATTCGATGCCTGTCGAACGCGCGCTTTCCGGCTCAATCCGGACGCGGTCCGGCAACAGTTCGGGAATGCCGGCCAGCGGATCGTACAGGTTTTCGAAACGCGGCCTGATATCGCTCATCTCTTTCTGAAACGCCTCAACACGCATCGAGATCCTGTTCGTAAAGCTGTGCTGAATGCCAAGAATAAAGTGGTCCGCACGTTGCGCGGGCCAGTAATTGGTCACACCGTCCTCAATTTGCAACTCCTGGATGTTTTGCGACTGATGATAGCGGCCCCAACTGATCCTGAAGTCCGTTGCGTCACCCAACCGGTACAGGTAACTCAAGCGCGGGCTGAGCTGTGAGTCGGAGGACAGGCTGGTGTAAGTCTGATCATCCCAGCGCAAACCCCATTCGAGCACGGAGTTTGGCGAAACCGACCAGCGATCTGCGAAGTAGAGTGCGTAGCTCGCTCCGCTCGGCGTGGCCGCGAGCGATCGCGAAATGGCATCGGGAACGCCTTCAAACATGGCCAGCAATCCGAAGTATTCGGCCTCTCCCTGGTAGTCAAAGCGTGCGTCTCCCTGGGAGAAATTGAAGCCCCACTGCGTGAAATGCGTTTTCGATGGTCGAAAACTCCAGTCCTGGCGAAGACCGGTCTGCTGCACATCACGATCATCGTAAACCTGTGCAACCAGCTTTTCCGGGTCGCCCGCCGCACCGACACGCAGGTTACCGTATTGCGTGTAGGACAAGGCTGTACGGCTGGATAATCGATCTGACCACTCGGTTTCGAGTTGAACCCAGGCCTGAAAATTCCGGGTGGAACTTTCAACCTGTTCCTGCTCCTCCGGATCCGACTCCAGCACAACAACCACGTTGTCATCCGCATACAGGGCATTCACGGAAAGCCTGGAATGTGCAGCTACATCCAGCTCAAACTGACTGAACACATCGTAATAGGATGGCCGGCCAAGTTCGTCTGCTATCACCAGGTCCAGGTTGCCGCGGCGTGCGGAGAACAACCATTGCCTGTCATCCGCCTTACCGGATAACAGCACCGACGTATTGAAAACGCTGATCCCTATTTCCCTTTGTTGCTGTTCGTCGGGAATGAGTGATTCCATCAGCACGACTCCGCTCATGCGATCACCGTAGCGCACCGGAAAGCCGCCGGTATAAACCTCTATATCTTCGATCGCACGGGAATCAATCGAGCTGAATATGCTCTGGTAGTCGCGTACATGAAACGGGTCGAACAAACGCTGGCCGTTCAGGATTATTCCGACCTCACTTTCTTCACCGCCGCGCAGGTGCGTGCGCGCCGACACACCGCTTGCGGCGGCACCGGGCAGGCGCTGCACCATCCGCACCGGATCTTCGCCCACGTCCGGCATATTCTGCAGCGACCGCTGGTCTATCTGAAAGCCGGTCGACGCGCTATCGCGAGAAATCTGGTAGCGACTCGCAGACACCGTGATGGTTTCGATCATCCGGCCATTATCGGGGGTCGTTCGGGCGCGGGTTGACGGCGTTGTCGCGGCAGGCGTTTGCTTCTGGATAATCAGAAATACACCCGTGTCGCCTTGCATGGTCAGATTATGAGCTTCAAGAATTTCGAGGAGCGCACCCAGCGATGCGGTTGCACGCGGCTCTATCGTAACCAGCATGTCTTGCGAGACCAACCGGCTTGAATAAGCGATCTCGTAGCCGTCGCCTCGAACCTCGTCGATGACCTCTACCACCGGGCGGCCCAGATACGGCGCAGCCGCATTGGCAACGGCAATGCAGGCCGTCGCCAACAGCACGGTTAAAATGCCTGTGGGCTTGTCAGTCAAATCCCAGGTATCCCTATCGTCGTATAACTATTACTCCGCTCTTCGCAACGCTGGCGTCATCAATGTTGGAATGCAGGTTCGCGGTCAACAACGACTGGCGCAATGCGATGCGCGGTGACGCACTCAGATCACCTTCAATCGACTCCCTGTGCACGAGGATTTCCGTTTCGGTATCGGCAAAGTCGAATTTCAGGCCGGTTTCATGGCTGACCCAGAGCAGCACGTCGTAGATGGTTTTGCCGCGCAGCAATGGTGGCGTGGCCACCGCCTCTATCCATTCCCAATTCGGCCCGTACACGCTGATATTCAATCGTCGCGGCCCGCGCAAACTGTCGACAATCGTCAGCTGCTGCCCCGGCTCTGCAATCTCTTCACCCCGGAACGTATGAATTGCAACACGTCCATCGCGCACACTGACCGTCAGGGCTTTGGCGTCGGCCCTGGCCATGTACTGGGTACCAAGATGCTGGATATCACCGTAGCGGGTGCCAATCGTCAGCGCGGACGAGCCGCTTTCTGAATCAAAATAGACACGTCCCGAACTCAGCTCGATGCGGTCATCGGTAACAAATGTCACCTCTGTTTTCTCATCGAGCCTGAGCGATCCACCGCGCAGCCAGTTCAGGCCCATGGCCGCATCAGGCCCGGTTCGAACGGTTTGCCCTGTTACGACCGACGCCAGCTCCGGCACCTCCTGCAACTCCGATTTCTCACCCATCACGAATACGGCCCCGGTGGTCCTCCCAACCTCCGCCACCTCAACCGGCTCCGGCGACGGCACCAGCCAATGGCCGGTAGACAGCACCGCTGCGATCGTGATCGTCGCCGCAGTTGCCAGCAACACCATGCGGCGGCGCAGTTTTCGACGACCGCTTAACTGCTGCCAGTCCGCCTTTAATGCCTGGCGCGCCCTGGCCAAAGCTTCTGCTGACGGCATAGGTCGCGGCGGCGCGTTTTTCAGCAACTCCTCCAGCCTGCGATCCGCCGCATAATTCTGGGATTGTTCGGGGTTTGTCATGACCTCACCGTGACGCCGCTGTGCGTCTGCATGGCTTTAGTTAGGGTTGTGTAAACATCCGCGAACGCGCGCTTGGCAAGCGCGATAAGTGATTGCGCCGCTTCATCGCCGATATTCAGTTTCGCGGCAATTTCCTTTACCGAAAAACCTTCAATATATTTCCATTCGAGAACATCGCCGTAGTTGGGCGGCAGACGGTCCAGCGCGACCTGGATCAGCCGCGATGCTTCCAGTCTCTGGTAACTGGTTTCGGGGCTGTCGGTGACAGGCATCGAAATTGAATCGACTGCAGCCGCCACCTCCGGGTGGTCCTCGATCAGCACGATATGCTCTCGCTGACGGCCCTGCTTGCGGAGCCAGTCGCTCATTTCATTCCTGCAAATTGCGCACAGCCACGTAAACATTGCCGATTCGGCACGATACCCTGCTATTTTTTGCAAGGCCTTGGCAAGGGTCGCCTGCGCAATATCCTCGGCAGCCTGGTTGTCACCTTGCAATCGCCCCAGCGCAAATCGGTAGAGCCTCGCGTAGTTATCCTCGAAGAAGCGCTCGAACGCCGATTCGTCGCCCGCCAGCAAGCGCTTCGTCAGCATTTTGTCGTCGAGGTAGAGGGTCATCGTTAACGGCTCTGCGCCTATACGTGACTTGGACGCCCGCGCGCGGGGAAATCGGTCGCGGCAGGACACGATTTTGTATTGCGTTAGTGTACTCCCTAATGAAACCCTGCCACCCGCGCGGCCGCCAGGCTTATGTCAAGCCGGAATCAGGGTGGGCAAGCGCCCGGCCGTTCGGGCTCGGCATTCAATACGAGCTTCCGCAGCAGGCTGGCAAGGGTTTGTTGATCCGGCTTATTGAGGCTGCGCAGGCTCAGCGCCGCAGAATTGAGGCGCTGGTGGATTGCATTGTCAATTCTGGCGATACCTTCGTCCGTCAGAAACACCATCACCCTGCGCCGGTCTGAGTGGTGTGGCTCGCGCCGTACCAGGCTTTGCTCCTCCAACCGGTCGATCCGGTTGGTCATCGCGCCGGTGCTGAGGTCGGTTTCCCGCGCCAGGCGCGATGCCGACAGCGAGTACGGCCGGCCCTGCCGACGGAGTGCCGAAAGCACATCGTATTCCCAGAGCTCAAGTTCGAGCGGTTCAAGGGCCCGTGTCGCATCGCGCAAGAAGCTTCGGTACAGGCTCATGATTCGAATGACAACGCCCAGCGACGAGGTGTCGAGCTCGGGTCGTTCGGCCGACCATTGGTCCAGAATATCGTCAAAAGCGTCTTTTTCCATAGCTCACCCGGTCCCGTTTGATGGTGTATCTATTTTGATATGAAATTACTTGACATCAAAACAAAATATCCGATACTTCGCAAATGGGCGCTCATTGTGCGTCGGTTTTTTCATCATGATCTCGCTGCCTGAAGACAACACAAGGTTCCAGCTACCGACTCGAATCCGGACGAAGCGCACTCCGGCTGACAGTTATCTCGTACGCCTGACGCTCGCGGACCGTATCGCCACCCTGCCGGGCATCGAGGCGGTTGAAAATGGCTCCACCACGCTGCCCTGCAGCATCACGATACACCTCGTGACTGATGCGACGGCCAGCCGCAAACAAACACCGCCACGGATGCTGTGCCGCCTTAGCAAAGACGGTATCAGCGTGCATGGCCTCAGCAACCGTGACCGCCACCTGGTGCTGTCGCGCGGCTGGGGTAGCCTCTCTGCGGACAGCGTGCTGGTGCACCTGCCACGCGATGACGAAGAACTCGAAGTGTGCTGGACAATTTTGCAGCACGCCTACAACTCACTCTTGAACTTTTCGGACTGTTCGCGAACGCCAGAAATTGCAGCGTTTGGCGAGCTGCCGAGATTCTCACGCACGACCCTTCAATAACAGGAGTTTTACCATGCGACCGCTATTTGATGAATTCGACGAGTTTGCTTTCGACGACAGTGCCGCTGTCAATCGCATACTTCGCGAACAGCGCAAGGAAGAGCACCGTCTTGCCAGTCGTAAGCCATACAGCCCGGACGACGACAGCTATTTCGATGAAATGGATAGTTTCGACGACTACGAAGACTATAACGACTACAACGAAGACGAATTCGATACTCACTCCGGTATAGAAATCGAGAATTAGTTCGACCTCGTACCCGGGGCGTCAGCATAGCGCCCCGGGTACAAATGGGGTCAGCGTACCCTGACCCCATTTACATTCACCTTTATATTGCTAACCCTTGCCGCGGGTGCGAGTACGTCCTTCCCGGGCATTCTTTTCGATAAACTCAATAATGATTCCGGCAACGTCCTTGCCGGTCGCAGTTTCTATGCCCTCGAGTCCGGGGCTCGAATTAACCTCCATGACCACGGGACCACGTTTCGAGCGCAGCAGGTCGACACCGGCGACGTTGAGCCCCATGACCGCCGCAGAGCGCACTGCCGTTGCGCGTTCCTGCGGCGTGATCTTGACCAGTGATGCGGTGCCGCCGCGATGCAGGTTCGAGCGAAACTCTCCTTCGCGTCCTTTGCGCATCATTGCGGCGACAACCTTGTCACCAACAACCAGGCAACGAATGTCCGCCCCTTCCGCTTCCTTGACAAATTCCTGGACCATGAAGTTGGCTCCGAGTCCACGAAACGCCTCGATGACACTCTCGGCCGCTTTCTTTGTTTCCGCGAGCACCACACCGACGCCCTGGGTTCCCTCCAGTAATTTGATCACAACCGGCGCGCCGCCCACTGATTGCAACAGATCATCCGTGTCATCCGGAGAATTGGCAAAACCCGTGACGGGCAGTCCGATCCCTTTGCGTGCGAGCAACTGGCTGGCACGCAGCTTGTCTCGCGAGCGGGTGATAGCGACGGATTCATTCACCGAGTACACGCCCATCATTTCGAACTGGCGCACAACCGCAGTCCCGTAAAAGGAGACGGACGCACCGATCCTTGGGATGATGGCGTCAGGTCGTGGCAGGATCTGGCCCTTGTAATGCACGGCGGGACTGTTGCTCATGATGTTCATATAGCAACGCTTGTGGTTGACCACTGACACTTCGTGACCACGTTCGCGACCAGCCTCAACCAGTCGCTTGGTCGAATAGAGATTGCTGTTCGTAGAAAGCACCGCAATTTTCATGAGTACCAGGCTCCGTTTTGGCCGATTCATATGGAACCGGCGACTTGGGGTTGGTGTTAGTGGCCGTGACTTGCCGCGAAAGATTCGACTTTTGTTTCGGCTGTCGCAACGCTCTTGAAAGCGGCGATATTGAAGAGCGCATCCCCTTCATTGGCCAGCGGCAGGTTGTTTCGCCCGATCACAATACCATCAAATGTCGCTGCGATGATTTCCTCTTCGTCGCCAAGCGGGTCGCCAACCACGGCAAGCCGTTGCCCCTTGACCACCCGGGTGCCAAGCTCCACCTTCTTGCTTACCACACCACTATAGGGGGCACGTATCCAGCTGGTTGATTCCGCGATCACAGGCACCATTCTCGATGCCTTCCCTGAGGGCGGCAACATGCCGAGATGGCGCATCACTTTGATGACGCCCTGGAGGCCAGCGCGAATGCTGAACTCATCGAAACGCAACGCTTCGCCGGCCTCGTAAATCAGCATCGGAAAGCCACGCTCTGCTGCGCAAGCACGCAACGACCCGTCACGAATAGTGGAATTGAGAATCACCGGCGTACCGAATGCCCTGGCGAGCTCCATCGTAATCGGATCATCAAGATTGGCGCGTACCTGCGGCAAATTGGAACGATTGATTGCTCCGGTATGCAGATCGAGTCCGTAGTCGGCTTTGGACACAATTTCGGTGACGAAAATATTCGCCATGCGTGCCGCAATCGAGCCTTTGGCGCTACCTGGAAATGAACGGTTCAGATCACGCCGATCAGGCAAGTAACGTGACAAGTCTAGAAAGCCGTGTACATTGACGACCGGCACAGCTATCAAAGTACCTTGTATCGATTCGAGCCCTTTGCGCTTCAACAAGCGCCGAATTATTTCTACGCCATTCAATTCGTCACCATGGATCGCTGCAGAAACAAACAGGACCGGACCTGCGCGACGCCCGCAGATAACTTTGACCGCCATTGGCAACGACGCGCCCGTGTAAAGGTCCGCCATCGGAATGTTTACGGACATGCGCTGGCCCGGCTTGACCTCGGTGCCGGCAATCGTGATCGCAGAATTTCTCGCCATACTATTGTTGTTCCCGATTCGCCCGCGGTCGCTTTTTACTCAGAAGGTAGGAGCGTCCCGGGTCGACCCGCGCCCAGCCCTTAATCGCCGTCCGGCCGAGCAACATACGAAACAGCATACTATCTCGCGATGTCAGCGTGATTTCGATCGACCGTGTTACCTCACCGATCTTCATGGCTGTCTCGATCACGTAGCGTATTTCTTTGTGCCCACCGGAATCCGTAACTTCCCGCTCATCTATGACATCCGCAACGCACACCACGATCGTCTTGTCGTCCCGCTGGTGCGGGTGCATTTTGAATTCCACGCGCTTCTGGCCATGCTCTTCGAACGTGCGCAACTCGAATGCATGCAATGCCGAGGTGCGGGCTCCGGTGTCCACCTTGGCTTTGATCATTCCGAGACCAAGTTCGGGCAGGCTCACCCATTCGCGCCAACCCACAATCTGTTTGCTTATTTTTGTCACAGCTACTGAAAGGTTACCGGCTGCTCGATGCTGCTGCCATGAGTTTCTTCCCGGGGTTGCAAAAATACGCATAGGCGTTGCAAAAATACGCGTAGGAGCGCCGTCCCGGCGCGAATCGCCATCGGTTCTAGAATTTCAGCTGGAAATTCGCGTACAGCAGGTGGTTGGCAAGATCGATTTGCTGGCTGCGCGGCACATACTGGTTCAGATAGCCCACTTCCAGGCCAAGCTTCGGATTGATCGTGAACGCGAGGCCCACGGCCGAGCGCAGCTGGGCAAGTCCCGGGTCCGCACCCCAATCGGTATTTTTGAGATCAAAAAATGGCTCCATCGCAAGCACCAGGTCAACACCTGGCTTGAATGTCAGCGGAAACTTGCCGCGCAGCATCAGGCGCAGCGTAAGGCCCGTATCATCTGCCCCATCGAAGCGGCGTTCCTCGAGGCGGCCACGCAGCAACCAGCGACTTTTCGCCCTGCCATCAAATTGCCACGCCAGTTGTTGCCAGATGCGCTGCTCCCGGGCGTTGCCACCGCCATGCCGGTGAGTTTTTACAAAAGCATAGCCGAGCCAGGCGCTCAATCCCGGAGCCAGGTCGTAGCCCACCGCGGGCCGCAGCAGGTATTGCTCAACTCCGTCGGCACGGTCAAACCAGCGATACTGGGCATCGAACGCGTAACGCCAGCGACCGTCACCGTCCGGATGAGCGATGCGATCAGTGGTGGAGACGATCAGCCAGCTGCCAAAATCATCGTCGTCCGCTTCGCTGACGGACGCCAGCAACATGAGCAGTGCCAACAGGGCGTATGCCGAGCGAAAGTGTTTCAAAGTCATTGGCCGAATCATCAAGGGAGTTGCCACGCCCACGTGCCGAGCGGGCGCGGATGATAGGCGCAACGATAGCAGCGGTAAAGCCTTTTCGTGTGTCCAGGACGCGCACGCTTGCACCGTCAGATGATGGCAGGCAACACCATGCTGGCAAGGCTCAGCAACAGGAAAAACCCGCACATATCCGTCGCGGTGGTCAAAAGTGGTCCGGAGGCCACGGCCGGATCCAGTTTAAAGCGTTTCAGGATAAGCGGCACGGTACCACCGATCGACATGGCGACCAGCGTATTGATGGCGAGCGCAGAGCCAACCACCAGGGCCAGTACGGCGTTTCCCTTCCATGCCCAGGCCGCGAGCCCGAGCAAAGTGCCAAGTGCGATGCCATTTAGGAGACCGACAATGGCCTCCTTGCGCCAGACTCTGAATACGTCGCGCGGCAGGGCCGCCCCCAGGGTCAGCTCACGCATGCTCACCGCAACTGCCTGGTTGCCGGAACAGCCACTCATATCCGAAACGATTGGCAGAAACACCGCGAGCGCAATCACCGCGGTCAGTGTGTCCTCGTAAGCTGCTATGACGCTTGCCGCCAGGATATTCAACAGTATGTTGATACTGAGCCACGCCAGCCGCCGTCGCGAACGTAGCAGTACCGGCATGCTGCGCAACTCGTCGCCGCCTATGATACCGGCCGCCTTGAGGTTGTCGCTTTCGGATTTCTCCGTCAGTGCCTCGAGGACCGCCCTGCGACGCACGATTCCAAGCAGCATTTGTCGGTCGTCCATCACTGGCACAGCCGCTATGTCGTGCAGGTCGAAGAAAAACTCGAGATCATCGAGGCTGGTCTCGGGAGACACAGTAAGCGCCGGCGTTGCGAGATCACCTATTTTCATCTCGGGTTTCGCAAACACGAGATCGCGCAGGCGAATAACACCCTTGAGTTTTCGCTTGCGCACGACCACATAAATATAGTGGACGGTGAGAAGCGTATAGTCGCGTTCTTCGCCCGTCAGATCTTCCACAACTTCGCGCACCGTTTTGCTCATCGGATAGGCCGCAAACTCCGTCATCATCAGCCCGCCCGCCTGGTCTGGCGCGTAGGAGATGAGTTCGCGAACCTCCAGCGCATCTTCTTCATCGAGGTGCGAAATGATGGCTTCCGCTTCGTCCTCCTTGAGTTCGCCAAGGACGTCGACGCGATGATCACTTGCAAGCTCAAGGAAAATGGGCGCTGAGTCCTCGACATCCATTTCCTCGATCAGGTCTGCTGCATGCCCATCCGGCAATTCCTCGATCAGCGTCGCCGCACGGTTCGGTGAAATGATTGCCAGCAGGGCTCGCTGCTGCTCGGGTTTCAGGGTAAAAACTGTGTGCAACAGGTCGCTTGGCTCGAGTTGGTCGAGCAATGCTTCTATTGTGTCAGAATCTCCGCCATTATTGAGCAACTCGCTGAGTTCAATCTTGGGTTGTTCTTCTCGATTCGCCATATTGTCTACCCGCAGTGTTAGTACCGTATTTTTTGCTGTCCGCCGGCGATCGTCTCTGCCAGCAATACAGGATTGACTTCATCGCACTATGAAAAACACCTTGAGACCTGTTGTCGCTCTCCTCATCAGCGTCGCCATACTGCTCACTGGCCAGGGCTTGCAGGGCACGTTACTGCCGACCCGCGCCTCACTGGAAAATTTTCCAACCCTGGCTATCGGCACTATGGGCGCCGTTTATTTTCTCGGCTTTACCCTCGGTTGCCTGAAAGGCGGGGACTTGATCAAGCGCGTCGGCCACGTCCGGGTGTTCCTGGCGATGACTGCGCTTGCGTCGGCATCGCCTCTCTTGCACGGCCTCATAATACATCCAACCGTCTGGAGTCTGCTCCGGATGCTCACCGGATTTTGCTTCGCGGTGCTCTATGTTGTGATAGAAAGCTGGCTGAACGAGCAGTCGAGCAACGACAATCGCGGTGCAGTCTTCGGGACCTACGTAATGATTACGCTCACCGCGATGGCCGGCGGGCAGATGATGAATCTCTTGTACGACCCGACCGGCCTGCAACTGTTTGTGATTGCCTCGGTACTGGTGTCGATTGCCGCATTGCCGGTCGCGCTTTCCACGTCACCCGCCCCGCAGGTACCGCATTCTGTATCCATCAACATGCCGCGACTCTTTCGTGTCTCGCCGGTCGGCGCCATCGCCTGCCTCGCGTGCGGCCTTGCCAACGGCGCATTCTGGGCGCTCGCGCCGGTTTTTACAGTCGCGCTGTCGAGCGACGTGACTCTCGCGGCATGGTTCATGACTGCCGCCGTACTG
Source organism: Proteobacteria bacterium UBA1844 (assembly GCA_002338615.1). Taxonomy (GTDB): domain Bacteria; phylum Pseudomonadota; class Gammaproteobacteria; order Steroidobacterales; family Woeseiaceae; genus UBA1847. The sequence continues at coordinate 4 of DDIS01000144.1, read as the reverse complement.
GGCG
>DDIS01000109.1 GCA_002338615.1 Proteobacteria bacterium UBA1844 | reverse complement strand
CCAAAACGCTGGCGCGTTTTGTTGAACGAGTTCCAATTCCTGGCACCCACACTTCCAAACAAAAATGGGTCCCACGAGGGGACCCATTGTTGTTTGGTAGCGGGGGCAGGATTTGAACCTGCGACCTTCGGGTTATGAGCCCGACGAGCTGCCAGACTGCTCCACCCCGCAACGGCAGAGGCGCATCCTACTGGCATGTTCGGGCAATGGCAACCCCGGACACGGTTTCTAGCTGAATACCTGCAGGCACAAGGCCCAGAGCCAGCCCGGCAACAGGCCCAGCATCAGCACCGCAAGGCCGTTAACGCTCAAAAGGCCGCGTGTGTCCGCACTCGCCTGCAACAATGCGCGGTCGGTCGTGTCCTCGAAATACATGTACCAGACCACGCGCAAATAGTAGAACGCGCCGATTACCGAGGTCAGAACCATGATAATGGCGAGATCCGGCCGACTAACGTCGAGTACCGCGTTAATCGCATTCAACTTGCCGAAGAACCCGACAAACGGCGGCACCCCTGCGAGGCTGAACATGAAAATCAGCATCATTGCCGCAAACCACGGGCTGCGTGAGTTAAGCCCCTTGAAATCGGAGATATTTTCCGCCTCGTAGCCGCGCCGGCTGAGCAGAATAATGACGCCAAAAGCACCTGCAACGGTAACGACATAGGTCAGTGTATAAAACACCGCGGCCGCGTAACCGACCTGGGTACCTGCGAAAACGCATAGCAGGATAAAGCCGACATGGGCGATCGTCGAATAGGCCAGCATCCGCTTGATGTTGGTTTGCATAATCGCCACAAAATTGCCGAGCAGCAGCGACAGAACCGCGACAACCATCACCATATCGGCCCAGACATCGTGCAGGTCGCCAAAACCGTCTACCAGGATCCTCAAAGTCAGGCCCAGGGCTGCGAACTCGGGTGCCGTGGCGATATACAAGCTGATAGGTGCACGTGCTCCCTGGTAGACATCCGGCACCCACATATGAAACGGCACGGCGCCGAACTTGAACGCAATCGCAACCATGAGGAAGGCCAGGCCGAACCAGAGTGGCAAACCGCTGATACCGGGATCCGCCTGCAAAGCCGCAGCAATGCCGTGAAACTGGATGCTGCCGGTTACGCCGTAAACCCAGGATATGCCGTACAGCAAGCACCCGGAAGCGATCGCGCCCAGCACGAAGTACTTCATCGCCGCTTCGGTGGACGTTACGTTGCGGCGATCAAGCGCAACCAGCGCATATTGTGCAAGTGCCAAAGTCTCGAGCCCCAGGTACATCGTCAACAGGCTGCTGGCGGAGATCATGATCATCATGCCCAGCAACCCGAACAAACCGAGAATGTAGAATTCGCCCTTGTGCAGGTCGTTCGCTTCGAGGTCATCGCGCGCATAAAGAAATGCCACGGCGACGAATATGGTCGCCGCCACCTTTAGCACTTCAGACAAGGGATCACTGACGAAGCTGCCGTGAAACAACACGGTACGAACCGCGGGTGCCGTTGCGAGCAAAACCCAAAGCGTGGCAGCGAGCGCCGCCATCGACAGCCAGTAAGTCACTATGCGTCGGCCGTCCTCGACAAACAGGTCTGCCAGCAGAACGACGCAAATCAGCCCCAACAGGGTCATCTCGGGTGCGGCGGCCATGAAATCTGATGCACTCATAGTTTGGCCCGTCACAGCTTCGTCAACCCAATCGTTGCAACCAGGTTTTCAATGGTCGCACTCATCATATTCACAAGGGGCTCGGGCCACACGCCGAGAATTAGCACGGCAATCGCGAGCGCGCCCAGCACCAGGAACTCACGATGATTCAGATCGCTAAGTTCGGCGACGTTCTCGTTAGCCACCTCGCCGTAGACGACGCGTTTGATCATCCACAGCGTGTACGAGGCACCACTGACCAAAATGGTTGCAGCAAAAAACGCAATCCAGAAGTTGGCCTTGAAACTCGCGACAATAACCATGAATTCCCCGACAAAGCCGGACGTACCCGGCAAACCTGAATTGGCCATGGCGAACAGCACGAAAAATGCCCCGAACCACGGCATTGTGTTGGCAACGCCACCGTAGTCGGCGATTTCACGGCTGTGCGTGCGCTCGTACAGTACGCCGACACAGAGGAACATGGCGCCCGAAACGAGGCCATGCGATACCATCTGCACCATCCCGCCGGCAATACCGAGTGCGGCACCGACGTTTGTGCTCAAATGCCAAAACAGGAAAAACCCGAGCGTTACGAAACCCATGTGGGCAACAGAGGAATACGCCACCAGCTTTTTCATGTCCTTTTGCATCAGAGCAACAATACTGATGTACACGATCGCAATCAGGGACAGGCCAATCATCAGGGCTGAAAAATACGCGCTGCCATCCGGCACAATGGGCAGGGACAGGCGCACGAAGCCGTAGCCGCCCATCTTCAACATGATCGCCGCAAGAATCACGGAGCCACCGGTCGGTGCTTCGACATGTGCGTCCGGCAACCAGGTATGTACCGGCCACATTGGCACCTTGACCGCAAATGCCAGTAACAGGCCAATAAATATCGTTTGCTGCGCGCGCAGACCAAGCGGTACGTCCACCCATCCCGCAATATCAAAACTACCGCTTTGCACGAACAGGTAGACGAATGCGACGAGCAGAAGCACCGAACCCAGGAACGTATAGAGGAAGAATTTCATGGTCGCGTAAACACGCCGCGGACCGCCCCAAACGCCGATAATCAGGAACATCGGCACCAGCATGAATTCCCAGAATACGTAGAACAGCAGGCCGTCGAGCGACGCAAACACGCCGATCATGAGGCCTTCGAGAATCAGGAATGCTGCAAAATACTGCGCCGGTCGCGACTTGATCGTATCCCAGCTGCTGATCACCACCAGCGGCGTGATGAACGTTGTCAACAAAATCAGTGGTGCCGACAAACCGTCGACACCGAGATGGTAGGACGCCTGAATCGCCGGAATCCAGTCCAGTTTTTCGACGAACTGCATGGCGGCCGTGCTGGTGTCGAAGCCGGTAACCAAACCCAAACTCAGCACGAGCGCCAGCAATGTAACCGCGAGCGCTGTCCAGCGCATGCCGCGGGCGCGGCCAGACGACGCATCACCGGTGTCGCCAATCGCGAGCAACGCGAGGCCGCCCAGTATTGGCAGGAAGATCAGGGTACTTAGCAGATACGTGCTGTTATTCATTGTTGTCCCGAGCTACCGAAGCCACGTCAGCCAGCCGAGGATGGCCGTAAGTCCGATAATCATCGCGAACGCATAGGTATAGAGATAGCCCGTTTGCAGTTGGCGCATGACACCGGCAATCCGGCCGATTGCATTCGTGGTTCCGTTCACCATGAAACCGTCAATAAGACCCTGGTCGCTCTTTTCCCACAGGAACGTGCTCAGGCGGCGACCGCCAGCGGCGAATCCGTTGATCCACAGGTCGTCGAAGTAGTATTTTCGATCGAGCAGTTTGTACAGTGACGAAAAGCGCTTGCTGATTTTACCCGGCAGATCCGTGCGTTTGAGGTACAGGTACCACGCCAGTACGACGCCGCCTACTGCAAGCCAGAGCACAGGCGACTGCCACGCATGCAAGAGCAAACCGAGCCTGCCGTGCCATGCCTCACCAAGGTGAGCGAGCACGTCGCGACTTTGATTCACGACGATCGCATCGCCAAAATAATTGCCGAACAGGACGGGCTCGATCGTCCACCAGCCGATGATTGCCGACGGAATAGCCAGCATGATCAGCGGTACCGTCACCACCCACGGTGATTCATGCACGTGCGACCGTGCCTCCTTGTCCATGCGTTCCTCACCGTGGAAAACCATGAAAAACATGCGAAACGTGTACAAGGCCGTGACAAATACGCCCAGCAAGACACTCAGGTAGGCAATCCAGTACACCCACGGATCCGTTTCGGCCCAATGCGAGTCGCGCACAGCTTCGATCAACAGATCCTTGGAGAAGAAGCCCGCGGTACCCGGGAATCCGATCAGCGCCAGCGAGCCCACGAGCGCAGTCCAGTACGTTATCGGCATGTACTTTTTCAGGCCGCCCATCTTGCGCATGTCCTGCTCGTGGTGCAGCGCGATAATGACCGAGCCTGCCGCGAGGAATAGCAATGCCTTGAAGAACGCGTGCGTCATCAGGTGGAACATCGCAGCGCTGTACGCCGACGCGCCGAGTGCCACCGTCATGTAACCGAGCTGCGACAGGGTGGAATAAGCAATGACACGCTTGATGTCGTTTTGCACGATACCGAGCAGTCCCATGAAAAAGGCCGTAAATGCGCCGATGATCACCACCGTGCCCAGGGCCGGCAAGCTCAGCTCGTACAGGGGCGACATACGTGCAACCAGGAAGATGCCCGCGGTCACCATGGTCGCCGCATGGATCAATGCGGATATCGGTGTCGGGCCTTCCATCGAATCCGGTAACCAGACATGCAAAGGGGCCTGCGCCGACTTACCCATCGCGCCGATGAACAGCAGGACGCAGATCAGCGTCATCGCATTCCACGAGGTACCCGGCCACACGCTGATGCCTTGTCCCGCGATCTGATCTGCGCTGGCGAATACCTCGGCGTAGTCGAGTGATTGAGCAAAATACGCAACGGCTGCGATGCCGAGGATAAAGCCGAAATCACCGACCCGGTTGACCAGGAATGCCTTGAGGCTTGCAAACACCGCCGTTGGCCTTTTCAGCCAGAAGCCGATCAACAGGTAGGAAACCAGGCCCACGGCCTCCCAACCGAAGAACAGTTGCAGAAAATTATTCGCCATGACGAGCATCAGCATCGCGAAAGTAAACAGCGAGATGTGGCTGAAAAAGCGTTGATACCCTGGATCGTCCCGCATGTAACCGATCGTGTAGACATGCACCATCAGCGACACAAACGTGACCACCACCATCATGAACGCGGTCAACCGATCCACCAGGAAGCCGATCTCGATTCTGAGACCGTCCATCGCAAACCACGTATAGATGCTGATATTTTCCGGCAGTGCCGTGCCGAGCAGCATGCGGTAGAGCACCAGCATTGAGCATACGGTTGAGATGCCAACCGCGAGAATCGTAATCGAATGGGACGCCGTACGTCCGATCTGCCGGCCAAACAGGCCCGCAATAATTGCCGCAATCAGCGGCGACAAAACGATGACCAGGTAGTAGTTGTACATGCCCCGCCCCGCTCAGCCTTTCATCGTGTTGAGTTCTTGCACACTAATCGAACGTCTGTTTCGAAACAGTACGATCAGAATGGCAAGGCCGATGGCAGCTTCCGCCGCCGCCACGGTCAATACGAAAAATACAAAAACCTGTCCCGTTGGATCGCCAAGATACCGGGAGAAGGCAATAAAATTAAAATTGACCGCCAACAGCATGAGCTCGAGACACATGAGCAGTAGAATCAGGTTGCGGCGATTAACAATGATGCCGACGATGCTGATAACGAATAGTATCGCCGACAGAGTCAGGTACTCCTGCAAGCCAATCATGACTCCGACTCCGATTTCATTTTCACCAGCCGAATTCGGTCTTTCGCGCGAACCGAGACCTGGGCTGAAATATCCTGCACTTTCAGACCGGGCCGCTTGCGCATGGTCAATGTGATTGCCGCAACGATTGCGAGCAGCAATATCACCGCAGCTATTTCGAACGCATAGGCGTGCTCCGTATAAAGGACCGCCCCCAACGCCTTGGTATTGTCGTAGTCAGCCGGGTTCGGTGTAAATGCATTGTCCATGGCATCGGCCGAACCGCGTACCCAGATCAACTGCACCAGTTCCACGGCCATGATTAATGAAATTACTATCGCAAATGGCGCATAGTGAGTAAGGCCCCGTTTAACGGATTCAATCTCAACATCAAGCATCATGATTACGAAAAGAAACAGCACCATTACGGCGCCGACATAGACCAGCACCAATACAATAGCGAGAAACTCCGCCTCCACCATCAGCCAGAGCATGGCACTCTGGAAGAACGTCAACACCAGGAACATGATCGCGTGCACCGGGTTGCGCGCAAAAATAACGCCAAGCGCGGCACCAACCAGCACCGTTGCGAAAAGATAAAAAAGAATCGAATAAAACATCGGTGACCTTGTTCGTCAGTCCCTTTACTTGTTGTTCTTACTTGTAACGAGCGTCTGCGGCCTTGTCGGCCGATATCATTGCTTCGTACTTGTCGCCAACCGCCAACAACTTGTCTTTGGTCATTATATTTTCACCCGGCGCTTCCATGTGGTACTCGTGAATCCTCGTTTCGACAATGGCATCCACCGGGCACGCCTCTTCACAAAAACCGCAGTAGATGCACTTGAACAAGTCGATGTCATAGCGTGACGTACGCCGGGTACCGTCGGCACCGACCTCCGACTCGATAGTAATGGCGAGTGCCGGGCAAACAGCTTCGCAAAGTTTGCAGGCGATGCAACGTTCTTCACCGTTGGGGTAACGACGAAGTGCGTGCAGGCCCCGAAAGCGAGGCGATTGGGGTGTCTTCTCTTCCGGATACTCAATCGTCACCTTCTTGCGGAAGAACAGGCGGATAGTGGTATTTAGCCCGACCAGCAGATCCCATAATGCAAATGTCTTTAAGAAACTGAGTGATTTATTTGATCGCATAATTCAGCCTAGATTGGCCCAGGGACCTACCCGCTGCCACGCCATCACGGCCTCGACGGCAATCCAGAAAATCGTAATGGGAATGAATACCTTCCAGCCCAGGCGCATGATTTGATCGTAGCGATAGCGCGGAAAAGTCGCGCGAAACCAGAAGAATGAATACATGAAAAACGAAATCTTGGCGAACAGCCAGAAAAAACTCGGTGCAGCAATAAATGCAAGCAAACTGCCATCGAGAAAGGTCCAACCCGCGAGTGGCGACGCCCATCCACCAAGAAAAAAGACCGACGCCAACGCAGAGATGAGTACCATATTTGCGTACTCGGCAAGGAAAAACAATGCAAAGGCAACGCCCGCGTATTCGACATGGAAACCCGCGACGATTTCTGACTCGCCCTCGGCAACGTCGAATGGCGCACGATTGGTTTCGGCAACACCAGAAACCCAATAGACTATGAACAGTGGAAACAGCGGCAGCAGGAACCAGTTGCTGAATCCTCCCGCCTGGCCTTCGACGATAGCACCCAGATTGAGGCTACCAGCCGCCATCAGCACACCGACCAGGGCAAAGCCCATCGCAATTTCGTAGGCGACGATCTGCGCAGCCGATCGCATGGCACCGAGCAAAGCATACTTCGAATTACTGGCCCAGCCGGCGAGAATCACGCCGTATACGCCTAACGATGTCAACGCAAGAACGTACAACAAGCCCGCGTTGATATTCGAAATCGTAAAACCCGGGTGCAGGGGCACTACGGCCCAGGTCGCAAGCGCCGGAATCAAGGACAATAAAGGAGCGATTACAAACAGGAATTTGTTCGATTGGGCCGGTACTACAATTTCCTTGATCAATAACTTGATGACGTCGGCGAACGGTTGGCCGAGACCCAGTGGTCCGACGCGGTTTGGCCCGACCCGGGATTGCATACTGCCAATGACCTTGCGTTCGAAATAGGTCGAAAAGGCGACCACGAGGATCACCGCGATGGTGACGAACAGTATTTTCCAGGTTACGACCGTCAGGTACTGCACCAGTGGCGGCAGCGAGTCCCACAGGTCAACGATGAATTGCGGCAACAGGCTGCTCATCAGACTTGCTTGCCCGCCGAGCGGCGAGCTTCGGGCGTCAATTGCAATGCACGGGCACGACGTACGAGACCATCAGCGCCATACAGCGAGACGCTCGTGGGGTTTGAAACCTCGTTGCCGTTGGGTTTCGCGAATTCCACGGTGCCTGCAAAACGATTGCTCGGCCGGACATCCCCGACCGAGGCGCGCACCTGATCGCGTATCTGTTCGCTGCTGACATAGTCGAAGTCCGGCATATCGAGCAAATTGCCGAGTACACGCAAAACCTTCCAGGCGGGGCGCGACTGCCCGACCGGATTCGCAACTCCGGCAAAGCTCTGCCAGGTGCCGGCGACGTTGACATAGGTTCCGGACGTCTCGGCAAAAGTGCCGATCGGGAGCAGCAGGTCCGCTGCCTCAAGCAATGCGTCGGAAACAAACGGCGTAAACGAAAGTACAAACGGCTGCCGGGTCAGCTTCGCTATGGGATCATCGACTGCAAGCAGGTCAGCATCCGGCTCAACGTTCATGAGCACGATGGCATCGAGTACCTCGTTGAGCATACTCACAGCCGCCTTGCCCTCTGTTGTGCGCGGCAAGCCGCCAACACCACGATGTGGCAGGACGCCGGCGAGACTCGCACCGGCGCTGTTTGCGCCTTGTGAAATATAACCAAGCTTCGCGCCGCTTGCCTTTGCGATCTCTGCGGCCAGCGCCCGAATAATGGAGAAAGACCCATGCCTCGCCGCTACATTGCCCAGCAACAAAAGCGCCTCGTCATTCGATGTCAGCGTTGCGGCAATTGCTTTTTCATTCGCACCCGGTTCCACGCCTTTGCAAACAGCGGCCAGCGACGCGGGCAGGGACCCGCAGGTCGCGGCAACCGCCACCCCGGCAAGCATCTCGACGAGGTTCGCGCCAGCCAGGCTATGAGCAATGTTGAAAAAATACTCGTGCGCCACTTCATTCGCGAAACTGATTGTCGCACCCGCCAGCGCTGCCTTGCGTACACGATGTGCAAGTATCGGCGCTTCGTGCCTGAGATCCGAACCCACGATGAATATGGACTGCTGTGATTCTATCTCGGCGATCTCGCAGCCCAGCCAGGGATATACGGGGTCATCGTCCTGATCCGTAACGTCGCGCCGGGCAATGCGGTGGTCGATATTATCCGTATCCAGCTGTTGCGCAATCCGTGCAAACAGAAAGGCTTCTTCGAGTGTGGAGCTTGGGGATGCAAGCATGCCAACCTTGCCAGGCGCCGCGGCCTTGAGTCGTTCGGCGGCAATTTGCAACGCCTCGTCCCAGTCTATTTCGCGCCAACTGCCACTTTCTTTCAACCGCGGCGCAAGCAGCCGTTCGTCTGAATATATTGCTTCGTAACTGTAGCGGTCGCGATCCGATATCCAGGTTTCATTAATGCTTTCATTGTCGCGCGGCACGACACGTTTGACCGTACCTCGCAAAACATGGGCGTAGAGATTTGAGCCAACACAGTCATGCGGTGCGACGGTTGCACGTTGCATCATTTCCCATGCACGCGCGCTGTATCGGTAGGGTTTGTTATTCAGGGCCCCGACCGGACACAGGTCGATAATGTTGGCGGACAACTCGTGATCGACACTCTTTTCGATATAGGTACCGATCTTCATGTTCTCGCCGCGATCCGTGGTGCCGAGTTCCGGCATGCCGCAAATCTCGTCACCGAACCGTATGCAACGCGTGCAATGGATACAGCGCGTCATGTCGGTTGAAATGAGGGGCCCGATGTCCTTGTCCTTGACCACGCGTTTGCGCTCAGCGTAGCGCGAGATGTCCCTGCCATAGCCCAGCGCGAGGTCCTGCAATTCGCATTCACCACCCTGGTCGCAGATCGGGCAGTCAAGCGGGTGATTGATAAGCAGGAATTCCATCGTCGCTTTCTGCGCCGAAATCGCTTTTGCGGAGCGTGTAAAAATCTTCATGCCTTCGCCGACCGGGGTTGCGCAGGCGGGCAATGGCTTCGGTGCTTTTTCAACCTCCACGAGGCACATGCGGCAGTTTGCGGCTATCGACAATTTCTCGTGGTAGCAAAAGCGCGGAATGTAGGCACCGATCCTGTCCGTCACCTCCATAACCATCTGGCCCTTGCGAGCCTCAACCGGCTTGCCGTCGACCTCAATATTTACGATATCGTCGCTCATATCCCTTCTTCAGGCCGCCGCTGCAGCGATGTCGTCAACAACGCTGCGCCCTTTGTTTTCAATCATGTACTCAAATTCGTGCAGGTAATGTTTGAGAAAGCTTTGCACCGGCCACGCCGCCGCATCACCCAACGCACAAATAGTATGACCCTCGATCTTGTTTGCGACATCGACAAGCTTGCCCAGGTCGTCGTGAGTGCCCTGTCCGTCAATGATTCGCGAGGACATCCGGTACAACCAGCCGGTTCCTTCACGACACGGTGTGCACTGCCCGCACGATTCCGCCATGTAAAAACGCGAAATCCGTCGTAAAACTCTGACCATGTCGGTGGTTTCATCCATCACCATCACCGCACCGGTACCAAACGACGAGCCAGCCTGTTGCAGCGACACGTAGTCCATCGTGCAATTCCTGATGATGTCACCCGGCAACACCTTGCAGGATGAGCCGCCTGGTATTACAGCTTTGAGTTTGCGGCCACCCAGCATGCCGCCGGCAATTTCCAGCAGATCATTAAACGGTATGCCCATTGGTAATTCGTAATTGCCTGGTTTTTCCACGTGCCCCGATACTGAGAACAGCGCGGTGCCACCCGAATTTTCGGGGCCCAGGCCCGCAAACCACGCTGCACCGTTACGCAGAATCGCCGGCACGCTGGCCAGGGTCTGCGTGTTGTTGATGGTCGTAGGCTTACCGTATAGACCGAAATTCGCGGGAAACGGCGGCTTGAAGCGAGGCTTGCCCTGCTTGCCTTCGAGGGACTCCAGCAATGCCGTTTCCTCACCGCAGATATAGGCGCCGGCGCCGACAAACGTGTAAAGATCGACATCGATGCCCGAGCCCTGAATATTCTTGCCCAGTAGACCCGCTTCATAGGCTTCCCTGACCGCGTTCTCGAAACGCGGCACGGGCTCGTCAATAAATTCACCGCGAATATAATTGTAAGCAACCGTCGCACCCATCGCATAGGCCGCAATCGCCATGCCCTCGACCACCACGTGCGGGTTGTAACGCAGGATTTCGCGATCGTGGCAGGTGCCCGGCTCGGACTCGTCCGAATTACACACCAGGTACTTCTGCACGCCGTCACCTTTCGGCATGAAACTCCATTTCAAGCCGGTTGGAAAACCCGCACCACCGCGACCGCGCAAGCCCGATGCCTTGACCTCGTCGATAACCTCGGCCGGCGTCATACCACCCGCAATTATCTTGCGCCAGGCCTGGTAACCATCGTGCTGCTCATAGGTTGCGAGCGTATGCGATTCGGGTGAGCCGAAGGTATTGAAGCAAACAAGATTCTGTTCGTAGGCCATCGTCTCGGTCATTCCAGCGCGTCAAGTACCTGGTCAACGCTTTCCGTTGTCAGGTTCTCGTGATATTTGTGATCCACCATCATCATCGGCGCCCCGCAGCAGGCTGCGAGACACTCTTCTTCTTTCTTTAAATAAATGCGGCCGTCTTCAGTACTTTCCCCGAGCTTGATACCGAGCTTTTTCTCAACATGCGCGACAAGATCCTCAGCGCCACGCAACATACACGATACATTGGTGCAGATTGCTACGTTGTGGCGCCCTACCGGCCGCGTCTGAAACATTGAGTAAAACGTCGCGACTTCGTATACCTGGATGGTCGGAAGCTCAAGATATTCCGCTACTGCATTCATATGCTCCGGCGTCAGGTAGCCGTTGTTCTCGTGCTGCACAGCGTGCAGGGCACCGAGTACCGCAGATCGCGAACGGTCCTTGGGAAAACGTACTTTCCAGCGCTCGATTTCGTCGCGTACGTGAGCGGAGAGGATCACGGGCTCGTTCATCGATCGACCTCACCGAAAACAATGTCCTGTGTGCCGATAACCGCCACCACATCCGCCAGCATATGGCCTTCAACCATTTCCGCCATCGCAGAAAGATGTGCAAAACCGGCAGCGCGAATCTTCACGCGATACGGTTTGTTCGCGCCGTCCGAGACGAGATACACACCGAACTCGCCTTTCGGATGCTCGATAGCCGCATACGCTTCACCCACCGGTACCGTGTAGCCTTCGGTAAACAACTTGAAGTGGTGAATCAACGACTCCATGTCGTCTTTCATTTCCACCCTCGACGGCGCAACAACCTTGTGATCATCAGCAATCACCGGGCCGGGATTGGCACGCAACCAGTCTACGCACTGTTTAATGATGTGGTTTGACTGGCGCAGCTCTTCGATGCGCACGAGGTAACGGTCATAACAGTCGCCATTGACACCAACCGGAATGTCGAATTCAAGCGCATCGTACACTTCGTAGGGCTGTTTGCGGCGCAGATCCCATTCGATGCCGGAGCCTCGCAGCATCGGTCCCGAAAAGCCCAACTGCATCGCCCGTTCGGGTGAGACGACCGCAATATTGACAGTGCGTTGTTTCCAGATGCGGTTATCCGTCAGCAGTGTCTCGTATTCGTCGACGCAAGCCGGAAAACGCTGCGTGAAGTCTTCAATAAAGTCGAGCATGCTACCTTCCCTGGCGGCGTTGATACGTGCCAGTTCTTTAGCATTGCGAAATCTCGATTCCTGGTACTTCGGCATGCTGTCGGGGAGATCACGAAATACGCCGCCCGGCCGATAATACGTTGCATGCATCCGGGTTCCGGACACCGCCTCATAAAGATCCATAAGGTCTTCGCGCTCGCGAAAACAATACAGAAATACTGTCATTGCTCCAATGTCCAGTCCGTGCGCACCGAGCCACATCAGGTGGTTCAGAATTCGGGTTATCTCGTCGAACATCACCCGGATGTATTGCGCGCGTGCGGGTATCTCGATACCCAGCAATTTTTCAATGGCAAGGACATAGCCGTGTTCGTTGCACATCATCGACACGTAGTCGAGGCGGTCCATGTAGCCAATGCTTTGGCTGAATGGCTTCGACTCGGCGAGCTTTTCGGTCGCGCGGTGCAACAGGCCAATGTGTGGATCCGCTTTTTGAATGGTTTCGCCATCCATTTCCAGGACCAGCCGCAGCACGCCGTGCGCCGCCGGATGCTGGGGCCCGAAATTCATCGTGTAGCTCTGGATCTCAGCCATGGCCACGATCCTGCAGATCCGGCTGGTAGCGGTTGTCGTCACGGATGACACGGGGCACCAGCGTTCTTGGTTCGATACTGACCGGCTTGTACGCAACCCGACCCTTTTCGACATCGTAGCTGACTTCGACGTTGCCGATCAGCGGAAAGTCCTTGCGGAAAGGATGACCGATAAAACCGTAGTCAGTCAGGATACGGCGCAAGTCCGGGTGACCTTCGAACAGGATTCCGAATAAATCGAACGCCTCGCGCTCAAACCAGTTTGCGCTGTTCCAGATATCGACCACGGATTTTAGAATTGGCGGATTCTCAGTCCCCGTGTAGGTGCGTAGCCGGAGCCGCTGGTTATTCTGCAACGAAAGAAGGTGATACACGACCGCGAAACGTTTTGCCGGAAACGTGTCGGTATCATCGAGAATGACCGGACCACGTTCGACGCCACGGCTAAAACCGGTTTCCGTCGCATCCTCGGTAAGCCATTCGTCCTTGCCGTAGGTCAGGTAGTCAACGCCGCACACATCCATCAGCATTTCGAAACCAAAATCGTTACGCAATGCCGCCGCGACTTCTCGCAAGTCGAACTTGCCGAGCTCATAGGTCAGTTCGCCACAGGTCGAGGTAATTCGCTGAAGCTGCTCACCAAATCGCTCGTCAATGCGAGCGGCCAATGCGTCGTAGCGATCGCTCATGCCCGTCCCGCCTATTGCCTGGCTATCGTGCTGGTTCGGCGAATTTTGTTTTGCAACTGGATCAAACCATAAACCAGTGCTTCCGCGGTTGGTGGACAACCCGGTACATACACGTCGACAGGGACAATACGATCGCAGCCGCGAACCACCGCGTACGAGTAGTGATAGTAGCCCCCGCCATTGGCACAGGAGCCCATCGATACGACCCAGCGCGGTTCCGGCATCTGGTCATAGACCTTGCGCAGTGGCGGCGCCATCTTGTTCGTCAGGGTACCGGCAACGATCATGCAATCCGATTGCCGGGGGCTGGGCCGGAAGATAATCCCGAAGCGGTCGAGATCATAACGCGCTGCACCGGCGTGCATCATTTCCACGGCACAGCAGGCCAGGCCGAAAGTCATCGGCCACAACGACCCGGTGCGAGCCCAGTTCATGACAGCATCGACATTGGTCACAACGAAGCCTTTTTCCTGCAGGCTGCCCCCCGCTGCTTCGGCATTGCGCTCGGGAGCCAGCTCAGCTGTATTCGTCAGTCCCACTCCAGGGCTCCCTTTTTCCACTCATAGATGAAGCCGACCACCAGGATCGCGAGAAACAGGCCCATCGCCAGCAGTCCAAACGTACCTATCGTGCCGAGCGACACAGCCCAGGGAAACAGGAATGCAATTTCAAGGTCAAAAATGATGAACAGGATTGCAACGAGGTAATAGCGGACGTCGAACTTCATGCGCGAGTCATCAAACGGCTCGAATCCGCATTCGTATGGAGAGAGTTTCTCGCTGTCTTTGCCGCCGTGTCCAATGAGGAACCCGAGAGCAAGCAGCAGTAGCCCTATGCCAGTAGCTACGCCGAGAAAAATCAGGATCGGAATGTATTCGTGCAGCATTTGTTTTCTTCGGTTTTACGTCGTAATTGCGAATGGTGGTGAGCGCGGCATTGTATCAGTGAGACGTGCCGCGAATACACCCCTTTTCAAGTAATCGTTTTGTGCATGTCGTGTATTTCAGGCACGAAAGCCGCAAATGCTAAAAACCCGGCTCAGCGCCGGGTTTTATCGTACATTGGTGCTCTGGGCGAGACTCGAACTCGCACGGCTCGCGCCACTGCCCCCTCAAGACAGCGTGTCTACCAATTCCACCACCAGAGCGTGCAATACTGTTACTGGTTGTCCTCGTCGCTCGACTTTTCTTCCTGAATCGAGGGTAAATTTTCTGTTGCATCCGGAAGCGGCGTTTCAGTCGCATCGTCCGCGTCCATCGACGGCAGCAAATCGCTGGCGGGTTGTTGCGAATCGTCCGCAGGCACCGCAATTGCGCCATCCCCCGCTGTCTGGTCCGGTATATCCTCCAGCAGACTGGTCGGTAATTCCACCGTACCCTGGCTGCTCATATACGCCAGCGCCAGGCTGCTGATAAAAAACGCCGTCGCCAGTACGGCGGTCATGCGGGAAAAGAAACTCGCCGAGCCGCGTGCGCCAAATACCGTACCGGATGCGCCCGAACCAAAAGCAGCACCCGCATCGGCACCTTTACCACGTTGCAATAGCACCAACGCAATGATCAGCAAAGCGACCAGTGTGTGTGCGATCAGGACAACTTTTTGAATAGTATCCATTGAATCCTCAAATTCCTTGCGCGGCTTTCGTTATTGCCAGAAAATCAGCCGCCTTCAATGACGCACCACCTATCAGGCCGCCGTCGATATCGGGCATGCTCAGCAGCCCGTCCGCATTTTCACCTTTCATACTGCCGCCGTACAAAATCTGTACGCCGGCCGCGATTGTTTCGTCACGGGCCGCAATCTCGTCGCGGATAAACCGGTGCACGGCCTGCGCCTCGTCCGGGGACGCAACCTTGCCTGTGCCAATTGCCCAGACAGGCTCGTACGCAATTACCGCGCGCCCGAACACCGCTATGCCGCAGGTTTCGACTACCGCCGCCAATTGCTGTCCAACAACCACTTCCGTCTGGCCCGCTTCCCGCTCGGCCAGCGTCTCGCCTACACACAAAACCGGTATCAAGCCGGCGTCTGCTGCAGCGCGAAACTTCGACGCCACCACGTTGCTGCTTTCGCCATACAGGGCCCTGCGCTCCGAGTGGCCGACGATCACATGGCTGCAGCCAACATCGACAAGCATGCCGGCAGCCGTCTCGCCGGTATAAGCACCCTGCGCGTGTTCCGACACGTTTTGCGCGCCCAGCAGCACGGAATGCCCGCTGAGCTGGCTCTTGACGGCTGCGAGATAGGGCAGCGGCGGACAAACCAGTACCTCCACCGTTGCGGAATCCTGCAATCCGGCGACGATACCGGCGACCAACTCGCGGTTTCTGCGCGAGTCGCCGTTCATCTTCCAGTTACCAGCAACCAGGAACCTGCGCATGCGCCTAAATCTCCGAAAGCCGCCCCGGACTTTGCAACTTTCGCCGGGCCAAGGGCGCGGAAGGATACCGATCGCGTGTCGCTAAATCAACGATTGTGCGTAATGAAGCCCTTCACCCGGCGGCGCTGGTCACCACGTCTGCCAGCCGCCTGGCCAGGGCCTGTACGGCCGCCGCATCCTGCCCCTCCACCATCACGCGAATGACGGACTCGGTTCCGGACGCACGCAACACGATGCGTCCCGTGTCCTTCAGCTCCGACTCGGCCGTGCTGACAGCCTGCCGGATCGCCGGAAAGTCGGTCGGATTAACTCTCTTCCTCACGTTCACATTAATCATGGTCTGTGGGTACTTTTGCATACCACTCGCGAGTTTGGATAACGGCAGCCCGGTCTGCTTCATTACCGCGAGGACTTGCAATGCACAAACAAGGCCGTCCCCGGTGGTGGTCTGATCGAGCACAATCATGTGCCCTGAAGTTTCGCCGCCCAAGGTACCGCCCGACTCCCGGAGTGTCTCCAGCACATAACGATCGCCTACCCTGGCTCGCAGGAAGTTGATCGATTTTGCGCGCAGGGCATGTTCGAGCCCGAGATTACTCATTACCGTGCCCACGACCGGCCCCTTCAAGAGGCCGCTTTCCTGCCGCGAAACCGCGAGGATATACAGCAGCTGGTCACCGTCGATCAGTTCGCCATTCTCATCAATCATCACTACCCGATCGCCGTCGCCATCGAGAGCCACGCCAACGTCGGCCCCTACGGCCGGCACGGTCGTGCGCAGCAATGCGGGATTCGTCGAGCCGCAGCCGTCATTGATATTGCGACCATTCGGCGAACACCCGATCGGTATGACTTCGGCGCCGAGGTCGGCCAGCGCTCGCGGGCCCACTTTGTAGCCAGCGCCGTTGGCGCCATCGAATACAATTTTGAGCCCCTCCAGCGTCAGGTGCCCCGGGAATGTCGCGGTACAAAAGTCCTGGTAGCGATTGCGCGCCGAGTCGATGCGCTTGGCGCGCCCCAGCGACATTGAATTCAGCGTGACGGCCGGTTGCTCGACCTGCGCTTCGATCGCCATTTCCACGTCGTCCGTGAGCTTCGATCCCAGGCCATCGAAAAACTTGATGCCATTGTCCTGGTAGGGATTGTGCGAGGCGCTGATGACCACCCCGAGATCCGCTTTGAACACCTGGGTCAGGACCGCAATACCCGGTGTCGGCAAGGGCCCGATTAACAGCACGTCGGCTCCGGCCGCGACGAATCCGGCCTCGAGCGCCGACTCGAACATGTACCCGGAGAGGCGCGTGTCTTTCCCAATCAGCACCGTGCCACCTTCGGGCACCAGGACGCGGGCCGCCGCACTGGCCAGGCGCATCGCGAATTCCGCGGTCATGGGCTCCGTCCCTACCGTCCCGCGCACGCCGTCCGTGCCAAAATACTTTTTGCTCATGCCATTCGTCCTGCATTGAGAAACGCGCCTGCGACCCTGACCGCATCGACCGTTTCAGCCACATCATGTGCCCGGATTATCGCGGCACCCTGCAATACCGCGATTACAGCCGCGGCCACGCTTGCCGATACTCGCTCATTGACCCCTTTGCCTGTGATGAATCCCAGCGTCGCCTTGCGCGACCATCCGGCTACCAGCACCTGCCCCAGGCTGGCCAATTGCTGTAATTCATAAAGCAGTTGCATATTGTGCGCGTGTGACTTGCCAAAGCCAAAGCCTGGATCCAGAAGGATCTGGTTCCGAGCGATACCGGCCTCGAGGCAACACGCAAGCCGGGCCTTTAGAAATTCCGCAACCTCGACGGTTACATTCCCATAACGCGGCGCGACCTGCATGGTACGGGGCTCACCCTGCATGTGCATCAAGCAGACGGCGAGACCGCTTTCGGCCACCGTTTCTACCGCATTTTTCGCGCGCAGTGCGTAAACATCGTTGATCAGCGCTGCGCCCGCCGCGGCCGCGGCGCGCATCACCCCGGGCTTGCTGGTATCCACCGACACAGGTACATCAGTAAGGCCTTGCAATGCTTCGAGAACTGGCAGTACCCGGTCCAGCTCTTCGTCAGCGGTAACCAATGTCGCGCCCGGCCGGGTCGATTCGCCGCCGATATCCAGGATCGCCGCTCCCGCGGCCAGCATCTGCTCCGCGTGCCTGAGGGCCGCATCGCGGGCCCTGAAGCGTCCGCCATCGGAGAAAGAATCCGGCGTGATATTCAAAATGCCCATAACGCACGGGCACTCGATCGACCGGGTACCGATTTGCACGCGGTCCACTAAAGCTCTCGGCTGCCGGCCTTGAAAGATGCCGGAATCAGTTCTCGGTCGCCGGGCCGCCTATGGTCCCGGTCTTGCCCGGCTCCGGCGCAACGACGCCGCTCGAGGAGGTTGCGCCGCCGGTATCTTCCCAGTCCTCGGGCGGCTTAGGCTCGCGACCTTCCATGATGTCCTTGATCTGCGTGAAATCTATCGTCTCGTATTTAATAAGCGAGTTGGCCATCATGTGCAGTTTTTCGATATTGTCTTCGAGAATCTTCTTGGCCCGCCGGTAATTGGTATCGATGATCTTGCGGACTTCTTCGTCAATCGCATGCGCTGTCTCGTCGGATACCTGTTTGTGCTGCGTCACGCTGCGGCCGAGAAACACCTCACCGTCTTCTTCACTGTACGTCAGTGGCCCGAGCCGATCGGAAAGACCCCACTTTGTAACCATGTTGCGCGCGATTTCCGTCGCACGTTCAATATCGTTCGACGCGCCCGTGGTGACACCCTCCGGGCCGTTGACCATTTCTTCCGCGATGCGGCCACCGAACAGGCTCGATATACTCGATTCAAGGCGCTGTTTCGACATGCTGTAGCGATCTTCCTCTGGCAGGTACATCGTTACGCCAAGTGCGCGTCCGCGCGGAATGATCGTGACCTTGTAGACAGGGTCGTGTTCGGGAACGAGATAACCGACAATGGCATGACCTGCTTCGTGGTAAGCCGTGTTCAGCTTTTCAACTTCACTCATCACCATCGAGCGACGTTCCGCACCCATCATTATTTTGTCTTTGGCTTTCTCGAAATGATCCATGCTGACGACGCGCCTGTTGGCGCGTGCGGCAAACAAAGCCGCCTCGTTTACGAGGTTTGCAAGGTCGGCGCCAGAAAATCCGGGTGTCCCGCGCGCAATGAAACTCGGGTTTACATCCTCGTCGAGCGGCACCTTGCGCATGTGCACCTTGAGAATCTGTTCTCGCCCTCGAACATCGGGCAATGGCACCACGACCTGGCGATCGAATCGACCGGGGCGCAGCAATGCCGGATCGAGTACATCGGGCCGGTTGGTCGCCGCGATAACGATGACGCCCTCGGTGCCTTCGAACCCGTCCATTTCAACCAGCATCTGGTTCAGGGTCTGCTCGCGCTCGTCGTGGCCTCCGCCTAGCCCGGCTCCGCGATGTCTGCCGACAGCATCCAGCTCGTCGATAAAGATAATGCACGGCGCCTGTTTCTTTGCCTGGTCGAACATGTCCCGCACACGCGAGGCACCGACACCAACAAACATTTCCACGAAATCAGAACCCGATATCGTGAAAAACGGCACTTTGGCTTCGCCGGCGATGGCCTTGGCGAGCAGCGTCTTGCCGGTGCCCGGCGGCCCGACCATCAGCACACCTTTCGGAATTTTGCCACCAAGTCGCTGGAATTTGCTCGGGTCTTTGAGAAACTCAACGATTTCCGCGACTTCCGCCTTGGCTTCCTCGACGCCTGCGACATCCGCAAACGTCACGCCAACCTGGTCTTCACCCAGCAAACGCGCCTTGCTCTTGCCAAAGGACATGGCCCCGCGTCCGCCACCACCGCCCTGCATCTGGCGCATGAAGTAAATCCAGACCCCGATGAGCAGCAGTATCGGAAATGAACTGATCAACAACTGGCCAATGAGGCTTTGTTGCTCACGTTCCAGTGCACCGAACTTGACATCGTTTTCCTGCAGAATGCCGATGATTGTGTTGTTGTCAGTTTCCGGACTAATCGTGTAGTAAGGCAGTGGCTCGGTATTGCCGTAACGAATTTTTTCCTGGTCGAACATCGCGATTTTTACTCGCCCGGAACGAACCTGATTCAGGAATTCCGAGTATTCCTGCACCTGTGGTTGCCCGCCACTTACGCCCGACAGCCCCTGCACGACAGACAGCAGGACGACAATTATGACGATAAAGACGAGAATATTTTTGGTCAGATCATTCACTATATGAGTATCCCAAACGGGTGTATGAAGGCTCGAACGGCTGCCCTTTAGACGGACTCTAAGTATAGAGACACTACTATAACTGATAGTTCCTCGCTACCAAGTAGACCTCACGGCTGCCGGCCCTGGAAGCGTCGGGTTTCATGGCCCTCACTCGTTCAAACCGGTCCCGTGCGAGCGCGATTAATTCGTCACTGCCCTGGCCCTGAAACAGTTTACAGATAAAGTCGCCGCGCCGAGCCAATACCTCGCTGCAAACATCCAGTGCCAATTCAACGAGATACATCGAGCGTGGCTGGTCTACCGCTCTATTGCCGCTGATATTGGGGGCCATATCGCTCATTACAAGGTCCGCCCTGGTCTCACCGAGCGATGCTTTCAGCCTGGCGAGTACCGCTTCGTCACGAAAGTCTCCCTCGATGAACTCAACGGCTGGCAGGGAATCCATGGGAAGCAGGTCGACCGCGATAATGCGGCAGCGGCCGTCGAGCTTCGAACTGACATACTGGCTCCAGCTCCCCGGTGTCGCACCCAGGTCGATGACCGTCATGTCCGGCTTTAGAATTCGCTCCTTCTTGTCGATCTGTGCCAGCTTGTAAACGGCACGAGAGCGCCATCCTTCCTGTCTCGCTCGCTGTACGTAAGGATCTCGCTCCTGCCGGTCATGCCAGCTGCCGCTGCTGCGCCGTGGACCGCTCATTGCGATACCGGCCGTGGCCATGTGGCGCTATCAATCCTCACTCAGCTATCCTCACCGAGGCACCCTCGCACTGCTACAATCGGCGCCCATGACACTCAATGTTTCCCAGAAGAAGTACCTGCGCGGCCTTGGCCACCAGTTGCACCCGACGGTGATCGTCGCAGGCAGCGGTCTGAGCGATTCGGTGCTGGCCGAGTACGAGTCAACCCTGTCGCACCACGAATTGATCAAGGTAAAAGTCAACGCCGGCGAGCGTGCGGAACGCGATGCGGTGATTGCCGATTTGTGTTCACGCTCGGGTGCCATACTCGTCCAGCGCATCGGCAATGTAGCGCTTGTGTATCGCGAAAACCCCGACCAGCAAAAGATTCGGTTGCCAGGCGCGGGGCCAGCTAAACGTAGCGTACCTCAATAACTTCGTATTGCCGTTCGCCGCCCGGCGCAGAAAAGTTCACAACATCGCCTTCGTTCTTGCCGATCAACGCGCGCGCAATCGGGGACGTATAGGAGATCTTGCCTACCTTGATATCGGCTTCGTCTTCGCCAACGATTGTGTAAATAATTTCTTTGCCGGTCGCCTCGTCCAGCAGCTCGACCGTCGAGCCGAATACAATGCGGCCTTTGGCATCAACGGATGTGAGATCAACAACCTGCAAATTTGACAGTTTGCCTTCGATCTCCTTGATACGGCCTTCAATGAAACCCTGTTGCTCCTTGGCCGCGTGATACTCGGCATTCTCCTTGAGGTCGCCGTGCGCACGCGCCTCCGCGATCGACTTGATCACAGTGGGTCTATCGACGGATTTCAGGCGCTTCAACTCGGCGAGCAACAGCTCGTGGCCGTGTACCGTTACGGGAACCTTGTTCATGCCACTACTTCGTTGTGCAAGTCTTGCAATCGATTCACTTCACTGTCATCCAGATGTTCAATCGCCGTACAGGTCGCAACGGCGGCCCCCAGCGTTGTGTAGTAAGTTACGCCTCGTCGTACCGCTTCGGCGCGGATAGAGACGGATTCATTGATGGCCTGTTTGCCCTCGGTGGTATTGACGATGAGGTCAATTTCGCCGTTCTTGATCATGTCAACAATATGCGGCCGGCCTTCGCGAACCTTGTTCGCCCGGCGACATGATACACCAGCCTGAGCCAACAACTGTGCGGTCCCATGGGTTGCCACAATATCGAAGCCGCGCGCCACAAGTATCTTTGCGAGCTCCACCGCACCTTGCTTATCACGATCACGTACGCTAATCAACGCAGCGCCCTGACGTGGCAGCATAACCCCGGACGCGAGCTGCGCTTTCGCATAGGCTTCGCCGAACGAGCGACCGATGCCCATGACTTCGCCCGTCGACTTCATCTCCGGCCCGAGGATCGGGTCAGAACCCGGGAACTTCACGAACGGGAATACCGCCTCTTTCACCGAGTAGTACAGGGGCACACGCTGGTTGACGTAGCCCTGTTCCGCGAGCGACTCACCAACCATTACCTTTGCGGCTATCTTCGCGAGCGCCACACCCGTCGCTTTGGATACGAACGGCACCGTTCGCGATGCTCGAGGATTGACTTCGAGCAGGTAAATTTTCTGGCCCTGAATCGCAAACTGCGTATTCATGAGGCCGATTACATGCAACGCCTTCGCCAACATGACAACCTGCTCGCGCAGTTGTTTCTGAATGTCCTCCGAGAGGCTGAACGGCGGCAACGAACAACCGGAGTCGCCCGAATGCACCCCTGCCTGCTCGATATGCTCCATGATTCCACCAATCAGAACACGCTCTCCGTCACAGATACAATCCACGTCAACCTCGATTGCAAGGTCGAGAAAGCGATCCAGTAACACCGGGCTCGAGTTGGAAACATGAATTGCTGCATCCATGTAAGCCTCAAGGTCCTCATCATTGTGCACGACTTCCATGGCCCGGCCGCCGAGTACGTAGGAGGGTCTGACAACGAGTGGATAGCCCACGTCCATGCCTTTTCTGAGGGCATCTTCCTTGCTGCGCGCCGTCCGGTTCGGAGGCTGCAGCAAGTCCAGTCCTTCCACCAATTGCTGGAATCGTTCCCGATCCTCTGCAAGATCGATGGAATCCGGCGACGTGCCGATTATGGGCGCACCGGCCGCGGCAAGATCACGCGCAAGTTTCAGTGGCGTTTGCCCGCCGTACTGGACAATGATGCCTTCAGGCTTTTCGAGATCGACAATCTCCATGACATCTTCAAACGTCAGGGATTCGAAATAAAGACGATCCGACGTATCGTAATCGGTCGATACGGTCTCGGGATTGCAGTTGACCATGATGGTCTCGAAACCGGATTCACGCAGCGCAAGCGCCGCGTGCACGCAACAGTAATCGAATTCTATGCCCTGCCCGATCCGATTTGGTCCGCCGCCGAGAATCATGATTTTGCGCTCGCCCGATGGTTCCGCTTCACATTCTTCTTCGTAAGTGGAATAGAGGTAAGCAGTGGTTGTCCTGAATTCCGCCGCGCAGGTATCAACGCGTTTGTAGACCGGGCGAATATCGAAACCGATGCGCCGCTTCCGGACGATACCGTCATCGATGCCCAGCAGCGTTGCGAGCCGGGCGTCGGAAAAACCCTTGCGTTTCAAGGCGCGCATACGGGTTGCGTCCAGGCCACTCAGACCCGTGCGCCGCACTTGCTGTTCTTCGCGTACGAGATCTTCAATCTGCGCGAGAAACCACGGGTCAATACCGCTGAGCTCGGCCAACTCCGCGAGCGACCAACCGTCTCGAAACGCGTCGGCAACGTAACGCAAGCGATCGGCGCCCGGCATACGAATTTCCTGGCGGACACGGTCGCGCTCGGATTCGGCTTTCAGGTCAGTTACTATTTCATCGAGCCCAGCGATGCCGATTTCGAGCCCGCGCAATGCCTTCTGGATCGACTCCTGGAAAGTCCGGCCGATGGCCATCACTTCGCCTACGGATTTCATTTGCGTCGTCAATCGATCATTGGCGCCCGGAAACTTTTCAAACGTAAAACGCGGCACCTTGGTGACAACGTAATCAATCGTCGGCTCGAAGGACGCCGGCGTTGCGCCGCCGGTAATGTCATTGCGCAACTCGTCCAGCGTATAGCCGACCGCCAGCTTCGCCGCAATCTTGGCGATCGGAAAGCCCGTGGCTTTCGACGCCAACGCCGACGAGCGTGACACGCGCGGGTTCATTTCAATGATGAGAACGCGGCCATCGTCCGGATTGACAGCAAACTGCACGTTCGAGCCGCCGGTTTCGACCCCAATCTTGCGCAGGACGTCGATCGAGGCATCCCGCATTTGCTGGTATTCTTTGTCCGTCAGCGTTTGTGCGGGCGCGACTGTGATTGAATCTCCCGTGTGCACACCCATGGGATCGAAATTCTCGATCGAGCAGACAATGATGCAGTTGTCGTTGCGATCGCGCACGACCTCCATTTCAAATTCTTTCCAGCCAATGACCGATTCTTCGAGCAACACTTCGTTCGTTGGCGACATTTCGAGCCCGTGCGAAACGATGAGCTCGAACTCGTCGCGATTGTAGGCTATACCGCCGCCCGAGCCGCCCATCGTAAACGACGGCCGAATGATCGTCGGGAAGCCGACATTCGGTTGCTTCTCCAGCGCTTCGTCCAGCGTGTGTGCGATCTCGGCGCGCGGGCACTCAAGGCCTATTTCCACCATCGCTTTGCGAAACAGGTCGCGATCCTCAGCCATGTCGATCGCCTCACGTGACGCCGCGATCATCTCGACTTTGTATTTCTCGAGCACGCCTTCGCGAGCAAGATCGAGCGCACAGTTCAGCGCCGTCTGGCCGCCCATGGTTGGCAACAGTGCGTCGGGGCGTTCGATTGCTATGATCCGTTCAAGCGCAGTCCAGTGCACCGGCTCGATATAGGTCGCATCCGCCATATCCGGGTCGGTCATGATGGTCGCCGGGTTCGAATTGACGAGGATGACGCGGAACCCTTCCTCGCGCAGCGCTTTGCAGGCCTGGGCGCCCGAATAGTCGAACTCACACGCCTGGCCGATCACAATCGGACCGGCGCCTATAATCAGAATACTTTGTATATCAGTACGTTTGGGCATTTTATTAAAGTGCTCTATACCATCCCGGCGGACTGGTGCAAGTGCTTTTTCCGGGTTTCCATGTGCTGCACAAAGCGCTCAAACAAGGGCAACAGGTCGTGCGGGCCGGGGCTCGCCTCGGGATGGCCCTGAAAACTGAATGCCGCATGGCCGCGTAGCGAGATCCCCTGCAACGTGCCATCGAACAGGGACTTGTGCGTGACCTCGATTTCGTCCGTGAGCGTGGCTTCGTCGACGGCGAAGCCATGATTCTGGCTCGTGATGATCACCCGGCCGGTCGCGAGGTCCTGCACCGGATGGTTGGCACCGTGGTGACCGAATTTCATCTTCATCGTTTTCGCGCCGAGAGCGAGCGCCAGCAACTGGTGCCCGAGACAAATGCCGAATATCGGAATACCGTTTTGCAGAAACTGCTGGATCGCCTTGATCGCATAGTCACAAGGTTGTGGATCACCCGGCCCGTTGGACAGAAAAATGCCGTCAGGCGCATACGACAGGGCTTGTTCGGCGGTCGTTGTCGCCGGGACCACGGTCATGCGGCAATCGGAATCCGATAACATGCGCAAAATGTTGCGCTTGATACCGAAGTCATACGCCACTACGTGATACGGCGCGATGCGCCGGCTCAGCACTCTGGGTTTCTTGCCAAACACGGTGCCGTGTGACCACTGATACGGCTTGGCGGTACTGACGAAACGGGCCAGGTCCATGCCGCCCAGGCCGGGGAACTTGCCGGCATGCTGGATTGCTTTGGCGGCGTTCGTCTCGCCCGTCATGATGCAACCGGACTGGGCCCCTTTTTCGCGAATCAGTCGCGTCAGTTTGCGCGTATCGATATCCGCGATCGCCACCGTTCCGGCCTGGCGCAGGAATTCTGCAAACGATCGCTCGGAACGCCAGCTCGAGTTAATGCAGGAACTGTCGCGAATGACCAGGCCCGAGGCTTGCACGATGGCGGATTCCATATCCTCACTATTCGTGCCCGTGTTGCCGATATGTGGGTAGGTCAGCGTCACAATTTGCCGACAATAGGAGGGGTCGGTCAGGATTTCCTGATAGCCCGTCATTGCGGTATTGAATACTACTTCGCCGATGGTCTTGCCATCAGCTCCGACAGACGTACCGTGAAAGACGGTGCCGTCCTGGAGCGCCAGAATTGCAGGCGTGGTCAAAAGCGATCCTCGTTGGTTTCGATGCCGAGACCGCTGGGCTTTATCCGGCAGCAGATATAAAGAAGCGGAAGGACAATGCCTTCCGCTTGATTTGCTCACTTTCCGGACAGCGATCCGGAGTAGTTTACTGAACCGTCAGGGATTGAACAAGACATCGTGCATGGAGTATTGCCCCGGAGCACGCTGCGCGGCCCAGCGCGCCGCACGTAATGCGCCTAACGCGAAGACGTCGCGCGTGCTGACACTGTGTGAAAACGTCAACACCTCGTTGGCAGAACTGAAGATCACGGTGTGTTCGCCCGGCACTTCGCCGCGGCGCTCGGAGTGGTAGCGGATTTCGCCTGGATCTATCGCAAGCGCGCGTGCCAGGGTTTCGCCAAGCTTCAGGGCAGTACCGGACGGCGCATCTTTCTTGTGCTTGTGATGCGTTTCCTCTATACGGATGCTGTAGCCGGGCCCGAGTGCCGGCGCTGCTTGTCTCAGGACCTCGTCCAACACGCCAATACCCTGGCTCATGTTGCGATCGTAAACCACGGGAATACGCTCTGCGGCCTTTGCGATTGCACTCATGTGCGACGCCGACAGCCCGCTGACGCCACAAACCAGCGGTTTGTGATGCATCGCCGCGCTGGCCAGCACCCCCGCAGTTGCCTCTGGCAAACTGAAGTCGATAAGCACATCGGCGGCTTGTGCCAGCGCATCCAGGTCATCCTCGCGACCAGCCATACCCGCAAGTTCAAGATCCTCCTGGCTTGCCAGCGCGCGCGCAATTGCCTGGCCCATGCGCCCGTTGCCTACCAGTCCGATCCGAATTTGTGCGCGCATCGACCGCTACTGCTTGATGCGATCAAAAAAGCGCTTCACGGTTTCCAGCCAGCCGCCGGCACGCGGGCTGTGTTTGCTGCCACCCTCCTGCACCAACTCGTCGAAACGCATCAGCATTTCCTTTTGCGCCTCTGAGAGGTTCACGGGGGTTTCGACCACGACACGGGCAAACAGGTCGCCCGTGCGCGGATCGCGCACCGTGGTGACGCCCTTGCCGCGCAGGCGGAATACTTTGCCGGACTGGGTGCCGGGCGGAATCTTCAGCGCTACATGACCGTTCAGGGTCGGCAACTCAACCTCGCCGCCCAGGGTCGCATTGACGAAACTGACCGGCACTTCGCACGACAGGTCGGCGCCATCGCGTTCAAATATCCTGTGCGGGCGAACGCGGATTTCGACGTACAGGTCACCGGGCGGGCCACTGTTGCGGCCAGCCTCACCTTCGCCTGACAAACGAATCCGGTCCCCACTGTCAACACCGGGTGGCACCTTGACCGACAAGGTCTTGGTTTTTTGCACCCGGCCGCGGCCATGACAATCCGTACACGGATCGGCAATGGTCGTTCCGGCGCCTTTGCAAACCGGGCAGGTTTGCTGGATGGAAAAAAAGCCCTGCTGCATGCGGACTTGTCCGACCCCGTTGCAGGTCGTGCAGGCAACAGGCTTGGAACCTTCCTTTGCACCACTGCCTGCGCAGGTCTTGCAGCTGACCTGCGTCGGAATTTCAATGGTTGCCGTTTTACCGCTAACGGCCGTTTCGAGATCGAGCTTAAGCTCATAGCCGAGATCGGCACCGCGAAATACCTGGCTCGCACCACCACGACCCCGGCCGGCACCAAAAATGTCCCCGAAGACATCGCCGAAGATATCGGAAAAGCCTTCCGCGCTGCTAAACCCGCCACCGGCGCGGCCGCGTAACCCGTCATGGCCAAACTGGTCGTACGCTGCGCGCTTGTCCTGGTCGTGCAGGACCTCGTAAGCCTCTTTGGCTTCCTTGAACCGGGCCTCGGCCGTGGCGTCGTCCTTGTTGCGATCCGGATGATGCTTCATTGCCAGGCGGCGATACGCCTTTTTTATCTCGCTGGTCGTTGCGGTTTTCGAGACGCCGAGTATTTCGTAGTAGTCGCGTTTTGCCATGTTGCCCCAGGTCCCTAAAAGACCGGGCGCCGCGAACGGCGCCCTTCCCTCATGCTATTTACTTGGTATTGACGATGATGTTGCTCAGGCTCAGGCCTGCTTCGATTGGTCGTCGTTGTCGACTTCTTCGAATTCGGCATCAACCACATCGTCCGCTTTCTTGGACGATGACTCTTCGGCACCGCCACCTGCGTCACCCTGCTGCTCGGCGTGCAACTTTTGCGCGAGTCCGCCGGATGCTTCGGCAAGTGCCGATGTCTTGGTCACTATTGCGTCCTTGTCATCCTTCTCGAGTACCTTCTTAAGATCGGATACCGCATTCTCGACGGCCATCCGCTCTTCTGCCGAGGCTTTTTCACCCAGATCTGCCAGTGTTTTCTCGGCAGCATGGATCAGCCCGTCCGCCTGGTTGCGCACATCGACGAGTTCGCGAAACTTGCGATCCTCTTCGGCATGGGCTTCGGCGTCGGCAACCATTTTCTCGATCTCCTCATCCGACAAACCACTGGACGCCTTGATGACAATGGTCTGGCTCTTGCCCGTCGCCTTGTCTTTCGCAGACACGTTCAGGATACCGTTCGCATCAATATCAAACTTGACTTCAATTTGTGGCAGTCCGCGCCGTGCCGGTGGAATATCGGCAAGATCGAAACGACCCAGCGATTTGTTGTCCAGCGCGCGTTCCCGCTCACCTTGCAGAACGTGAATAGTAACTGCGGTCTGATTGTCGTCCGCTGTTGAAAACACCTGTTCCGCGTTCGCCGGGATCGTGGTGTTCTTGTCGATCAGCTTGGTCATGACACCGCCAAGCGTTTCGATACCGAGCGACAGTGGCGTTACGTCAAGCAATAAAACGTCCTTGACGTCGCCGGCCAGCACACCGCCCTGAATCGCAGCGCCGAGTGCCACTGCTTCATCCGGGTTCACGTCACGGCGTGGTTCCTGGCCAAAGAAATTCTGCACTGCCTCAAAAACTTTCGGCATGCGGGTCTGGCCACCGACCAGGATGACGTCGTCAATTTCATTGACCTTGAGTCCGGCGTCCGTCAGGGCAACCTTGCAAGGCGCAATGGTTCTCTCGATCAAACCGTCCACCAGCGACTCGAGCTTGGCCCGCGTCAGCTTGAGATTCAGATGCTTGGGCCCGCTCGCATCCGCCGTGATATACGGCAGATTGACGTCCGTCTGTTGCTGCGAACTCAACTCGATCTTGGCTTTCTCGCCCGCTTCCTTGAGGCGCTGCATGGCGAGTGGATCCTTGCTGATATCCACACCGCTTTCGCGCTCGAACTCGGAGGACAGGTACTGGATGATCTTGAGGTCAAAATCCTCACCGCCCAGGAACGTGTCGCCGTTGGTAGCAAGCACTTCGAACTGGTGCTCGCCATCGACTTCAGCGATCTCGATGATCGAGACGTCAAAGGTGCCGCCGCCGAGGTCGAATACGGCAATTTTCTTGTCGCCACGCTTCTTGTCCATACCGTAGGCAAGTGCCGCCGCGGTCGGTTCGTTGATTATCCGCTTGACGTCGAGACCGGCAATCTTGCCGGCGTCCTTGGTTGCCTGGCGCTGTGAATCGTTGAAATACGCAGGTACCGTGACCACAGCCTCGGTAACCGGCTCGCCCAGGTAGTCTTCAGCGGTTTTCTTCATCTTCATTAGTACGCGCGCGGAGATTTCCGGCGGAGCCATGGTGTTGCCGTTTACTTCCACCCACGCATCGCCATTGTCGGCCTCTACGATGGTGTACGGGACCATGCCAATATCGCGCTGCACCACGTCGTCTTTAAAACGTCGACCGATGAGCCGTTTGACGGCGAACAGCGTGTTGGTCGGATTGGTTACCGCCTGACGCTTTGCCGATTGCCCAACCAGGATCTGATCGTCTTTGCTGAACGCAACGATCGATGGCGTGGTGCGATCGCCCTCGGAATTCTCGATGACCCTGGGCTTACCGCCCTCCATGACGGCTACGCAGGAGTTCGTGGTACCGAGGTCAATACCGATTACTTTACCCATGTGTTTACTCCGAAATCTTTGTGTGAATACTGCAAAACTGATCCATTAAGTGGGGTCTGGGGATCCGGTTTCAAGCACGCCTGACGAAAAATCCCTTGCATCAGAAGCGCGGACCTCAGGTGTCCGCGGCCACCACCACCATGGCGGGCCTGAGCAGGCGGCCATTGAGCACGTAACCCTTCTGCATGACGGTAACGACGGATCCCGGTTCGACCGTGTCTGAGGGCATCATGCTCATCGCCTCATGCAGTTCCGGGTCGAAGGGCTCGCCGACCGGATCCACCTCGGTGATACCGAAGCGTTCCATCGTCGTGGCCAGCAATTTCAGTGTCGCCGCCTTGCCTTCAAGCAAACTGGCAACATCCGCGTTTTCCGCCGCCTGGATACCCATTTCCAGGCTGTCCTTGACGGCCAGCAGGTCCCGACCAAAATTTTCCAGCGCATAGCGGCGTGCGTTTTCAACATCGCGCGCTGCGCGCTTGCGCATATTCTCGGTTTCGGCGGCCGCACGCAGGTAGCGATCCCAGTTTTCCTGTGCCTGTGCGTTCGCGGCCGCGAGAAGTACGGCCGGATCGCTGGCAGCGCTCACCTCGTCGTCATCACTGGCCTCGGCCGCGTTTTCGATCGCATCGTTGTCTTCATCGGGTCGCTGAGCTTGCCCATTCATTGCTTTGTCTCTCCAGGTAGCATTGTGCGCAAGGCCGGTTCGGGCCCGCATTCGATGTGACGGAGTGTGGGGGCGCCGCCCTGAATATCAAGCGCCAGGCGCTATCAACTCCGCTGACTGATTGCCGAGCGCAATAGCCGGGCTGTGAGGTCCACGATAGGCACGACCCGATCATAGGCCATGCGGGTCGGCCCGATCACGCCCAGTACGCCGATCGTCCCATCGTCCAGTTCATACGGAGCCGTGACGACGCTGCAGTCATCGAGAATCTTGTAGCCCGACTCCTCGCCGATGAAAATCTGTACGCCGGTCGCGTGAATACTGCGATCCAGCAAATCCAGTATCAGCTGTTTCTTCGAGAATGCCTCGAACAGGCGCCGCAGCGTTTCAATGTCCGATAACTCTGCAAAACCCATGAGGTTGGTTTCGCCGGCGAGTACATAGTCCGAACTGGTTTGCGGGTCCATGGCCGACTGGGCCACCGCAATAATATCGACCATGGCCTTGTTCATTGATGAACGCAATTGCTCAAGATCAGCAACCAGCCTGTCGCGCACCCGCGGCATTGCGTCCCCGGCATAGTTTTCGTTGATGAAGTTGGCGGCCTGCGTCAGCTCCGACGCGCTGTACTCGCGGTCCGTATACAGGATTCGGTTTTGTACCTCGCGATCATTGATGACGAGGATGGCGAGAATGCGGTTATCCGACAAGGACAGGAATTCAATCTGGCGCAGGACGGCCTGCTGGCCTCTTGGCACCGATACGACACCAGCGAGACTTGTAACATCCGAGAGCATGCGTGATACGGCACTGATCAGGCCATCGGGGTCATCGGCAGACGAGCTCAATTGCAGCTTGAGCTTTGCCATGTCGCCACCCTTCGGCTCACGAAAACGGATCAGGGTATCGACGAAAAGCCGATAGCCTTTTGGCGTCGGCACGCGACCGGCACTTGTGTGCGGCGCGGACACCAGGCCCATGTCCTCGAGATCGGACATAACATTGCGAATAGTGGCGGGGCTGAGGTCGAGGCCCGAATCGCGTGACAAAGTGCGTGACCCAACCGGTTGCCCGTCACGAATAAATCGCTGAATTAGCACACGCAGCAGGTGCTGTGCGCGATCATTCGGTTGTGTTGTCATCGCATCTGCAGGCATTGGCCCGAAACACTAGAGGCCGCGCTTTCCCTTGCTATGTTAGGCTATCTGGCCTCACAAGCTAGCAACCGCTTGGCGGTCGGTCAAGGGTCTGTGACAATGCCAAATCGTCCACCATTTGAGCCTGGGTCATACAAGCATGGGCAAGCAGTTTCAAAGAATAGCGGTGATGGGCCGACACAGTGATGCGCGCGTTGCCGAAACCATGCACTCGTTGCTCACTCACCTGGCACAACGAGCGGTGGACGTCGTCGCCTCCGAGAGCCTGCCTGGCGAATTCAAGGTAGCGCGGCTGCCCGAAAACCAGATCGCGGCGACGGTCGATCTGATCATTGCGATCGGCGGCGACGGCACCATTCTCTACGCCGCGCGTCTCGCCAGTGACCATAAAGTGCCGTTGCTCGGTATCAACCGCGGACGCCTCGGGTTTCTTGCGGATGTGACGCCGGACGAAATGCTGCAGAGCGTTGACCAGGTGTTGACCGGCAACTACACCCGCGACTCGCGCTTGCAACTGACGGCGAGCTTGCGCCATGCCGACGGGTCGACCGAGGTCGCGGTTGCGTTGAACGATGTCGTCCTGCAGCGCATCGAAACCGGGCGCATGGTCGACTTTGAAACGCGCATTGGCGACCACTACGTCAATACACATGCCGGGGACGGGCTTATCATCGCGACCCCCACCGGATCTACCGCCTATGCGCTGAGTTGCGGCGGGCCAATCATCGAACCGGGTCTGGATGCCATTGTGGTCGTCCCGGTTTGTCCGCATACGCTGACAGATCGGCCGATTGTTGTATCGGCCGCCCAGCCAATTGATATCAGGCTGCTCCGCCGCGAGGACACGAAGTCGGAAATTACGGTTGACGGACGCACGGTC
This sequence comes from Proteobacteria bacterium UBA1844, assembly GCA_002338615.1. GTDB lineage: Bacteria > Pseudomonadota > Gammaproteobacteria > Steroidobacterales > Woeseiaceae > UBA1847. Next base: position 10,599 of record DDIS01000109.1, on the reverse strand, counting down.
TCGGAAATTCAGCCGGACGACCTGCTCCGCATTTCCACGGCGCCAGAGCGTATTACATTGATTCATCCTCCTGGCTACGATTTTTACGGCATTCTGCGCTCGAAACTGTATTGGGGCCGCGACAGCCGCTTGCGTTATGAACAGGATTCGCAATCATGTTGACCAGCCTGGAGGTGCGGGACTACGCGATCGTCGATCGAATCAGTGTTGAGTTTGACGCGGGCATGACAGTCCTGACCGGCGAAACCGGTGCAGGTAAATCCATCCTGGTGGACTCGCTGGGGCTGGTGCTCGGTGAGCGCGGCAGCGCACAGGCGGTGCGCAAAGGCGCAAAGCGAGCCGAGTTCAGTGCCGGGTTTGATGTGGCTCACCTGCCGCGGGTTCGAAACTGGCTTCTCGAGCAGTCTCTCGACGACGATGATGCGTGCCTGCTGCGTCGCGTCATCAATGCCGACGGCCGTTCGCGAGCATTTATCAATGGCAATGCGGTGCCCGTGCAGCAGCTCAAGACGCTGGGCGAATTCCTGGTCGACATTCATGGCCAGCATTTTCACCAGTCGCTGGGCAAGGCTGCCGTCCAACGGGACCTGCTCGATCATTATGGCGGACTTGCGGAGTTGCGCGATGCAACCGGGCAATCGTTCGCTGCCCTGCAGGCGATCACCTTGCAGTTGCAACAGATAGTCGAGGCCGATGCAGACCGGGAATCGAGGCTCGATTTGCTGGCGTTCCAGTTGCGGGAGCTCAAAGCACTCGACACGACGGCCGGTGAATTCGAGGCGCTGCTGGCGGAACGTCAGCGCTTGCAAAATAGCGGCCGACTGGCCGAGGGTATCGCAACTGCCATGGAATGCCTCTCGGACGGTGACACCGGCAACGCGCTGCAACTGATCGCCGAATCGCAGCGCGCCGTCGCGGCGCTGGTCGCCGTTGATCGCGATCTTGCGCCCGCACTTGAACTGCTGGACAGCGCCAGTATCCAGATTAACGAAGTGGTCGATCAGTTACGACGTTATAGCGAAGAAATCGACATGGATCCGGCCCGGCGCGACCAGGTTGAAGAGCGGCTCGACGCACTGCAGGCGGTTGCACGCAAACATCGCATCGAACCGAACGCTTTGCCTGAAATCAAGTCCGGGATCGAGGACGAGTACGACCGCTTGCAAAATGCCGCAGTGCGCGGCAGGGAACTCGAGCTCAAGTTGCAGGATGCACAGGCCGCCTATCGCAAGAATGCAGAGGCACTGTCCCATGCCCGGCAAGCGACGGCACAGGACCTGGCCAGCGCCGTTTGCGATGCGATGCATGGCCTGGGCATGCCCGGTGGCCGTTTTTCGATCGCGCTCAACCGGCGACCGGACGACGCCGCGCGCGCGCACGGCATCGACGATATCGAGTTTCAGATTGCAGCGAACCCGGGCCAGGACCTGATGCCGCTTGCCAGGGTAGCGTCGGGCGGTGAGTTGTCGCGCATGAGCCTCGCCATCCAGGTCATTGTCAGCGACGGCAGTTCGATTCCGACAATGGTGTTTGACGAAGTGGACAGCGGTGTCGGCGGCTCAGTCGCAGAAATGGTCGGATTGCGTCTCGCGGAGCTCGGCAAAACCCGACAAGTACTTTGTGTGACGCATCTTGCACAGGTTGCGAGTCTTGCCGCCAGTCATTTCCGTATCGAGAAAGTTACGGACGGCAATACCACCAGAACGAGTGTGCGAAACCTCGGCAACGAAGAACGCATTGAAGAACTCGCAAGAATGATCGGTGGTTTGAAAATTACTGCAAAGACCCGCGACCACGCCGCAGAGATGCTGGCCGGAGCGCCGCGCAAGAGCGCCTGATCAAGGATCCAGGACAGCGGTTATTTGCGCTTCTTGACGTACAACACCAGGTTGTGATCGAGCAAATCGTAACCATGTCGCGCTGCAATTTCCTCTTGCAGGCGCTCGATCTCCTCACTGACAAACTCGATAACTTCACCGCTTTCGACACAGACCATATGGTCGTGATGCGTGCCATCGTCGAGCTCGAATACGGAATGGCCTCCTTCGAAGTTATGCCGTGTGACCAACCCTGCCGCTTCAAACTGGGTCAGTACCCGATAAACCGTCGCAAGGCCAATATCCTCTTTGGCATCAAGCAGTTCCTTATATATGTCTTCCGCGCTCATGTGCCTGGGCTTGTCGTTCTCCAGGATGCCAAGGATCTTGAGTCGCGGCAGTGTAATCTTCAGCCCGGCCTTGCGTAACTCACTGCGTTGCTCCATCGAGTGCCTCTTGCAAGTTGCGGTTTGTATATTGGGTATCTTGAAATGAGTCAAGACGGTATGATGCGCGCCTATTATGACCCGGATAGCCCTCTCGAACTACCCTCGAGACACGAAACAGCGGGTAAGCTATCCAGTGCAACCAACCCTACTCGAAGCAGTCTTATAACGTCGATGAAAAAAATTGCCCTGACTTGCATTCTCGTCGCGACCCTGTTCGCGACCGGATGTGTATACCGCGCTAATATTTCGCAGGGAAATCTCATCAAAGAGGACGCACTCGACCAGGTCGAGATTGGCATGACCCAAAACCAGGTGCGCTTTTTGCTCGGTACGCCAATGATCAAGGATCCGTTCCACGCGAATCGCTGGGACTACGTCTACTATCTCAAAATTGGCCGCAAGGATGCCGGTTTCAAACGTTGGGTGACGGTCATTTTTGAAGACGATATCGTGAGCGAGATTTTAAAGGATCAGGACCTTAGTCCGGATCTGTGAGTGTGCCCGCACGCATGCGGCGTGCGTCACGCGGATCACGCTCGAGCGGCCTGTAAATTTCCACACGATCGCCATCGCGAACGGTATGCCCGGCTTCTACCAGCCGCCCCCAAACACCCAGGCTTAACGAGTTGATGTTTTCATCGGGGAAATACCGGGCTATGCCGGACAGCTCGACAAGCTCGGCAGCGCTGGTCCCCGCTGCAACCTTGAGACTGACAATTTCCTGGCGTTTGCTGGTGGCAAATACGACTTCCACATCGATGAGATTCGCTTCAGTCAACCACCGGCACCCCGTAGATATCGTGGGCGCGCCTGGTAAAAGCGTCCACCAGCGAATTGCAGGTGCTTTCGAAAAATGATCCGAATAACATGTCAGTCAGGCGATTATCAAAGTCGAACTCAAGGTGCAGGGACACCTTGCAGGCGTTTGCAGCCAGGGCCTGAAATTTCCATTGTCCCCGCAATTTCCGAAACGGCCCGCTCAGCAGGTCGAGGGCGATGATTTCCGGCGGTTGCAGGCGATTCCGCGTTGTAAATGACTTCGTCAGGCCACCGCGGCGCAGGTGAATAGTCGCTTCGACCTGGTGCTCCGAGCGCGCGCGCACTTCGGCCTGGTCGCACCACGGCAGGAACTCGGGGTACGACTCAATATCATCTACCAGTGCGTACATCTGTGGTGCAGAGTACGGCACCAGCGCGTTTCGACTAACAGTTCTCATTGCTGCGCACGGGTCGCCCTGCGGAGGCCGGGGCCTCTAATTAACCCCGCCTTCAAATGGCATTGAAAAGAACGATGAGAATTCCAATGGGTGCGAGGAAGCGAGCCAGCACCCGCCACATCTTGTACGTTGTCCCGGCACCACCGAGTTCATCGGCTGTTGAATTTCGACACATTACCCAGCCGGCGAAAATTGTAATCAGAAGTCCGCCAAGCGGCAGCATGATGTTGCTCGTCAGGTAGTCCACATTGTCGAAGATCGTGCCGGCCAGGAAACTGACGTCAGCGAGTACGTTGAACGACAACACAGAGCCCATCCCGGCCAGCCAGATAAGCGAACCAACGATAACGGCTGCTTGCGAGCGCGTTCTGCCAAATTGCTCCACCAGCCAGGCCACCGCGGGCTCAACCAGGCCAAGTGCCGATGTCCACGCCGCAAATGCCAGCAGTATGAAAAACAGGGTGGAAAAAATAACGCCGCCAGCCATCTTGCCAAATGCGAGTGGCAAGGTATGGAACACGAGGCCAGCACCTTCAGCCGGATCCAGACCGTTCGCGAACACGAGCGGAAATATCACGAGACCGGCGAGGATTGCGATACAGGTGTCCGCCACAACAACAGCTCCCGAGGCGCCCATAATCGACGTGTCCTCAGGCAGATAGGCACCGTAGGCCATGATGGCCCCCATGCCGATGCTCAAAGTAAAAAATGCCTGGCCGAGCGCGGCGAGTACGCTGCCCCAGCCCAGCTTGTCCCAGGCCGGCGTGAACATGAAATCGACGCCTTCCATGAAATGACCGGAATTTATGGAGTACGCAAGCAAGGTCAGCATGAGTACCAGCAAAGCCGGCACCATGAACCGTACCGCTTGTTCGAGACCGCGTTCGACACCGCGCGCAACGACAAATACCGTAAGCGCCATGAACACGGTATGTGAGAAGGTAACCGACAACCAGTTGCCTGTGAATCCTGCAAAGATCGCAGATACCGTATCCGAGTCCGCACCGACAAAAGCTCCCTGGGCGCTTTTCACGATGTAGACCAGCACCCAGCCCGCGATCACGCTGTAGTACGAAAGAATCAGTATCCCGGCAAGGACGCCAATGAGCCCAACCCACCGCCAGTGCCCCGAGCTTCCCTCCTCCTTGCCGAGCAGCTCCATCGTCGCGATTGGATTGCGTCGGCCGCGACGGCCGATCAGGATCTCCGACATCATCACCGGCATGCCGATGAGAACAACGCACAGCAGGTACACCAGGACAAAAGCGCCGCCGCCGTTCTGGCCCGCGATATAGGGGAACTTCCAGATGTTGCCGAGACCTACCGCGGAACCGGTTACCGCCAGAATGAAAGCCATCCGCGATGACCAGTGTCCGTGCAGCGACTTGCGCTTGCCGCCATTCCTGCCTTGGTTGCTCAGCATGTTTTTATTGTCCCCACCCGTAAAGATCCGCGATTCTTATACAAATAGCCCAGTCTGACAATAAATTACGAGCTTCAGGCGAACCGGCAGCGGCCGAATCCGTATAATGCTCGGCCCTGCAAGCGGCGCTGCCCCCTGTATAGGCAGCTACAGCCAGAAACCGGACCCGATGAACAAATCACAAAACAGCAAGTCCCCTCCCAGGCAAATTGCCGTCAATCGCCGCGCGCGGCACGACTACTTCATCGAAGATCGCTTCGAAGCCGGGCTCGTGCTCGAGGGTTGGGAGGTCAAGAGCTTGCGGGCTGGCAGCGCACAGCTTAGCGAGTCATACGTGCATCTTCGAAACAACGAGGCCTGGCTGGTCGGCGCACATTTCGCGCCACTCAAGACGGTATCGACGCACATCAAGGCCGACCCGACGCGCACACGCAAGCTGCTGATGAGCCGGCTCGAGCTGGATCGTTTGACCGGACAGGTCGAACGCAAGGGCTACGCCATCGTGCCGCTCGACCTGCACTGGAGCAAAGGTCGCGCAAAACTGGAAATTGGCCTGGCGAAAGGCAAGAAACAGCACGATAAACGCGCGGCCAAGAAGGATCAGGACTGGCAGCGACAAAAGGCTCGAATACTTAAATCTTAGTTATTAAACAACAGCTTATGTGCTATTATTAATGTCTTTTATTGCAATCTTTTTGCGATAAGCAGAGACCCCGGCATTGAATTTCGCCGTATCGCCCCTACACTACCTGGACCGGGGGTGACATGGCTTCGACGTGGGTCGCGAACCTCTGAGTGCATGCCGAGGGACAGAGTACCTCGTAAATCCAACTGTAAAACTTATAGTTGCCAACGACGACAACTACGCACTAGCTGCTTAAAAACCAGTTTGGTGTCATCTGCCCGGTACGTGCTCGTGCGTTCGGATCACAGGTGTCATATTCACGAGACCGCTATCGGGGCGTGTTCAGGGTACTCGGTAGTTAAAACAGGACTGAGCTGGCTGTGAGTTTTCCCTGCCCGTCGGGTAGCCCACAGTAAGATTAATGACGGTATAAGCATGTAGACCTCGGAGCAGAGGGCTTGCGGACGCGAGTTCGATTCTCGCCACCTCCACCATTTTTGTGTCCGAAGGGGTCCGAAGAGCTTTAAGTTTGATCGTTAACTGTTTGTTTATATTAATTTATATAGCGGTAACAATCCAGCAGGGTTTTTTGAGATCCGTTGACTTACGCCGTAATTTGTGCAATGTTTTGTGCAGTATTGGGCTTCTCGCAAGAGGACCACTGCACAAATGTCCAAGCTCAACAAACTGGCGAGTAATGCGCCAGGCAAGGCCAAGCCTGGCAAGACAGAACGGTTCCTCGCCGATGGCGGGGGCCTGGTATTATGTGTTCAGCCTGCCGGCGGCAAATGGTGGCGACTTCGCTATCGGTGGGGAACCGGCAAGACCCGAAAAGCGGTCGCCATGAGTCTGGGCACCTTCCCGGACGTCTCCTTAGCCGCCGCGCGCGCGCGCCGGGACGAAGCTCGGAAGCTCCTCGCGAGCGACCCACCGATTGACCCCCGGGCGGTCAAAATAGCCGAAAAAGAGGCTAATCCCGAGTCTCTTAGAGCGTTAGCGTCCGAATTCCTGAACATGCAAACGACCGGTGCCGCCCGAACCACGCAGCGACGCTTCGAACTGCACGTCTACCCGTATCTCGGCAACAAGGCGATCGCCGAGATCACCGCCTTGGAGCTGCTGGCGGTCCTGAAACGGATCGAGCACAAAGGCAGCCGGGATACGGCCCACCGGGTTCGGTCTGCCTGCAGCCGGGTTTGGAAATATGCCGTCGGATCAGGGCGCGCCGAGCACGATATTGCAGCCGCACTGCAAGGCCAGCTCGCGCCGGTCAATGCACAGCACTTCGCCTCGATCACCCAGCCGGCGGAAATCGGCGGATTGCTACGCGCGATAGACGGCTATTCGGGTCTGAACGCCGTCACCGCGGCCCTCAAACTCGCCCCCCTGGTCTTTGTCCGGCCTGGCGAGTTGCGGGCGGCAACCTGGTCCGAAATCGATAGGGAGGCTGCGGAGTGGCGAATTCCCGCAAGGCGCACTAAGCAAGGCCGGGAGCATCTAGTGCCCCTGTCCGAGCAGGCAATCGCGATCCTCGACGATCTGGCTCCCCTAACGGGACCGAAGGGCTATTTATTCCCTTCGGTAAGAACGGATGAGAAGCCGATCAGTGATAACAGTCTCAATGCCGCCTTGCGTCGGTTGGGCTACACGCGCGAGGAAATGACCGCTCATGGCTTTAGGAGCATGGCCTCCACTCGGTTAAATGAGATGGGCTACTCCCCCGATGTCATTGAAGCTCAGCTTGGTCATGTTGAGAAAAGCAAAGTACGGCGCGCCTACAATCACGCGCAATATCTGTCGCAACGCCGAAAACTGATGCAAGCGTGGGCGGATTATTTGGACATCCTGAAAGCAAGCGGCGACACCGCCACGTAGGACCTCAATATGGATAAATTATGACTGCCAGGGACTGCGGTCGCGCAAAAACGATCAAGCCTCAACGGTACTCACTGCAAGGTCAGACAATCTCTGCACCCCTGCGCGTGTCTTTTCTGCGAGACGCACCCAGGATCCGACTATCGTACGTGAACATTATTGGTTCTAATCGGATGCAGACATGACTAACAACGAGATCTACCGCTTGCCAGAAGTAATGCGTCGAACGGGATTGTCGCGTTCTACCATTTACGAACTCATTGGCCGTGACCAATTTCCGACGCAAGTCCAACTGGGACCCCGTGCCGTAGGTTGGGTGGCCGAAGAAGTCGCTGACTGGATCGGCGCCAGGATCCGCGCCTCTCGCGCCACACATCATCAGATTCGCGGCACCGGCGAACAAGCTTCGGGCATGATAAAATAGCGTCTTCCAGAAATAAGGTGTAATGGGCCGATGGCAAGCCGCTCATTTGTGAACAAATCGATTCGTGGTTTCGGTTCCATCGTTGTGTTCGGGGTCCTATTTTTGTGGCACGCGCTGAAGTTTATTGCATTCCATTCGAGCGCCGCTCGTACACCCCTGCATCGTCCTACGGACGATAGTAAACTGAATACTGGAATCCTGAATTATCGTACCGGTTGTCTTGACGATGGCACCGACCCTTACGGCTGGTATTGACCAATTTAACGACGCCCCACGCGACCTACCAGTCCTTTACCAATCGCCCCGCCCTGTTGGCCTGCATCTCGAGCCGGACTGGTGATAATGCTCGTCGCCGCGTCAATCGACCGCCCAATTCTCACGCCCACCCAAGCCATCATGGCACTCCACAATATAGGCAGCATCAAATATAACGTCGTCGACAACATGTTTAGTAACAGCCGTTTAACGTCGTGCTCGCCGGGATTCGCGAACAATTCCAGGAACACTGAGACGTCTGGGTACATCGACGCGATCAGGTTTTGATCAACCCACAACGCGAGATACCAGAGCACCGACCAGAATTTAACCGTGAAAATGCCAATGGCGGCCATAACCATCATCGACAATGAAAACCTCGACAACACAACAATCAGTGGCAGCATGGCATAGATGCCCAGCAACACCAGCGCCTGAATCATCGGCAAGGACAGCAACACCACCGTCATCGTCACACTGAAAAAGGCGGACGCGGCAATAATGCCACCGCCGGCGAGTCCCTGTTTCACAAATTGTTGCACGCTGCCGATGACGCCACCATCGGCGCGGTTCAGGGCCGCAAGGTCATTGTTTGACCAGATGGGTGGCGCATTCGTGAGCACAGCTTTGGCCACCGTGTCGCGCTGCCGATCCGTGGACCAGCTTGGCACCAAGCTCACAACTAGGCCCGCCAGGCCACTCGCTGTGTCCTCACTGGCAACCACCAATTTCTCCTGAAGACCGCGTTCGGCGTGTTGCCACCACTCGTTGCACACCGGCCTGCCCCACTCCGGTGGTGCACTCTCCTCGTACTCGGTGTCTCGGTTGGGATCGTACGGCCAGCCCGCAATGGGCCTCGTCGATCGAAGCGCGTCGTAATAGTTGGGGCGTTGTTGATAAACGTGCGAGCCGATCCAATCGGGATCCGTGTCGCCGAACTCCTCGAGCAGTGTGACTGTCGCCGCATCGTCCGGTCGTTCGCGCTGGTATCGGGAGCGTGCCGGCACGTAACAACTGACAAAGAAATCGCTCACTTCTTTTCGCAGGCGAGGATCAGTTATGTTCGCAAGGCGTGCTTGCTGCTCATAGGTGCGCAGATCCGCCACGACGGGCAGTCCTTCGATGAGGGCATGATTGACGCCCGACGTCATCGACAAAACGCCGTACCACCAGATCGGCAGATTGACCGTAGCCGCGGAGCCGGCAAAGCCTTGTGCGCCGAAGGTACTGTCGGGGTTCTCGGGCGTCGCCGTGACGGGGTTCGGCTCGCTTAAGGTCGGCGGTGGCGTGTAGCGTAAGACCGTTGCGTTGAGTGGGGTGAGCGCGGCGGGTTGACCGGCGAGCACCACCACCAACAGCGCGAGATACAACTCGATCTCAAGCCGGCGTAGCGAGAGGCTGGTGGCGGTGCCGAACTCACCGCCTTCGGCCGGATCGCGCCAGTTGTCGATCACGATACCTATAAACGGCAGGTAAACGATGCCGGTCGCGACCAGTACGTCCCACAGCACGTTGTAGATGGTCCAGCCAAACAAGGTCGTGAAGAGTTCGAGGTAGCTATCGACGGTCACGGATCAGGCACCGAAGAGCCGAAACACCGAGGGCAGCACCGACGTTCCAATCAAGAGCTCCATGGCGATCAACCACCCAACGACGCGCCATCGAGCGTTAAGCCAGCGAGCCGAATTGTGCGCCGCGCACGCTCCTCGATTTGCAACCCATTTAATGAGTGTTGGCCAGCTCACGAGGACAAGCGCAATGATCGTCCAGCGAACGGCGCGCATGGCACGATCGAGCCGAACGACATCGTTGGCTAGCGAGGTCAGGGTGTCGAGTTGCAACAAGCGCCACAGCGCGATGCCCATCGCCAGTGTCAACAGCAGGAAGACACTGGTCAACGCGAAGAACCAGCGGCGAGAGCGTTTAGTCGGGATTGACGCGGCCATGGTCTATCGGGTTGGGATCGATGATGGGCCCTTCGGGCACATCGAGTGATGCCTGGCGGCGTGTTGCGGTGCGTTTCAACAGCACGCCCACCGTACCGGAGACTATTTCTCGCCGGACGCGCGACTCGAACAACAGGTTGTCGATCTCTTCATCGAGTTCCAGCACGGCGGCCTCCACGCGCTCGGTCGCGATCTTGAGCGCAAACACCTCGGGAACTTGTTTCCCGGAGATCAGCATGCGTCTCGCGAGCAGAGCTTTCTCAACGGTTCGCGCAGTCGCAATTTCGCCGGCCAGGCGATTTAGAATCAGCCCCTGCTCGGATGTCGGCATCTCGCGAATCGCTTCGATCACCTGGCGCGTCATGGCAACGCCGGGCGCCGCAATCGCATCGAGATTGGCCAAGGTCAAGGCCTGATTGCCGTTAACAAGTGACGCGAGTGCGTCGGCAACACCGTCCGTCTCCAGCAGCAAGGTCGGCAGCAGCCCTTTGCCGGCCACGGTTTGCTGCGCACAGCCTTCGCAGGTTCGCGCCATCGTGTCGCCGATCACCTCGCGCGTCCAGGCGGC
>DDIS01000073.1 GCA_002338615.1 Proteobacteria bacterium UBA1844 | reverse complement strand
TGGAAGCCGCTCCTACGGCTTGTAGGTAATGTTTATTCATCAATCCTTACCTGGAACTCGATGGTCTGGGTTCCGTCCGCGAGAGTGAGGTCGCCCAGTCGCACGACCACTGCCGGCGCCGCTGTGGTGTCCAGTTCACCTGCGTCGGCGTCTGTCGCATCCGTCAAAGCAACAGCATTCAGTCGCAGGCTGCCGGCAACGTAGCTCGAAAACGCCGGGACAGGATCGTTCAGCACACTGGCAGTCGCGGTGCCGGAGCCCGTGACATCAACTGCGATCGTGTAGGTGATAGTTGCGCCGGGTATCGGTTCAGTCCCACCGAATGGATCACCGACTACCTGCGATTTGAGGACGTTGATTTGTACGTCCGCCACGATATATTCACCAACGTCAACGGCTTCACCGGTGGACGCGCCGATGATGGCCTCCGTACCACCATCGCCCGCCCCGGCATATACAGTGCCTGCGGCACCGGTTCCGGTAACAGACTTTACCGTCAGCTGGCTGCGACCAATATCGCCATTCACCGCCGTTACAGGAATGTCATTCACCAGGAACACGTCGATGAACGCATCGGTTGCGAGCACGGGTTCATTGGTTCCGGCTACATAAGCCTGGTCTGCCGCGCTTAAGTCGCCGCTGCCGTCCGTATCAAAATAGATGGATGGTACGGACGCTTCGGGATCGAAATCATCGCCAGTGATTAGGTTATCGATTGCCAGCGTGAACGCTTCTGTACCATTGCCTGTATTAGTGACACGGAACAGCAGAGCACGCTCGGTATCCCCGGCTGCTGTAAGCACCTGCGCACTTTGCAGCACGGCTGCGACATCGATGCGTTCGTTGACAGTCAGGGACGTCGTGTTCGACATCAGCGTTGTCGGGGTGCCGCCGAGATCGAAACTCACGGTTGCCTGGTTCTCGATCACGGTGCCGGGAGGCACGCCACTGGCGAGCGCGTTCGGGCCCGAGCCGAACAGCACACAGGCAACTATGATCGTCTTCCGCACTGGCACAGGCCACGGTCGAGTCCGTACGGTCGTCAAAGCATGATTCCATATCGTTTACAGCGCGATGCCACAACACCGCACACCCGGCTCCATGCCGGGCGCAACGCGAGGGTGTTTTATTCACCTCCGCAATGCACGGAAACTGCCGTATTTGTCATAAACTTGTGAGGGGGGTCACAGTTTGCTCGTGACGCTGCTCACAGTCGTACAAACCATGCGCCGCAAGGCTTCCACCACTATGAGACCGCATGAGCGGGATATATTTTGCAACATCGAGACGAGCAATGGCGGGTGGGCGGCCTGGATTGCGCCAGGGTATCAGGCAAGCAAAACCTGTGGTGCTATCCAGGCGGCCAGCTAAGGTTTCGACCGCCGAGCAGGTGCAGATGAATATGAAACACGGTTTGTCCCGCAGCTTCATTGCAATTCATGACAACGCGATAGCCGTCTTCGGCCAGCCCTTCCTGAGCTGCCACCTCGCGTGCTGCGCTAAAGAGGCTGCCAACAATTTCGTGGTGCGTGTCATCGATGTCATTAATCGTGCTGATATGTTGGCGGGGAATGATCAAAGCATGAGTTGGCGCTTGCGGATTAATATCGCGAAAGGCAAGCGCTGAGTGGGACTCGTAGATAATGTCGGCGGGAATATCTCCATCGATAATCCGGCAAAAAATGCAGTCGGACATGGGCTGTGCTCCGTAATTAGTCAACGACGCGCCGACCGTAAAACGCGTGCGACAAAGTGCCACCGTCCACGTATTCCAGTTCGCCGCCCAGCGGCACGCCGTGTGCGATACGGCTTGCCTGTACCTGGTTGCGCGCGGCAAGCACTGCTAGATAGTGCGCGGTTGCGTCGCCCTCCACCGTCGGGTTCGTGGCGATGATAAGTTCACTGACTTCGGCGGCTGCAAGCCGCTCTTCGAGCATGCCGAGCCCGAGTTCGTCGGGCCCGATGCCATCGAGCGGCGACAAGTGCCCCATCAGCACGAAATACAAGCCACGAAAACCGGTGGCGTCTTCGACCGCCATCACGTCAGCCGGGGACTCGACCACGCAGAGTTGCGTGGCATCGCGGCCGCCGGCGGAGCAAATTGAACAAAGCTCGTGCTCGGTCAGCATCCGGCATCGCTGGCAATGGCCAATGCCCGCGGCAGCTTCGGCCAGGGCTGACGACAATGTAGTTGCCCCGTCGCGATCGCGCTCCAGCAAGTAAAATGCAATGCGTTGTGCCGACTTCTGGCCGACGCCGGGCATGCAGCGCAAAGAATCGATCAGTTTGACCAGAAGTGGGGAGTACGACACAGGGCTAGAAGGGCAACTTCATTCCCGGAGGCAAACTCAGGCCACCGGCAAGCCCCGAAAACTTGTCCTGGGTTGTCTTCTCCAGCTTGCGCTGAGCGTCATTGAAGGCTGCAATGATCAGGTCCTCGAGCATGTCCTTGTCATCGCCGAACAACGCGTCGTCGATCGCCAGCGCCTGCACCTGGTGCTTGCCGTTCATCGTAATCTTGACCATGCCGCCGCCGGACTCACCGGTGATCTGCATGGCTGCCATTTCTTCCTGTGCCTTCTGCATATCCGCCTGCATTTGCTGTGCCTGCTTCATGAGTTGGCCGATACCGCCTTTCATAACTGCTCCTTGGTGCCTGGCATGACCCTTACCGTTCTATGGGTTCGATGGTTTCAGATTTCAATTCGGCGCCAAACATTTTTTTCAACGCCTGTACGTTTGGATCAACCTCGAGTGATTCACGCGCGGCTTTGTAGCGTTCGTCAGTTTTACGCGACTCCTGCTGCACTGGTGTTTCTCGATCAGCAAGGGCATCGTTCGCGTGCAACACGATATCGACCAACAAGCTCTCGCTATAGTGCTGGCTTAAAGCCTCGGCAAGTGCGTCCTTGCGCTGACGCGTCAAAATAGCGTCGGCCTTCGCATCCGCGCTGAAATACAAGGTGTTCCCGGTGCGCTTCAGGTACGCGCAATTGATTGCCAACATGCGCACCGCACCTTTCAATTCGAGCATATCGATTAATTGCGACCAGTCCGGGTCCGTCCATTTTGTCGGACTGGCGATCGCTGCTGTTGCCGGCGCCACTTTGGCAGAAATTGTGCGTTTACCGGTTTTCGCTGGCGCAGTGTGAGATGTAATTGAGCTACTCGCACTTGAGCTACTTGTACGCGAGTCACCGCCCGCCGCGGCGGGCGCAGAGTCGCCGCTGCCTGCTGGTCGAAAGGCGAGCAT
>DDIS01000039.1:3998-5680 GCA_002338615.1 Proteobacteria bacterium UBA1844 | reverse complement strand
TCGAGTCCCGTCCGCTCCGCCAACTAAAGAAGAGGGTCAAACTCTGTGGGGTCTGACCCTCTTTTTTTTTGTTTTTTTTAGCCCGGGCGTATTTTCCGTTAGACTGCCCGCTTTTTAGACTTCAAGAAAGCTGAGAATTCATGCTGCAAAACATGCGCGATACCTTCACCGGCAAACTGGCCCTGGCTCTTTTAGTAATGATCGGGCTGTCGTTTGTGTTTTTTGGCCTCAACTACAGTTTTGTCGGCAACCCGTATGTGGCCAAGGTTGACGGCGTAGAAATCTCTGCCACCGAATTCGAGCAAAGTTACCGGGATGCCATACAGCGCAATCCGCAATTGGCGACAGTCACCGGCGACCTCAGAGTTCAGGTGCGGCGCAGCTTGCTCGATCAACTCGTGTCACGCCAGCTGATCGACAATTTCCTCAACGACAATGGTTATCGCATCAGCGATCAGCAAATCATCCAATTTGTACAGAACACGCCGGAATTTCAACAGGACGGCAAATTCGATCGTGATACCTACCGGACTTTCCTCGCCGAGCGCGGGATGGAGCCCATCCAGTTCGAGCGCATGCAGAGGAATGCGCTGCGTCAGCAACAATTGCAGTTGGCTATCGGCGCTACAGCGCTGGTGACGCCGGCGGAGTACCGTCGTTACCTTAATTTGATCGCCGAACAACGCATTGTGTCGCTCGCAACGATCGATCCGTCAACAGTTTCCGACGCGATCGACGTTAGCGATGAAATGATCGCTGCCTGGTACGAAAGCAACCCGACGGAATACAAGTTGCCGGAATCCGTGGATGTTGAATACATCGAAGTCAGCCGTAACGCGGTTGCCGAAGGCATTGAAGTTGCCGAGGCAGATTTGGCTGCCTATTACCAGGAAAATCGTGAGCGCTACTTGCAGGACGAACAACGACACGCGAGACACATTCTGATTGCGGCGGGGTCTGACACCGACGCGGCCAAGGCGAAAGCGGATGCAATTATGGCTCGCATCGAGGCGGGCGAAGACTTTGCGAAGCTTGCCGAGGAAGAATCTGACGACGGCGGCACGGCAGAGCAGGGTGGTGACCTTGGAACCCTGACACGCTCGCAGTTGCCCGGCGAACTCGGTAGCACGATCTTCTCGATGGCCGAGGGCGAAGTCAAAGGCCCGGTGCAAAGCGATTTCGGTTTCCATATCGTCAAGCTCGATGAGATCCACAAACCAGGCCCGCTACCGCTCGACCAGGTCCGGGGTGAACTGCTGTCGGAATTGCGTGAACGTGAAGCGAACGAGCGCTACCAGGATCTTGAACGAACGCTGTCCGACGCGTTATTTGATCAGGCCGATATGCAGGCGATCGCTGAGAAGACCGGACTGGAAATCCAGCATGTATCGGGCTTCAGTCGTGATGGCGGCGAGGCATTCGGTAGTAACCAGGCCGCAATCGACGCGATTTTCTCGGACGCTGTGCTCATCGATGGGCAGATTTCGGACGTCGTCGAACTGGACGCTGACAAGGCTGCAATATTCAGGGTCACTGCACACCAGGAAGCGCGGCGTCAGCCACTCGCTGATGTTCACGAGCAAATCAGGGAGCAGTTGATCGCGCAGCAGGCCGAAACGCTGATGGAAGGTCGCGCGCAGCAAATGCTCGAAGAACTCAAGGCGGGCGAAGAATTCACGGCC
>DDIS01000039.1:1757-3898 GCA_002338615.1 Proteobacteria bacterium UBA1844 | reverse complement strand
GGGCGAAGAATTCACGGCCGCGGCCGCGGCTGCAGGTATGACGGCGGCAGAGCCACAGATGCTGACACGCAACAACAGCACTGTGGACCAGGGACTGGTATACGAGGTGTTCGCCGCCGGTAAACCGAGCGACGACAGGCCGGTTTTTGGCCAGTTGCAGTTACAAGATGGCAGCTACGCTGTTTATTCGCTGGACGCCGTCGTGCCGGGACGGCCGGAGTCGATTCCATTGGCGGAACGAGACCAGGGCAAGCTGATGCTTGCACAGCAGTCGGGGATCGGTGATTTCCAGGCGTTCGTCGCCGCCTTGCGCGAGGACGCGAAAGTTGTTGTCAATGACAATGTGCTGGCCGCCACCGACCTGTTTCAGTAAGTTGGACAAGGATCTGCGCGGCAGGCTCCGAACGCTTTGGCAATCGCCCAGCGGCGGGCAGATGAGGGGGACTCGTGCGTAAACTTGCGCTGCACTGGCAGATACTGATTGCCCTTATGATGGCTGTGGCCATCGGTTTTGTAGTGAACCAGTTTACGACCGACAGCTACACACCGGGGCTGTTTGGCGTCGCCTGGGTTTCGATTTTCGATTACATCGGCCAACTTTTCCTCAACGCGCTGAAGATGATAATCGTGCCGCTCATTACATCGTCGATCATCGTCGGCGTTGCAGGCATTGGCTCCGGCGGTAACCTTGGCGCACTCGGTGGCAAGACGCTTGTTTTCTACGCGGTTACGACGCTGGCAGCGATCCTCGTGGGCCTCACTGTTATCAACATCGTTGCGCCCGGCCTGGTGGATGGAGAACCGGCAGGTCATTTGCTGGCACTCGATGCGTCCGTCAGCGACATCGCTGCCAGGGTGGAAGGCAAAGGCGTCGGCGACGTCGCCAACATTTTCCTGCGCATGGTGCCGCCCAATATCGTCTCGGCCGCGGCCGAAGGACAAATGCTTGGCCTGATTTTCTTTGCAATATTGTTTGGTTACTTCATGACCAAGCTCGGGCATGAACTTTCGGAACCTTTGTACAGTTTCTGGGACGGCGTATTTCGCGTCATGATGCGAATGACCGAGTGGATCATGCTGTTTGCACCGATCGGCGTCTTTGGACTGGTCGCAAAAGTGGTTGCGGAAACCGGTTTTGGCGCGGCCGAGCCCTTGTTGTACTTTTCCGCATCGGTGTTAGTTGCCCTTGCTATTCATGCATTCATCACATTGCCGCTGATGTTGCGCTTCATCGGACGTGTACATCCGTACAAAGTGCTGAAAGGTGTTTCGCCGGCGATGCTGACCGCGTTTTCCACCGCGTCGTCCTCGGCGACCTTGCCTGTTACCATGGATTCGGTCGAAGACAATCTCGGTGTTTCCAACAAGATTTCGAGTTTTGTGCTGCCGCTCGGTGCGACAGTAAACATGAACGGCACGGCTTTGTACGAATGCGCGGCTGCAATGTTCCTGGCTCAGGCCTACGGACTCGACCTGTCATTCGGCGTGCAATTTTCGATCGTGACCATTGCGCTGATGACGTCGATCGGCGTCGCTGGGGTGCCGTCGGCATCGCTGGTCGCCATTGCGATCATCCTCGCGGCAATCGGGTTGCCTGTCGAGGCAATTGGCGTGCTGTTGGTATTTGACCGGGTCCTCGATATGGCGCGTACCAGCGTCAATATCTGGGGCGATGCCTGCTGTGCGGTTATCGTTGCGCGACTCGATGGTGAGACAACCAAGGTCGGGATAGATGCCAGGCAATCAGCACTAAGCTGATGCGCGGCCTGTCTGGCAGGCAATGACGCTCACGCACATCAACCTGGCGCAGGAGTTTCGCGGCGGCGAACGGCAGACGCTGTTATTGCTCACCGAGTTGGCCGAGCGTGGCTGGCAACAGCGACTCGTAGTGCACGCAAACAGCGAACTTGCGGAACGCGTGCGCGTTGCGACCCCGACAGTCGATATCGTCGCGCTGCGATTCAACCCGCCGCAAATTGCGCGAGCGACTCGCGGCAGCACACTGACGCATGCGCATGGCGCGAGGGACGTGTACGTGGGACTGGCGGCGCAGCTCATGTTTCGCGCGCCCGGCATCATCACGCGGCGCGTAATGCGCCCGCAAAAGCGCTCATTCTTGCGCGATATGGCGTACCGGCGGG
>DDIS01000039.1:0-1628 GCA_002338615.1 Proteobacteria bacterium UBA1844 | reverse complement strand
CAATCGTAGCCGTGTCGCAGGCTGTTGCCGGCCATATCCAGCAGCGTTATCCGGATCTCGACGCGATCGTGATTCCGGATGCGCATGCGACGCTGCCCGTCGACGCCGAGCGGACCCTGGCATTGCGCAACCGCTATCGCGGCAAACGCCTGATCGCGCATGTCGGTACCTATTTCCACGCCACGAAGGGACAGCTGACGATCATTGAGGCCGCGCGGCGTGCGGCAAGCGAACATCCCGACTGGCATTTCCTGCTGCTCGGTGCGGGCAAGGACGAGGCGCTATTCCGTGCGCAAATAGGGGACCTGACAAATATAGAACTCACGGGCTTTGTTGATAACGTCGGTGACTATCTTGCGGCTTGCGACGTGTTTGTATTTCCGTCACTCGACGAGGCGCTGGGGTCGAGCTTGCTCGATGCCATGCAGTTCGGTCTGCCTATTGTCGCGAGCCGCGTGGGCGGCATTCCGGAAGTTGTCAAAGATGGTGTGAACGGCATACTCATCGAGCCCGAAGCGCCAGACCAGCTCTACGATGGTATCGAACGCGTCGCGCAGCGCTCGCCGGAAGTCGATGCCATGCACATTGCCAATCGCGCCAAAGCCGCAAGCTACAGCGCCAGCGCCATGGCTGACTCCTACGAGCAGCTGTACCGGCGGGTACTTGATAAAATTGGGGACAGTTACTAGTCGTCCTCGATGTGCATACCGATGATATTGAAGCCGCCATCGACATAGGTGATTTCACCCGTGATGCCGGAGGCCAAATCGGAGCACAAAAAGGCGGCGGCATTGCCGACGTCCTCGATCGTAACGCAGCGACGCAACGGTGCCACCTTGTCGAAATGCGTCAGCATCTTGCGAAAGCCCGCGATACCGGCGGCGGCGAGCGTCTTGATCGCCCCGGCGGAAATGCCATTCACCCGGATACCACGTGGGCCAAGATCGGCTGCGAGGAAACGCACGTTGGCCTCGAGGCTCGCTTTGGCAAGACCCATGACGTTGTAGTTCGGCACGACCTTAACCGCGCCGTAGTAGGTCAGCGTGAGTATCGATGAGCCGCGCCCTTCCATCATGGGCAGCGCGGCCTTTGCGAGCGCTGCGAGGCTGTAGCTCGATATATCGTGGGCAATCTTGAAGCCTTCACGCGTGACGGCATCAACGTACTGGCCGTCCAGTTGATCGCGCGGTGCAAAACCCACGGAATGGACCAGCACGTCGAGCCCGTCCCAGTGTTTGCCAAGTTCAGCAAACACGGTGGCAATCTCGTTATCGTCGCCGACGTCGCAGGGGAAACAGAGTTCGCTGTTCTGCCCCAGCGTTTCAGCGAGCTTGCTTACCCGGCTCTTGAGCTTGTCGTTCTGGTAGGTAAACGCAATCTCGGCACCTTCGCGCGCGAACGCCGTGGCGATCCCCGTTGCAATGGAACGATCGCTTGCGACGCCGACGATCAGCGCACGCTTGCCAGCCATAAACCCCATGATGTGATCCCGTGTGTGTTGGAACGACCGCCAGTTTACCGGAAAACCCCGACCGTGGGTGCGCCGAGCCTGGTGTCATTCAGCCGGACGCCAATCGCGGCAGGATGCCGCTCCTACGTTCCTGAGTTCGCATACCGTAGGAGCGGCG
>DDIS01000130.1:11369-55659 GCA_002338615.1 Proteobacteria bacterium UBA1844 | reverse complement strand
GGCGGCCGGTGCGCTGACCGCGGCGCACACGGGAGTGGCCAGCACGCAATGGAGCAGGTCATCGAGCTTGCAGCACTCGGTGTCCGGCACAGGTGAAATGGAGTCCAGCAGGCGCACTCGTGCCTCGGCGACCGTGCATAAATCGCCAGGCACCGCCTTATTGTACGAGTGGGCTGGTAGCGGCATCGAGGTCGAAGCCTTCGATGTGGTGATCCGCCGCCAGCACGCGGATGTATTGACTGATTGCGCGACGGCGGACGTGTTCGCGCAAATAGTCGGCAATTCTTTCGTGACAAGCCTCGAAAGTGAGCGGCCGGCCTGAATGACGGGCATGGATCAATACGACGTGGAAACCGTAGCGGGTTTCGACCGGGTAGTCCGGCACCACTTCGACCGGTAACCTGGAGAGCGCTTTTTCGAATTCCGGGGCGGTCTGGCCGCGCACGATCAGGCCGAGATAGCCGCCCACCTCGCTCGAGGGGCAGCTGGAGTGGGTCCGCGCCAGCTCTTGAAATCGCTGCGGCTCTTTGCCGAGCGTCGCCGTCAGGGTCTGCGCCACTTTGCGCGCTTCGGCACGCAATTCGGCGTCGTCCGCTGGTGCTGGAATCAGGATATGCGAGACCTCGTGTTGATCACTGGTGCGCATGCGTTCCGGATTCGCATCGTAGTAGCGCCGACACGCCGCTGCGCCGGGTTCGGGAATGTCAACGTTGCGTTCGATAAGCACTCGAATGCGGGCCTCGTCGGGAGCTTCGATATTGCCTTCTTCCGGATCACGAATGCCCTGGGAATCAGCTTCGGCGAGCAACAGTTCGCGCACCACCAGTGCCTGGGCCGCCCGTCGACGGGCTTCGCCAAGGTCCGGGGCAGAATGATACTGGACCTCACGATCGATCTCGCTGGCATTGATGATCCGGTTGTCGACCCTGATCTGTACATCAGGGGGCAGGCTGCCGGTATCGGTCGTCGCTTCGGTCATCCCTAACACTCTCTCGCTGCTTGCGAACCTTTGGTTACGAAAGGATACGACATCAATGCTGCCGCACGATCTGGTAGCGGCGTCGCGTATACGCCCACGGCCAGCTCCAGATGTGTACCAGCCGGCTGAACGGAAATGCGGTGAACATGATCATGCCCAGAAATATATGGCTTTTGTAGACCCACGGTACGCCAAGCACAAATTCGTGCGCGCCGGAGCGGAAGGTCACGATATGTTGGGCCCAGTGCGCCAGCTGTTGCATCGTATGACCATCGAGATGTCCCGTGGATACGACAATCGTGCCGAGACCGGTCGCGAGCTGCAGCCAAATCAGGCAGATAATGAACGTGTCCATCACTGCGCTGTTGGCACGTACCGCCGGTACAAAAAGCCGCCGCCACAGCAAGTACGTTATTCCGTACAGGCAGAGCAAGCCGAACAGGCCACCGGCAATCATCGCTGCAAGCTGTTTGGCGGATGCGCTGAGGCCGATACCCTCGTATAGCCAGGTCGGCGTCAGCAGGCCAACCAGGTGGCCGAAGAACAACAGCAGGATGCCGACATGAAACGCGACGCTGGCCCAGCGAAATGCTTTTGATCTTGGGGTCAGCATCTGGCTCGACATGGCACGCCAGGTGTACTGTCCGCGCTCGAAGCGCAGCAGCGAACCGAAGATAAAGATGCTGCCGGCCACGTAGGGATAAACACTAAAAATAAACTGATTGATGTAAAGTTCCATCTGCCGTTACCTCCGGTTGCCAGACACAGCGTGTGGTTTGGGTGTGCCGTTTTCTATGCGTACCGCGATACCCGCCGCGGCGATCGGATCCTGCTGCTGTAGGCGGCTCGTGCCACAACCACCGGCTGGATCGCTGTTGCCCATGAACGTGACCTGCTCTTCAGCCCAGATCTCGTCCATTTTTTCGATGGTTTGATCGGGGCCCTCTGTCGCCGCCTTGCGTTTGATGATCTCGGCATCGGCCGGGCTGCCGGCGATGGCCTCCAGAGCTTCGAACAATACCGCGTACTCCGAGTGACGCTCCCTGAGTCGTGCTCCGAGCAATACGATCACGCCCATCGCATCGGCAAGCAGATCGACGACTTCATCCCGCTCCCGGGTCGATAAATATTCAAGCATCAATGGCAGGTAGTCGGGCAGTTCTCGCGCATCGAGTTCCAGACCGCCATCGCGGTAGAGTTCAAGGAGATCGACCATGGCCTGGCCGCGATCGCGGGATTCACCATGGACATGCTCGAATAAATGCAGCGACAGGGCCCGACCCCGATCGAACAGGGAGACGTATTGTTCCTGTACGTCGAATGCAGACCTTGCGGCGATACCGAGCATGAATTGCTCAAGCCGTTCGGACAAGGGCGGAGCAAGCCAGCCTTCGGTACGTACAACCGCTAACATCGCGGGTACTGAATCGAGTAGCGCTTGCTCCGGGTAGGCCATGAGGCGGGCAAGAACCCGCAATGTGCGTGAGTCGCTCATCCGCGCCTCCAGGGCGTGTGTTCGACTTCTTTAGGTGTCTGGCTATCGCCGGTCTTCTCGACGCGGATTGGAAAAAATTTGCGTCGGCTGTTGGGCTTGCCGCCAAACACATCGGCATTCGACTGCCCGGTGTAGTCGCAACCACTGCCGAACGTGAAGCCACAGCCACCGCGTTCGCTGAAACCGTCGTAGATTGATTTCGCGTACTCGCGTTTATTGGTTGGTATGACAAAGCGATCCTCGTAGTTTGCGATCGCCATGTAGCGATACATGTCTTCGACCATTTCCACGGTCATGCCGACTCGTTCGAGAACCGGCAGGTTTTCCTCGCCGTCCACGTGCCGGCTGCGCATGAAGGCGCGCATCGCGAGCATGCGCTCCAGTGCCAGCAGCACCGGCTTCTCTTCACCGGCTGTCAGCAGGTTCGCAAGGTAGCGCACCGGAATACGTAATGACTCAACGTCCGGTATCTCACCGTTGTAACCTATCTTGCCGGTCTCGGCAGCTGACTGAATGGGAGACAACGGCGGGCAGTACCAGACCATCGGCAAGGTGCGGTATTCCGGGTGCAAGGGAAAGGCTACTTTCCAGTCAACCGCCATTTTATAAACCGGGGAGGCTTTGGCCGCATCCAGCCAGTCGTCTGAAATACCCTGACGTCGTGCCTCGGCAATGATTTCCGGATCGAATGGATCCAGAAAGATATCGAGTTGTGCTTCGTACAGGTCTTGTTCATTCGGCACACTCGCCGCTTCCTGGATACGGTCGGCGTCATAGAGCATGACCCCGAGATAGCGAATTCGACCAACGCAGGTTTCCGAGCAGACCGTTGGTTGGCCAACTTCGATGCGTGGATAACAAAACGTACACTTTTCTGACTTGCCCGATTTCCAGTTGTAGTAGATTTTCTTGTACGGACAACCGGACACACACATGCGCCAGCCACGGCATTTGTCCTGGTCAATAAGCACAATGCCATCTTCCTCGCGCTTGTAGATGGCCCCGGACGGACAAGCGGCTACGCAGGACGGATTGAGGCAGTGTTCGCAAAGGCGCGGCAAATACATCATGAACGTATTTTCAAATTGCCCGTAGATGTCTTTTTGTACGCCTTCAAAATTGTAGTCCTTCGAGCGATGTTTGAATTCGGTGCCGAGAATCTCTTCCCAGTTCGGCCCCCACTCAATTTTCTCCATGCGCTTGCCGGTGATCACCGAACGCGGTCGTGCTGTGGGCATGGTCGGCGCGTCCGGTGCGGCCTGCATATGCTGGTAGTCGTAGTCCCACGGCTCGTAGTAATCGTCGATGGAGGGCATGTCAGGATTGGCAAAGATATTAGCCAGTACGCGCCAGCGCCCACCAATCTTTGGTCGGAGACGGCCGCCGTCGTCGCGTACCCAGCCGCCGTTCCAGCGGTCCTGGTTCTCCCATTCTTTCGGGTAACCGATGCCAGGCTTGGTTTCGACGTTGTTGAACCATGCATAGTGCATGCCCTCGCGCGAAGTCCACACATTCTTGCAGGTGACGGAACAGGTGTGGCAACCGATGCATTTGTCAAGGTTCAGGACCTTGCCGATCTGTGCCCGTATTTTCATCCTACCGCCTCCGTTTGCATGGCATCCGCGACGTCGCCGTCGTCCATCCAGTCAATCTTGTTCATCTTTCTGACGATAATGAATTCATCGCGGTTCGAACCCACGGTGCCATAATAATTAAAACCGTAACTTAGCTGGGCGTAGCCACCAACCATGTGCGTAGGTTTCAACACCGTCCGGGTTACCGAATTGTGAATACCACCACGATTGCCGGTGATCTCGGAGCCCGGCGTATTGACGATTTTTTCCTGCGCGTGATACATCATTGACATACCCTCGGGTACCCGCTGGCTGACGACCGCGCGCGCGGTTATCGCACCATTGACGTTGTAGGCCTCGATCCAGTCGTTGTCCTTGATTTCCGCTTTGGCGGCATCCGTTTCGGACATCCAGATGATCGGCCCGCCACGCGATAAGGTCAGCATCAACAGGTTGTCGGTATAGGTGCTGTGGATGCCCCATTTCTGATGCGGCGTGATGAAGTTCAGCACGATTTCCGGGTTGCCGTTTTCACGATGGCCCTTGACAGGGTCAATGGTTCTGAGATCGACCGGCGGCTTGTAGACGCACAGTTGCTCGCCAAAGGCACAGAACCATGGATGGTCCTGGTAGAATTGCTGGCGACCGGTCAGTGTTCGCCAGGGAATCAGTTCGTTTACGTTGGTCCAGCCCGCGTTGTAAGACACGCTGGCGGACTCGATTCCCGACCAGATGGGCGAGGTATAGATCTTGCGCGGCTGCGCGATGAGGTCGGCGAAACGGATTTTCTCGGCAGCATGACCTTGCACCAGGTGCGCGTGCTCGCGACCCGTAAACGTCGATAATGACTTCCAGGCCTTGACCG
The DNA here is from genome assembly GCA_002338615.1 of Proteobacteria bacterium UBA1844. Taxonomy (GTDB): domain Bacteria; phylum Pseudomonadota; class Gammaproteobacteria; order Steroidobacterales; family Woeseiaceae; genus UBA1847. The sequence goes on along the minus strand of DDIS01000130.1, from coordinate 50,746 downwards.
CAACGCGGCCATTGGTTTCCGGTGCCAGCATGAGGATCGTTTCACAGGCATCGCGCGCTGTGTCGATCTTTGGGCGTCCACCGTTGACACCTTCGCCGCGATGACGGCCGTTCAGATCACCCAGCGCCTCCACCTCGTCCCGGGTCTCCCACTGCATCCCTTTGCCGCCATTGCCCAGCTCATCCATCAACGGTCCCAGGGAAACAAACTTGTCGTAAGTCGCCGGGTAGTCGCGCTCGATAGCAACGACATTCGGCATGGTTTTGCCCGGTACCGGATCGCATTCACCCCGTTGCCAGTCCTTGACGCCAATCGCTTGCCCCAATTCACCGGGTGTATCGTGCAGCAAGGGTAAGGTCACGGCATCGGTCTCCGTACCGAGATGGCCGACCGCGAGTTCCGAAAATCGTTTGGCGATATCCTTGTATATATCGAAATCAGAGCGCGATTCCCAAACCGGATCCACTGCCGCGGTCAGTGGGTGAATGAACGGATGCATGTCGGAAGTATTCAAATCGTCCTTCTCGTACCAGGTTGCCGTTGGCAGCACGATGTCGGAGTACATACAGGTCGTCGACATGCGGAAGTCGAGTGTTACTAGCAAATCGAGTTTGCCCTGTACCGGCTCACGCCAACGGACTTCCTTGGGGTGCCGCTCGATTTCGTCGCCGAGATCCTTGCCTTGCACACCGTTCTCCGTGCCAAGCAGGTGGCGCAGGAAATATTCGTGACCCTTGCCTGATGACCCGAGCAGGTTGGAGCGCCATACGAACAGGTTTCGCGGAAAATTGGCCGGATCGTCCGGGTCTTCGCAGGCAAATGCGAGTTCACCGCTCTTGATTTGATCGACGACATATTTGTCGATCTTCTCGCCAGCGGCCACGGCCTCACGACCGATATCGAGCGGGTTGCGATTGAATTGCGGGGCGGAAGGCAACCAACCCATGCGTTCGGCACGCACGTTGTAGTCAATCATGGAACCACCCCACTGTGACGGGTCCGCGAGTGGCGAAAGAATGTCGCTCACATCCATCTTTTCATAGCGCCATTGACCGGTGTGGCTGTAGAAGTACGAGGTGCCATTCATGTGGCGCGGTGGGCGGTGCCAATCGAGAGCAAACGCCAGCGGCTGCCAACCGGTCTGCGGCCTGAGTTTTTCCTGGCCCACATAATGGGCCCAACCGCCGCCCGACACTCCCACGCAGCCGCACATCATCAGCATCTTGATAATGCCTCGATAGCCCATGTCCATGTGATACCAATGGTTCATGCCGGCACCAATGACGATCATCGACTTGCCGTGTGTCTTGTGCGCATTCTCCGCAAACTGGCGTGCCACGGTGATGACTTTTTCGCGTGGCACGCCGGTGATGCGTTCCTGCCAAGCGGGCGTGTAGGGTACGTCGTCATCAAAGCTGGCCGCGACGTTGTCGCCGCCGAGACCACGATCGATGCCGTAGTTGGCGGCCATCAGATCGAATACGGACGCAACCTGCACGCGATCACCGTTCGCCAGTTGCACGATACGAACCGGCACTTTACGAATCTGCACCGGGTTGTGCTCGGTTTGTGTCCAATGGGCGTTGCCGCCACCGCCGAAGTAAGGGAAGCCGATTTCAACCACGTCATCCGCCTGATCGATATTGCTCAGAGCAAGCCGTGTGTCCTCGCCTTCGGCCGTACGCGCCTCGAGGTTCCAGCACTTGTCTTTCTCGCCCCAGCGAAAGCCGATTGAACCGCGAGGTACGACGATACGATTGTCGTTCTCATCGAACGCCAGCGTTTTCCACTCGGCATTGTTCTCCTGTCCGGCGTTGTCTCGTAAATCCGAAGCGCGCAGGTAGCGGCCCGGTACAAGGTGGCCGTCGTGCTGTTTCTCGAGCAACACGAGATGCGGCAAGTCGGTATAACGCCGAACATAGTCGTCGAAATAATCGCTATGGCCCTCGATGTGCCATTCCTTGAAGATGACATGCCCCATGGCCATGGCCATCGCGGAATCGCTGCCTTGCTTGGGACTAAGCCAGATATCACCGAACTTGGATGCCTCGGAATAATCGGGTGACACGGTGACGGTTTTAGTGCCCTTGTAACGTGCCTCGGTCATGAAGTGTGCGTCCGGTGTACGTGTTTGTGGCACGTTCGAGCCCCACATCATCAGGAATGTGGAGTTAAACCAGTCTGCGGATTCCGGCACGTCGGTTTGTTCGCCCCAGGTCTGCGGGCTGGCTGGCGGCAGATCGCAATACCAGTCGTAAAAGCTGAGACAGGTACCGCCGATCAGCGACAGGTAGCGAGTACCCGCCGCGTAGGAGACCATCGACATGGCCGGAATCGGAGAAAATCCCGCGATTCTGTCCGGCCCCCATTTCCTCGCGGTATGGACGTTCGCCGCGGCGATTATTTCGTTAACTTCCTCCCAGTGCGAGCGTACAAAGCCCCCGAGCCCGCGACGCTTGCGATAACTTGCTACCTTGTCCGCATCTTCCTGGATCGAGCGCCAGGCATCGACGGGGTCCGAATGTACTTCCCGCGCAGCGCGCCACAATTCGACCAGGCGTCGCCGGATCATCGGATACTTGACCCGGTTGGCACTGTAGATATACCAGGAAAAACTTGCCCCACGTGAACAGCCGCGAGGTTCGTGGTTCGGTAAATCGTGACGTGTGCGCGGATAGTCGGTTTGCTGGGTCTCCCAGGTCACCAGTCCGTTCTTGACGTATATCTTCCACGAGCACGAACCCGTGCAATTGACCCCGTGGGTGGAGCGAACTACCTTGTCATGTTGCCAGCGTTGTCGATACGAGTCCTCCCAGCGCCGGCTCTGATCCGTTGTGATCCCATGCCCATCGGCGAATTCCTTTTTCTCACGCCGAAAGAAAGCAAGCTGATCTAGAAAATGACTCATGGTAGTTCTCCGTAACTTCGCAATTTTCGGGGTGCAACGGGGCAGTCTGAATTGCTTCCCGGCTATTCAATATGTGCAGGATCCTGATCAAAACGTTGAGCGATGCGGATTACGACGATGTGCATCCACAAAAGACAGATTGAAACCACGGTGAACAAGACCATGAAAGCCGTGGTCCAGATGTTGGTGACATCATTGATAATACCGAAAAGGACCGGCAGGAAAAATCCGCCGAGTCCGCCAATCATGCCGACCAGGCCGCCGACGGAACCGACTGACGATGGGAAATACGACGGAATGTGTTTGTAGACTGCAGCCATGCCGAGTGACATGAAAAACCCTAGAATCAGCGTCAGGATCACGAACATGCCGACGTGCATGCGCAGGCTGAACTGGATGGTTCCTTCGATGCCGTCGATAATATAGGTTGTCGGCGGATAGGACAGCAGCAGCAGGCAACCCATGCAGGCCCAGAAAGACCAGTAGAGCACAGTGCGGGCGCCCAACAGGTCGGACAGGTGACCGCCGAGCGCGCGAAAGATCGCTGCGGAAAAAGAAAATACCGCTGTTAGCATGCCGGCAGTGCCGATATCAAAGCCATAAACCGCGATGTAATAACGAGGGAGCCAGGATGCGAGCGCCACAAAACCACCGAAAAACAGGAAGTAATACAGCGAAAAACGCCACACACGAATTTTCCGCAAAGGCGCGAGCTGTGCGTGAAGCGTTGTGCCTCGCTCGCCTGTTTGACGGCGCCGTCGGGTTTCAGGGTCGTCGGCGGTCAGTAGAAAATACAGGACAGCTGTCAAAGCAACGCCGACAGCGTACACTTGCGCCGTACCCTGCCAGCCGATGGCAACCAACATGAAAGGTGCGCCAAAGTTGGTAATCGCGGCGCCAACGTTGCCGATACCGAACAAACCGAAGGCGGAACCGTGACGTTCAGGAGCGTACCAACGTGACAGAAATGCAATACCGCTCGCAAACGTGCCGCCGGCCAGGCCAATGCCAAGTCCGGCGACAAGAAATTGCGGAAACGTATGCGCCCAGGCCAGCAGCCAGACTGACCCGGCGCTCACCAGCATGGTGAGGGTGGTCACGATGCGACCGCCGAAGCGGTCGCTGGCGATGCCGAGAAACAGGCGTGAAATGGCACCGGACAGAATCGGTGTCGAAATCAACAGGCCGAATTCTGACTCGGATAGTCCAAGGTCACGCTGTATCCGGATGCCTATTATCGAAAAAATAGTCCAGAGAGCGAAACTCGCCGCGAAAGCAAATGTCGACAGACCGAGCATGTGCACAGGCGGCGCCACATTCTGCTCCTGGCCGGTCGATTCCTTGCCGTTCTGTGAGTTCATGCGTTACCTGAATGCAGCAGGTGCTGGATTTTCTGCTGCATACACAGCGCGTGAGGGTGGCGAGACCACAGTGTCTCGCGAAGATCGTGTCCTAATAAACTGCGGATTGTACGCATTGCGGTATACGGACACTTTCTGAACCAATTCGTACTAATGGTGTTGTCGTCAAAAAACGTATGGACGTCACTGAATGCTACCGTGTTGAGGCGGGTCAGCGATTTATCACCCGCGTATTTTGGTATGGTTATGGCCACCGGTATCGTTTCACTCGCGGCCCATGGGTTGGGGCTGCCCAATATTGCAAGCGCCTTATTCTACCTCAACATTGTCTGCTATATCGTGCTATGGCTGCTGTACCTGATGCGCATGGTCACCGACCCTCGGCGTTTTTTTGGTGACATGATCGATCATCAGCGTGGACCCGGATATCTTACTGCGGTGGCTGCAAGCGGCGTTCTCGGCAGTCAGTTCCTGACGCTCGCTGGCAATACCTCGATCGCCATGTCGTTGTGGGTTGTCACGCTCGTGCTGTGGCTCGGCTTAACCTACACGATTTTTACAGCGTTTACGATCAAGGAAAACAAGCCGACTCTCGCTGAGGGCATTAGTGGCGCGTGGCTGTTGGCAGTGGTTGCCACCCAGTCCCTTGCCGTACTCAGCGCATTACTTGCCGCACGAATCGGCCAGCCGTATCGCCTGGAATTCAATTTCTTTGCGTTGTCGTTGTGGCTGTGGGGCGGCATGCTCTATATCTGGATGATGTCGCTGATTTTTTATCGCTACGCTTTCTTCAGATTTTCGCCCAGCGACCTGTCACCCCCTTATTGGATTAATATGGGAGCAATGGCTATTTCCACGCTCGCCGGCGCACTTTTGATCATCAACGCACCTGACGCGCCGTACCTGCACTCCCTGTTGCCGTTTCTCAAGGGGTTTACGATTTTCTACTGGGCAACTGGTACCTGGTGGATTCCCATGTTGCTGATACTCGGTGTCTGGCGCCACGTGTACAAGCGCTTTCCGCTGAGCTATGACCCGCTTTACTGGGGCGCTGTTTTCCCGCTCGGTATGTACGCTGCCAGTACGCGGCAGATGATTGTCGCGATGGACTTCGATTTCCTCGCATTACTACCGCCTGTCGTTATGGCTGTGGCACTGCTCGCATGGCTTGTGGTCTTTGTCGGCATGCTGCGAGGGTTGTTGCAGAATGTTCCGGCGATCGAAACAGGTGGCAGCAGGTGAACGCGCTCCTTCGCAGACTGAGTGTCACCTTCTTTGCCAGGCGGCCCAGATTCGTTTCTCTACGATACCGGGCATTGCCAGCCATCGCGATGTTGCTGTACCTGGCAACCGGAGAGGCCGCGCTCGACCTGCGCAACGCGAGTGTGGAGGTTCTTGACAACGGACTCACCGTAATTCTTCTTCCGGATCGGCACTTTCCGGTTGCAAGCGTGCAATCTTTGTATCGCGTCGGTGCGCGCAATGAAGTCACAGGCAAAACCGGCCTTGCACACTTCCTCGAGCACATGGCATTTCGGGACTCGAAAAATTTCCCGGGGACCGGCCTCGTAAGCAGCATCTATGCTGTCGGTGGCGAGTGGCACGGCTACACATGGACTGACGAGACCACCTATTTTTCGACGGTCCCGCGCGAGCATGTGGGCTTGCTGTTGCGCATCGAAGCAGATCGAATGTCGGCCCTTATAATCAGCGAAGAAGATATGCAGGCCGAGCGCGGTGCTGTGCTGGCTGAAATGCACATGTATGAGAACCTGCCGTCATCGATGTTAGTCGATGCCGTCAATTACATGAGTTTCCTCGCACATCCTTACCGCAACAACACGATCGGTTGGGAGAGCGATATCCAGTCCCTTGAACATGCGGATGTACTGGATTTCTACCGACAACACTACCACCCGGCAAACGCTGTTATTGCTGTAGTTGGGGATTTTGACCGGGATCTGGTACGCGAGCAGATCCAGGTCTTGTTCGGAAACCTGCCCAGGCGACCGGCCACTCCGCCACCACACACGATTGAACCCCGTCAAAACGGTCTACGCCGCATGACATTGCGTGCGGACAACAGCCAGCGGCAATTCATGATTGCGTACCGGGCACCGTCAGCCAACAGTCCCGATTACGCGCCGTTTCTTGTACTACAGGAAATTCTGGGCACGGGTTCGGGCGTTAACTTTTTACAGAACGACTGGGGTACCGCGATCGATAGCGGCTCCGTCCTGTTCGGCAGTGCGGACAACATGACGACCTGGTATCCACCGAGCGCCCAGGACTACGTCTTTATCATTGGCGGTTTCGCACCGGCAGATGACACCGAACTGCAAGTTGAGGAACGCGTTGAAAGTCGAGTGGCTCGTGTACGGGACAGGATCCTGGATGCGGAAACCGTCGCGAAAGCGGTCGCCGATGTCGAGGCCGCGTTGACCCTGGATGTACAAACCACCGAAGATGCGGCGCATCAGCTCGCGTATTTTAGTGGCCTTGGCGCGCTGGATGTCTTGCTCGAACTGCCGCGACGGCTTGCCGCGGTCAATGCTTCGGATGTGCAGCGGCTTGCGCGAACATACCTGAGTCCTGAGCAGCGTTCCATCGCCTGGCACCTGCCGACAACGGACAGCATGCAATACGATATCGCGCCGCGCGTCGATCGGCTTTTGCCACCAGCCGCGCTGGTGCGACCGCCTGGCGTTACGGCGAATCCGCCGCCGCTACTGGCAACGTTGTCGGGCGGCATGCCGGTCGTATTGCAGCCCTCGAATTTCTCACCTCTCGTGCACCTGCAGATCGTGTTCCCGTCGAACAATCGCCCCGATAGCATTAGCAACGATCCTATTCTCGATCATTCGTCGCTGCATTTTGAGGCACCGGCCAGCCAGCTCGGTCGGATCACAGCGCAGTCGGCGCAAGCTCTAGCGACGACGCGGCAGCAAGAGAGCGCGCCTGCTGCGCTTTCAGGGGTTCCCGAAGTGCGGCTCGACCAGGAGTTTGACAGGCTGATCGGTGCGCACGCGACAGCCAGGACGGGCATCAACAACCCGGCATTGATTGCCGTTGCAGGTGACTTTGACGGCGCCAGCATGCTGGACGAGCTTGAGGCGTATTTTGGCAAGTTGCATGCGGCCCGATTAAAACAGCGTCCCGCGCGGGCATTGCCGGACGAGGCGGTCGTGATTCATATTGGCAGTCCAGTGGCCCAGGCGCAGCTCGGCTACCTGGTGCCGGCGCCGGGACCCGAAGAACCCCTGGGCGATGCGTATCGATTGGTGCTGTACATACTCAGCCACGACTACGAAGGTCGTCTCGGCAAGAAAGCCATTTCAGATTCGGGTCTTGCGTACTACATCGCCAGTCGCTATCGCTCGGACGGGTCGAATGCCTGGATCACACTCTCGGCGGGTGTCGACCCGGACAAATTATCAGCGTTGCGTGATCTTTTCGCCAGCGAACTCGAGCGACTATCGAGTGACACACCCACCGAACTCGAGGTACGAGACGCGAAGCAGAACATGATCGGCCGCCTCGAGAGCGCCGCGCAGAGCAACGCCGAACTTACCGAGCGCCTGGCCACGGAGTGGCTTTGGTACGGTGAATTGCTGACACCGGAATTACTTCGCGAGCGCCTCGATGTAGTCAGCCGCGCGGACATTGTCGAAGCTGCCAAGGGCCTGGCTCGCGGCATTCAACTCGTCGTCATGCAATAACCGAGTCCTGTCGCGTTGCTAACGGCAGGCTTTGTAGAATGCTTCCGCGTCGTCGAGGTTTTTCAGGACCGCCGCGCGCTCGGCCGCACTATTGTAATCAGGGTGCGCCGCGGCCACTTCACGGATCCGGTCAATCCATTTTAGAAAGTAATCCGCGTCGGCCGGCGAGCGGGGCTTCGTGTTGTCGACAGTCAGGTACACCGGGCTGGTCGTCGCGTAGGGATAGATGTCCAGCACCTCGCTGGTCGAACTGTCGTTCCATGCGCGCAACAGCAGCCAGCCACTTTGTGTAACAGCAATACTGCCTTCGATATCCGCAGTTCTGCCATTGCTGCCGGGTTTGAAGGTCTTGACGACCTTGCCGTTGTAGACGAGCTCGACGTGATTGACCGGTGTCGAAGAACGCAGGAAGCCGCGGTAGTCCAGCGTCCGTTCGTCGCCGACCAGGCGTATCTCGCTGCCCGGTTGTTGTCCGTCGACGGTGAGAGCAAGCAGCGGACCGTTGGTCGCCATGGATGTGCCGGCCTGCAACGCAGCAAGCCATGCGTCCCGGCGCGCCGTCGGCGCGGCCGATGGATTTTCGATGCGTACATAAGTTCGATTCAAGCCGACCGGTCCGCGCAATGATGCGTAATTACTCATCGCGTCGGTGCCACCCGCCGCCGCGATACGAGCGCCGCAATTCAGCAAGCCATACCATACTTGTGCCGAAGCGCGATGGTCGGCGAATCCAACGACCTCGTAGTAGTCAACAAGCCCCAGCCCCACGTCGACCGGCAGCGCATTGGTCAGCGTTTCATCCGTGTCCGGGTTCGGCGGTGGTGCAAGAAACGGGTGCACGTATCCGACGAGTGCGTGTTGCTCATGCGCGAGTCGTGAAATCGTTGCATTGTCGGGATAGAGGCTGGCGGCGGCGGTTTCCGGATAGGCCGAGTAACCCGGAATCTCGAAATGATCGTCGAGGCCCAGCAGTCCCATGTGGCCCCAGAAACTGGTATGAAACTCCTGCTGATGCAGCAACAGGGTCTTCGCGTCGGAGACCTCGTCGGGCTCGGTCGAAAAATATGCGATATCGGGTATGCGTTGCTCTTTGTTGACGACGAGGTTAAATACGACATCGAGATCTTCGGCACGCGCCTGGTCGCGCAGGGTTTCGGGTGTCGCGCGATAGCTGCCGCCGTAGTTCATGTGCACGTGCACATCGCCGCTCATCCACTTGTCCCACTCTGCTGGCAGGTCGAGTTTCTTTACTGTCAGCTTGACCTCTTTGCTGTTGCCTTGTACGACTGAGCGCACAACTTCGTGCTCCGGTCCGTACCATGCCGTGATCGTCGTCTTGCCCTCGGGTACCGTGAGTTCCGCCTGGCCGTCACTGTGAAAATAGCGCGTCTCAAACTCATTCTTTTCACGGTCGAACTCATCGTCGGCATGCAGCCACGCGTTGCGCGGTGCATAGCTAAGGCCATCTTCCGCAACGACGGAGACGCGGCCGGGGATTGCCCGCCCGGTTTCATCGACCAGTGACAGCTGTAACGTATTCATCGGGCGCAGGTAATCAAGGCGCTTCGCGACCACATCCCGTGTGCCGCCGCCAACAAAGTCCCGTATCTGGATGGCGAGATCGCCGGATTCGTTGCTGATGTACGCGAGCGACTTGCCGTCGGGCGACCAGCGCGGAGCGGTAATGTCGAAATCGCCATAGGTGAGGGGAAAAGGCTCGGCAACGCCGTCAATCCGGGTTACCCAGAGCTGGTGCCACTGGCGGCCAAGGTAGGATGCATAGACAACGCGCTTGCCATCCGGGGCCACGTCGGGCCGGGCTTTCCAGCTGGTTTCCTCGCGCCGGACGAGCGTCGGGCGACTGCCGGGCGCGAGTTTCCGCTGCCAGATATCGCCTGTACCGTAGGGTGTTTCGGGGTTGCCGACATACACGATGCCGCTGCCGTCGGGCAACCAGGCGGGACTCAGTTCGTGGTCAATCGGGCTGTAATAGTAACGCTCGACCGATGATCTGCGATCTTCAGTAAGACGCGTCGCTGCAAGCGACGTGCCCGATAACTCGCCAATAAAAATATGAAATTTCCCGGTGCCCCGCGTCGACACGAAAGCAAGCCGCGCGCCGTCCGGCGACCAGCGCGGCTCAAGGTTGACCGCCCCATCCGTTGTCAGGGGATGTGCTGTACCGGTGGCAATATCAAGCACCCAAAGCTCAACCGCGTCGTTGCTGTAACGTACGAAGGCTATTTGCTCACCATTGGGCGACCAGTCGGGTTGAAAATCGTAGCCATCCCCGGCGGTCAACTGCTTTGCAACAGCAGAGTCAGTGTCTTGCTGCCAAAGGCTGCCGTGCATCGAATAAACAAGCGACTTGCCATCTGGCGACCAGGAAAGCGAGCTCGGGCCGCTGGTGACTTGTGGCAGGTACATTTCGCGATAGTAATAGTTGTGCGGGACATCGATTTGCTGCAACACGGGAGTGCGCTTGGCGCCCCACGCAGCACCGCTTGAAAGGGCAGTGCCAATAATAAATGCAGCAACCGCTCGACTGAGACTGTTCACTTGACTACTCCCAAAAAAATGGCCACGGGGATCCGTGGCCAATACTACGCCTGTCAGCAATCTTAGGGGTATGCGACTAATTCTTCGTTCAAAGTAGCCTGGTCAGAATCGATGGCCGTAGCGCAAGCCAATACTGCGCGGTCTGTTCACGGTAATGTTCGAATCTTCAATGATCTCATTGTAAGGATCAAAATAGTTCGAGTTATACCTGATGATCTCGGCGCGCTCGTCAGTTGCGTTGTCGATAAACAGGTCCAATGACCATTGATCGCCTTCAATACCGGTCGCGAGATTCACAATCGTGTACGAAGCCTGTTTCTCCCTGAGGTCAGTTTCCAGGTTGCTCCAGGAGTCTCCCGTATAGGCCACGGCCGCTTGCACGTAAAGCGGCATGCTTCCGATGTCGAAGTTGTAACGACCAATCGCGGTACCCTGGAACTCAGGTACGAAGGGCATTTCGGTACCTGCCGCGGCGCGTGGCGGCAAACCTTGCTCCTGCTCGTCGGTGTTACGCCAGTAAGGTTGTTTGAGTTCGGCATTGTTGTAGGAGCCGGACAGAGACAAGGTGAGATCACTCGTGGCCGCATATACGAGGTCGAACTCGGCACCGTTGGTTTCGGCCTGGCCGATATTCTGAATAATGGTCAGTTGCGATACAGCGAAGTCGAGGAATGCAAACTGGAAATCGATCCAGTTGAGGTGATACGCGGCGCCGTTGAACCGCAGCCGGCCATCGAGCCACATCGTTTTCCAACCGATCTCGTAGTTTTCCACATAGTCCGGTTTGTACGTGGGCAAACCGGCGGCCGTGGAGCGGTTAACGCCGCCTGCGCGAAAACCCTCCGAATAGGTGGCGTAGACCATCCTGTCGTCTGTTAAATGATAGTTGACGGTGAGCTTTGGTGTATTGCCGTCGCCTTTCGAATCGTCGCTGATGTTCGGGTGATCAAAGCACGGGAATTGCGGCACATCGTTGGCGTCCAGGCATGCACCGAGGCTACCCGTGAAGCCATACAGCGAATTATCGAAGTCATAAAATCGAATGCCTCCTGTCACCGACAATTTTTCGGTAACGTCGAAACTTACCTCGCCGAACAAAGCCGTGTCGCGATCTTTGCGGATTTGCTTGGTTTGATAGACGGTCTGCTGGCCTTCTACGACAGTCAGCAGTGGATCCAGGTCGGGTACATGCCATTGCAGATCGAAATCGTGTTCCTGGCTCTGATAAAAAGCGCCGACCATCCAGCGAAAACGCTGGTCTCCCGGCGATTGCAGTCGTAGTTCATGGCTCTGCTTCGTGAACACCTCGTCCGAATCGATGAACTGGCTGGGGTCTGTGCAATTCAGACCGGACGAATCATAGTGGTAACAACCGCCGTAGTATCCGTAATAGTTGTCGAGGTACTGAGCGTAGTGAGTGTAGTCGTCGATACTGTCCTGATTCATATCGAAGTAAGCACCGGCGTAGACGAGGTCCATGTTGCCAATCTGACCTTCCAGGGTTACTGATGCCTGGTACCAGTCGTAATCGTAGGAATCGGGAAAGTAGCGCGCTGTCTGCAGGTCGCCGACGTCTTCCGGATCGTGAGCGAAGTCGCCATCGGTATCCTGATTCTGTACCATCAGTCCGGGCGTCACGGTCCAGTTATCGTTCAAGTCGATCTTGAGCGCGCCACGCATGCCGACGCTGGTCGAGGTATTGTAGTCATCCTCCACGAGATCGCTATTGGTCTTGGTGATGCCAACGCCGTGAAAAGTGACCGGTCGCAGAACATTGTCTATGTAGCCTGGCGAATCGACGTACCAGCCGACCAGGCGCAACGCCATGATGTCGTTGACCGGAATGTTGACGAAGCCCTCGACCGTATAGCCAGCGCCGCCTTTATTCAGCGTTTCCGCGCTGCCATCGACACCTGCTTCGAACTCACCTATTTTTGGTTTGTTCGTAATGATGCGCATGGTGCCGGCCTGGCTGCTCGCGCCGTAGTACGTACCTTGCGGGCCAGCCAACGTCTCGATCCGGTCGATGTCATAAACATGCACATCGAGCACACGATTGATCGTTGTAACGGGCTGCTCGTCGAGGTATACGCCGACGCTCGGCATCGAGCCTGAATGGACGCCGTCACCACCACTCGATATGCCGCGCATATAAAGTTGCGAAACGCCGGGTCGCTGCGAGATATACGAGACTGTCGGTAAGAACTCGATATAATCGGCAAAATCGTTGAGATTAAGTTGCGTCAATTCTTTGTTGCCAAGGACCTGAACCGAGACGGCGACGTCTTGCAGGTTTTGCGTACGCTTCTGGGCCGTAACGATGATTTCTTCAAGTGCGCTGCTACTTTGATCTTGCGCATTTGCTGGAAGAGCTACGATGGATACAAGCAATGAACCGCTTACAACCGCCGACACTGCTTCTACCAATGGTTTTCGTACGAAGTGTTTCATTATCCGTTGCCCCCCAGGCGCATATTGACCAAAAAGTTCGCGTCACTGCCGGTAGTTCAATCAGCCGATCCAGCCGAGACGATGAAACTACCGCGTGTAGCTTTGATATCACAAACGTCGTATAACTGCGACCGGTGTCTTGTAATTAAGTTGCAGGGCATGCCAAGACGTTATATGGCGGCGGCGGCAGGCGTTGACGACAGCGGATAGAATCGTGGCGAAAACACGACAAACAGTGACAGGCTCTGACGCATCAAGCCCGCCAAGGCTTCGTCACCCCGTGCTGGTCACGGCGGCCGAACACTTGCGGATGAAACAACTGCCGGACGCTGAACGCCTCACGCGCGACGTACTGAAGAAAGACCCTGACGATCCCAATGCGTTGCGTTTGCTGGCCGAGATCGGACTGCAGGTAGGACAACCGGACGATGCGATTCACTTGCTGGAACGCTGCCTCGAGCTTGCGCCGGGATTTGCACTCGCACGTCAGGATTACGCAATGGCGCTGGCACGACGACAACGCTACGACGAAGCATTAGCGGAAATCCAATCGCTCCTCGATGCCGACCCCGATAATCCGAATTATCGCCTGCAACAGGCGAATTTCATGGTACAGAAAGGGCTGCACTACGATGCGCTGTTCCTGCTGGAGGAGTTTCTGGAGAAATATCCGCAACAAGCAGGCGCCCACATGAACTACGGCCACACGTTGAAAACCGTTGGTCGCCTGGACGAATCGGTCGCCGCGTACCGTAAAGCCATTGAGCTTCGCCCGCAATCCGGTGAGGCGTACTGGAGTCTCGCGAACCTGAAAACCTTTCGCTTCACCGACAACGACATCGCGGATATGCAACAGCAGGTTGATGAAGAGGGCGATCCGGATGACCAGTCACACCTTCATTTTGCGCTTGGCAAAGCAATGGAAGATCGCGAGCAGTTTGACGAGTCGTTTCGATACTACGAAAAAGGCAACGCGATTCGCAGCAAGCGGCACCGATACAACCCCAAGATAAACGTGTTCGATACTGCGCGGCAGATCAAGACACTCGACGCGACGTTTTTTGCGGCGCGGCAAGGCTGGGGGCACTCGGTGCCCGACCCCATTTTCATCGTCGGATTACCACGCGCGGGATCGACCCTGCTTGAGCAAATTCTCGCCAGTCATTCTGAAGTTGATGGCACTACCGAACTGCCCGATATCATTGCGATTGCACGGCGTCTTGGCAAGAAGTCGCGCAGCAATCCGGCATCGTCCTATCCGGAGATTCTGACCAGTCTGTCCGCCGAAGCGATTGCAGATCTCGGTAAGGGCTACATCGACTCGACCCGTATACAACGCGCGGATGCACCGTACTTTATCGACAAGATGCCGAACAACTTCAAGCATATCGGTCTTATTCACCTGATCCTGCCCAACGCAAAAATCATCGACGCCCGGCGTCACCCGATGGCGGGCGGCTTTTCCTGTTTCAAACAATTGTTCGCGCACGGCCAGCGCTTCACCTACAAGCTTGCGGATCTTGGGCATTACTACAGGGACTACGTGAAACTGATGGACCATTGGGACGAGGTATTGCCTGACCGGGTCTTGCGCGTCCGTTACGAAGACATGGTCAGCGATACCGAGAACCAGGTTCGTCGACTTCTAAATTATTGTGGGCTCGATTTCGAGGAACAATGCCTGCGCTTTTACGAGACGCAACGGGCGGTTCGCACGCCGAGTTCCGAGCAGGTACGCCAACCCGTCTATACAGAAGGTCTCGAGCAATGGCGCAATTACGAACGACATCTCGGACCACTCAGGGACGCGCTGGGGCCGTTGCTCGGGCGATATCCAGTCAACTGAGCGAGTTAGCCTGATGCACAAAAGCCACCTCTTTTACCAGACAGGGAACCGCCGCCCTCGCGTTGGGCGCGCCGAGGGAATCTACCTGTGGGACGTCGACGGTAAACGCTATATCGACGCTTCCAGCGGGCCGATGGTGTCGAACATCGGGCACTCGAATCCGCGCGTACTGGCAGCAATGAAAAAACAAATGGATTCGGCCACGTTTGCGTACCGCCTGCACTTTGAGAACGATGCGGCGGAGAACCTGGCAACGATGACCGCGTCGTTGATGCCGCCCGGACTCGACCGGATTTTTCTTGTATCCGGCGGTTCCGAAGCCGTTGAAAGTGCTTTGAAACTCGCGCGTCAGTATGCCTACGTGACGGACCAACGCGAGCGCTGGAAAGTTATTTCCCTGTTCCCTTCGTATCACGGATCGACGCTCGGCGCCGTTGCTGTTACCGGTATGCACCAGTTCGTCGAACCGTTCCGCGCCATGATTCGCGTGATGCCGAAGATATCGGCCCCCACCTGCTATCTCGACAGGGATGAGCTGACACTCGAAGAGCGGGGCTTGCGCTACGCGAAGCTATTGCGCGACAAGATCGAGGAAGAAGGGCCGGGCAGTGTCCTCGCATTTATCATGGAGCCCGTTGGTGGCGCATCGACAGGTGCACTGGTTGCGCCGGACAGCTGGTACCGCGAAATCTCGGCGATCTGCAAGGAATATGGCATCCTGTTGATCGCCGACGAAGTCATGACAGGGGCCGGCCGTACGGGTCGTTTTCTTGCCTCCGAGCACTGGAACCTGCAGCCGGATATCATCGCGATGGCCAAGGGTTTTGCAGCCGGCTACGCGCCGCTGGGCGCGATGGCCGCGGACCGCAAAATCGTCGATGCAGTGCTGGCCAGCGGCGGCTTTGCGCATGGCTATACCTATGCGGGCAATCCACTGGCTTGCGCAGCCGGCGTCGCAGTGCTCGACGAAGTGCTTGAGAACAATCTGGCTGGGCGTGCGGCGGAGCAGGGTGCGCGCTTGAAATCCATGCTGGCGGGCCTGATGGACCGTTACCCTTTTATCGGCGACGTACGCGGCAAGGGCTTGTTACTGGCCTTCGAACTGGTAGCGGATCGCACCACGATGGAGCCATTGCCTGCAGAGCTCAACGCCCACATCAAACTTGTCGAGGAGGCCTATAGTCGTGGGCTGATCATCTATTCACGGCGCACCCGCGGAGGTATTGTAGGCGATCACTTCATGGTTTGCCCGCCGCTCATCGTCACGGATGCGGAGCTCGACGAGATCCTCGCTATCCTGACCGACAGCCTGGATGCTTTCGCGGCAAGTGCTAATCTTGCGGTTAGCAGGAACTGAGGTTGGGAGCGCAGTGAACGACAAAGTCATCATCACCTGTGCGGTGACCGGATCGATCCATACGCCGACGATGAGTCCGTACTTGCCGGTCACGCCGGATGAGATCACGGAACAGGCCGTAGCCGCGGCGAACGCCGGTGCGGCAATCCTGCATTTGCATGCGCGCAATCCCGAAACCGGTCAGCCGACCGCCGACCCGGGCGTGTTCATGCAATTCCTGCCGCGAATCAAGGCACAGTGCAACGCGGTTATCAATATTACGACCGGCGGCAGTTCCCTGATGACACTCGAGGAACGCCTGGCGGCGCCTAATCTCGCGCAGCCCGAGATGGCCTCACTGAACATGGGCTCGATGAATTTCGGCCTGTTCCCGATGCAGAAAAGACACAAGGAGTGGAAGTACACTTGGGAGCCGAAGTTGCTCGAAGCGACACGAGATGTTGTATTCAAGAACACCTTCGCAGATATCGAGCAGGTATTTAAGCAACTCGGCGAGGGCTACGGCACGCGCTTCGAATTCGAGTGCTACGACGTCGGACATATACAGACACTCGCATTTTACCTGCGTGAGGGCCTGATCAAGAAACCCGTTTTCGTGCAGTTTGTACTCGGCGTACTGGGTGGCATTGACTCCTGCCCCGAGAACCTCATGCACATGAAGGCCACGGCCGATCGCCTGCTCGGTGACCAGTACCGATTCTCTGTGTTATCGGCCGGGCGTCTGCAGATTGCGCTCGCAACGATCGGCGCGATTCTCGGTGGCAATGTGCGAGTTGGCCTTGAGGACAGTTTATTGATTGGCCGCAACCAGCTTGCGACAAGTAACGCGGAACAGGTCAGCAAGATTCGGCGCATCCTCGAGGAGCTTGGTTACGCCATTGCATCGCCTGATGATGCGCGCGAGATGCTGTCGCTAAAAGGTAGCGACAAGGTGAATTTTTGACGGTAGCTGATAATAACAACAGTAGCGACTACGTTATCCGGCAGGCAACGGCCGAGGACGTACCGGCCATATTCAAACTGCTCAGGGAGTTGGCTGAGAGCGGCAATCTTGCTCATAGATTTTCCTGCAACGAAGATGATCTCCGGCGACACGGCTTTGGTGAACAGCCAATGTTCGAAGCATTGCTGGCGGAAAGTCACGGCACTGCCATCGGGCTGTCACTGTTTTTCTTCACCTACTCGAGCTGGCGCGGCGCAAAAGGCGTTTACGTGCAGGACCTGGTTGTCAGCCAGGGGGCGCAAGCGCAAGGTCTTGGACGGCGTCTAATCGTTGCAACCGCGCGGCATGCAGTCAAAAGCGGGGCAACGCATCTCCGATTATCCGTCGAATGTGACAACGACAAGGCCATAGGCTTTTACAGGAGGCTCGGCTTGCGGCACTCTGACAGCGAGCGGATATTCGAGGCCAGCGGTGCCACCTTCGAGGAGCTCCTGAAAGACCAATGAAAGTCATTTTTTCCAATGAGCAAATGCGCCACCAGCCGGAGCAAATTGTGTCGTCGGGTCGGCTCATCGCCAGCCCGGAAATAGCGGCGCGCGCCGAGATCCTGCTTACCGCTGCCAGGAGCGCCGGGCTGACACAGGAACAACCCGGGGACTATGGTCTTGCACCGATTGCCGCTGTGCATACGGCTGCCTACCTGAAGTTTCTGGAGCATATCGTAGTGCGCTGGAAGCGCATTCCCAATGCCTCGGCAGATGTATTTCCCAACGTCCATCCCGCGACCCGCGATGATGTTTACCCGGCGTCCGCTGTCGGCCAGGTTGGCTACCACGTTTACGATGGTTCGTGCCCGATCACGGCGGACACATGGGACAGCGCACGCTGGAGTGCGTGGAGCGCGGTACACGCGGCACAGGAGGTATTGCAGGGTGCGCGCGCCTGCTATGCGCTGGCTCGACCACCCGGCCATCACGCATCCAGCGACCTTGCGGGCGGCTTTTGCTACCTCAATAACAGCGCCATCGCAGCCGAGGTCCTTCGGTCGCAATACGATCGGGTTGCAATTCTCGATGTCGATGTGCATCACGGCAATGGCACGCAACATATTTTTTATGAACGCGACGACGTACTGACAATTTCCCTGCATGCCGATCCGGTGCGCTTCTACCCGTTTTTCTGGGGCGCCGCAGATGAAATCGGGCGGGGTGCTGGTGAAGGCTTCAATCTCAACCTGCCGCTGCCGCGCGGTACCGGCGGCGACGACTATATGGCTGCGCTTGCCAAAGCATTCCGGCGCATTGCTGACTTTGCCCCCGGTGCGCTCGTGATCGCGCTCGGTCTTGATGCCTACGAGGGCGACCCGCTGGCAGGTCTCGGACTTAAAACCCGT
This sequence comes from Proteobacteria bacterium UBA1844, assembly GCA_002338615.1. GTDB lineage: Bacteria > Pseudomonadota > Gammaproteobacteria > Steroidobacterales > Woeseiaceae > UBA1847. The sequence goes on along the minus strand of DDIS01000130.1, from coordinate 32,209 downwards.
GATTTTGGCGTGCTCGGCGAACGAATTGCGGCCCTTGATTTGCCAACGGTGCTGGTGCAGGAAGGCGGCTACCCCTGCGCACAACTCGGTAACAACCTGGCCTCGGTATTGCGTTGCTTCACCACGTGAATGAAATTGCCGCGGCGTCGTTCCCTGTAACGGTCACCCGGCCATGACCTCACTGCACACGCTCGACCTGGTTGCCATTGGCGTCTATTTCGTCGGCCTGGTCTGGATCGGCCTGCGCGTTGCCCGCGCCGAAAAAGGCGACGGTGAAAGTGAATCTTTTCTTGCTGCCGATCGCAACATGAACCTCGTGCAGACGACGGCATCAACGGCCGCGACAGACCTCGGCGGCGGCTTCAGTATCGCGATGGGTGGCCTTGGTTTCACGCTCGGTATATCCGGTTCATGGCTGATCGCAATTTCGGGTCTCAGCGTGGTGCTTGTTTCCTTCCTGATGGTGCCGAAGGTCAAGCGTTGGGCGGACAGCGCGCGCGGGCTAACCACCGGTGATCTCTTCGAGGCCCGTTTCGATCGTCGCACCGGAACGGTCGCGGCCATTGTCATCGGCATCGCCTGGTTTACATTTGCGGGCGGCCAGATCATTGCGGGCGCCAAGTTGTTGCAGGCGACGACCGACATGAACCTGACGTTTGCCGTGGTTTTATCGGGTGCAGTGATCCTCGCCTACACAACACTCGGGGGACTCAAGGCCGTTATATACACCGACGTATTCCAGATGGTCGTGTTGCTCGTGGGTTTGATTTTTATCGCCGTACCGATTGGCTTGTACACGGTGGGCGGCTGGAACGGCATCGTCACGCATTTTTCGGCGGATCCCGAAACAGCGTCGCTGGTTGACTGGGGCGCCGTTGGCTGGAAAGAAGCACTGGGCTGGTTTTTCGCGATCTTCCCGGTCTGGTTCATCTCGATCGCGGCCATGCAGCGGATTATTGCAGCGCGCGATGAGAAAACGGCGCGGCGCGCATTCCTGTTGACCGGCGTACCGATCGAATGGCCGCTGTTTGCCATTGGCAGCACGCTCGTCGGGCTCATTGCACGCATGATCATGCCCGATTTGCCCGATCCTGAAATGGCGACGCCGATGATCATCATGGAGCTGCTGCCGGTTGGCATCGCAGGTATCGTCATCGCCGCTTATATTGCGGCGGTCATGTCGACGGCGGATTCGGTGTTGATGGGTCCGGTAGCAATTTTCACCAACGATATCTACAAGAAATTTCTGCGCCCCGGCGCGAGCGAACAGTCCGTCGTGCGTGTGGCGCGTATTGCGACGCTGGTACTGGGCGTGCTGAGTATCGGCATGGCTTACCTGGTGCCCAACGTACTGCAGCTGATTCTCTATGCATACACGTTCGGCGCAGCCGGCTTGTTCTTCCCGATGCTCGGCTTGTTGTTCTGGCAGCGAACGACCGCGAGCGGTGCATTCTGGAGCATGCTCGGCGGTGGATCCGCGGCGATACTCTGGGTCATTCTGGATGAGCCGTTTGGACTTTCCTCGTCGTACCTGGGCTGGTTTGTGAGCCTGCCGCTGCTGATCATCGTGTCGCTGGCGACCAGGCACAGCCCGAGCGAAAATCTCGACATGTTTTAGGAAGATGACCATGAAAGTATTGATTAGCCTCATTTTTGCACTGCTGTCTGTAACGGCATTCGCCGACGAGGGCCCGGTTCGCGCCCGCGATCTGGGCATACCGTTCGACGGTACACCTGGAGCACTCAACGCAATCACCGACGTCGCCGGTGTTACAGTTGGCCATGAAACGATCATCAAAGATCTCGCCGACAATCGCGCTGTACGCACGGGCGTGACGGCAATCCTGCCGCGCGGTCGTGACTCGATGAATTCGATGGTCTATGCGGGCTGGTCGACACTGAACGGCAATGGTGAGATGACCGGTACAACGTGGATCGAGGAAAGCGGCTTCCTGGAAGGACCCGTGATGCTCACGAATACGCACAGCATCGGTGCGGTACACGAAGGTGTTATCAAGTGGCGCGTCGCACAGGGCGACGCTGATGCAACTGGCTACTACTGGTCCCTGCCCGTGGTTGCCGAAACCTGGGACGGCCACCTGAACGACATCAATGGCTTTCACGTGCGTCCCGAGCACGCGGGAGCGGCACTCGAGCACGCAAAGTCTGGTCCGGTTGAAGAGGGTGGAGTTGGCGGCGGCACCGGCATGATCTGTTTCGAGTTCAAGTGTGGTATTGGTACCTCATCACGAATTGTCGGTGTGGCGGGCGACAACTACACGCTGGGCATCCTGGTGCAAGCCAACTTCGGTGTACGCAGTGACCTGCACGTGGCCGGCGTGCCGGTGGGTGTGCGCATGCCCGGCGAACCGGTCTATTCGAACACCGGGTACAACGCGGAAATGCTGAGTTCGATCATTGCGGTTATCGCCACGGATGCGCCGCTGTTGCCACACCAGTTAAAACGCCTGGCGCGGCGTGTACCGCTCGGCCTTGGCGTTACCGGCAGCACAGCGCATAACGGCTCGGGGGATATCTTCATTGCCTTCTCGACGGCCAATGCGGAGGCTGGCCGAGGTGACAGGGATGCGGCGATCCATTCGATTCCAAATGATGACCTGAACGGGTTATTCGCCGCGACCAAGCAAGCCACGGAAGAAGCCATCATGAATGCATTGGTCGCGGGACGCGACATGACCGGCGACCTTGGACATATCGTGAACGGCATCAATCACGAGGCCCTGCAGGATATTCTGCGTGAGCACAATCTCTTAGTCGAGTGACGGGAGCGCACTCCAATTTAAGAGCACATTCCACACGAGCCGAAAGTCACCGCGGTTCATGTCGCGATGAATGCCGTTGAAATTGAATGTGACGACATGTCCTTTTCCCATCGGCGTATCCAGAATTGCGGGATGGCCGTTGAGCTGCTCGTCACCCAGCATACCGCCGCTGACGACCATGTCGCCCGTACCACCCCAGGACAGCACGACGCGGCGCTTATCGACAGGGCCCGTGAGACAGGATGTGCAATACGCCATCGTCAGCCAGCGGCGCGGCAGATCGTAAACCGGCAGGTTGGTACGGAACACCGCGATCTCGGGCGCATAGCCATAAGCGATCGGATGACCGGGTCGCGCAAAGCTCGCGCGCAATTCGCTGCCCGGAGTGAACACGCTCGTGTCATCCGCCCGCGGCACGCCTCTGACAAGACCACCTTCGAGGGCGAGCGTACTGCCGCCACCCAGCGTCAGCAGCACGCCGCCTTGTTCAACGAAGCGCTGCACCTCGGCCAGCCCCGCGTAGCCCGGGCCACCCGTAATATCGTCCGATCCGATCGGCTTGCCGAGACTTGGAAACTCGGGCGTCGCACGAAACGATATCGGTCCCTCGGTGGCGGCAATGCCGTGAATCTGTCCGGCGAGATCGAGGCGTGAGAATGGGCCGTATACGATCACGTCAACTTTGTCGACGAGCGCTCCGGCGCGTATGTCCTCATCGCGTAAGTAGGTATAGGGAATGTCTTGCCGGTCCAGTATCGCGCGGATCCAGCCCATCATGTCGGTATCCGCCCACGGTACCCACAAACCGATACGCGGCATCGCTGCATTGTGCTGCGCAACCTTTGGCCGCGAACGGACTGATTGAAAATCCAGCGCGAGCTCTTCACCTAGCGTGTCCAGTGCCTCGCGCAAGGCATCGCCGTTCTCGGACGCGACAATCCACGACCCGGCGGGATAGCTCGTGCCGCTGACGATAAATTCGTTCTCGGCGATTGAGACCGCGAAATCCTTGAGGCGTGCGCGAGCGGCGAGCAAGGCTTCCTGTCCTGTGTCGCGAAGCAAGTAGACGGGACCATTTCCGTGTACTCGTCCTGTTGGCTTCGCATCGGCAATCAGCAATCGGCTATTTGCCTGGCGGACTTTTTTGTCGTCGATGCGCACGGCTGCTACAGCAAAGCCCACCGGAAAAGCCCAGGACACGTCGTCGTAAGGCAGTTCTTCGGCGTCTCCCGGAAAACGCTGTGGTTCGAGCACATCGAGCGCGTAGTTGCGGTAAGGCTGGTCGAGCTGCACGACATAGTCACCGCGCTTGAACGCACCCTCTGCAAGCGAGGTATCCTCATCGAGTTGCCGCACTTCGATGTGCTGATCGCGCAAACGATTGATCATTTCTGCAACGCGCAGCCGGTCCGACTGCGCGGCGGGCACAATGTACGCGTAAGGTTTCTGCGTCACACCCTTTTGCCAGGAGTTATAGCCGGTGCGATAGAAGTCGCGGAGCAGTTGATCCGCATGACGGGCAGACCAGTCCAGTATCGATAGTGCTGCCGTTTGCTGGTAATTGACGTTGTCACGCATCGACCAGCGGAATTCCGAGTCGGGCGGCCACGGGCGGTACCATTCGCGCGTTGTTTCACTTTCCTCGAGTTTGCGCGTCACGGTTTCTGCCGTGGCATTACCGAAAGTTTCATAACCGCGCCCGATCGCATTGTGATTGATTGCCACGGAATCGAGATAGTGATGGCCGAAGCCTTCGCCGAATCGCCAGGTCCAGACGCCGGGCATGCCCAACGAACTCATTGCCGTCATCTCATGAAAACTCATTTCGAGCCAGCGTGACGTGACGATAGGGTCCATGTGGGGGTTGTATGGCCCGGTACCGTTCCAGGTCAGTAACAGCGGAATAGCCTCGTGCAAGTCGTGCACGACAACCGGATGGTAGTCGTAAAACATCTTGTGCACGGCGCGTGTTGCGGCGAACAATTTCTGGTGCGCATCACGATTGATGTCGACAAAGACGTAATGACTCCAGTACGGCGGGCTCTGGCGCGGCAAGCTGTCGAAATCTGTCTTACCTTTCAGGTATTGATAGAACCAGTCTCGTACCTTGTCGCGACCGTCCGGTTCGGATACCGGATTCACGAGTACCAGCATGTTCTCGCGGATATTGCGGATCATCGGCTGGTCGGACACCGCGAGGCGGTAAATCAGTTCCATGCACATCTCGCCGCTGCCTGATTCGTCCGCGTGCAGGTTGCAGTTCAGGTAATACGCCGGGCGCGCGTCGGCGATGACGGCTTCGGCTTCATCCGGACTCAGCGTTCGCGGGTCGGCCAGCGCCGTCATAGAGGCTTTCAGCCGATCCAGGTCGCGTATGCCTCGCTCGTCCGCGATCACTGCGAGCACAATGTCGCGGCCTTCCTCGGAAACTCCCAGTGTTTCAACGTGCACGCGCCCGGATGCCGCCGCGATTTTTCGCACATAGTCGACGATTTGCGCCGAGCGGGTCAGCTCACCGGGGGCACCGACAATATGGCCCAGGATCTCGGACGGCGCAGGAACTACGTCGGACGCCGGCTCGTAAGCGACCCAGGGGCTCAGGAAACGTGCTTCGGTGGTTGCGCTCGCGATCGCGGCCACGGAGCCGGGTTCCGCAACATCCGGCGACGGATCTATCGCCGCAGTTTCCCCAGCAACCGCCGAGATTGTAGCGAGGAGGCTAAAGAAAAGGACGACTGGCCTCATAAGCGGATCTCCGAGTGAGCGCCAGGCGGCGGCTGGCTTCATTTGAAAGGGGTCGATTCTGTGCCAACAATACAGGATCAGCCTGAGATCCCGTAGCATGCACAGCGACCCGCCAACGACTTGCTATTGAGTCTGGCCAGCAGATATAGTCCGTCCCCCGTCAGGGTTTGACCCTGCCAACAACCAAACAATGCGCCCGTAGCTCAGCTGGATAGAGTACTCGGCTACGAACCGAGCGGTCGGGAGTTCGAATCTCTCCGGGCGCGCCAAAAGACAAAGGGTCCCCAACGGGGGCCCTTTTTCTTTTGGGGTGTCTGGATGACGATGAGAACTCCAGTTCGACAAAACGCGTGAGCGTTTTGGACGCCGCAGGCGCCCCGCAGGGGCGAAGATCGCCCCAAGGCGATCTGAGTCAATCTCTCCGGGCGCGCCAAAAGACAAAGGGTCCCCAACGGGGGCCCTTTTTCTTTTGGGGTGTCTGGATGAAGATGAGAACTCTAGTTCGACAAAACGCGGCGTTGTGTTCCTGCCTACATACCGGGTCGTCGGTATTACTGGAATCGGAATCGTGCGCCGAATGCCGGGCCGGACAGGGCAAGGCTGTCCAGTAACTTGTCCGCGCCCTCGTCGTAGTCGAGATGCCGGTAGACGAGCATCAGGTCGCCCCATCCGTAGCTGTAGGAAAGCCCGGTCATTGCCTGCCAGGTGAGGTCGGTGTCACCGGTACCCACGTCGAGGTAGTAGGGTACATACCAGCGGCCATCCCCAATCGCGACGTGCCCGCGGACGCCAACGATGCCGTCCCATAATTTCACCTCGTCGCCGATGCTGCCTTGTGCAGGCAGCGCAACGCCGCCGTTCGGACTTTCGATGTCCAGTTCGAGATTCCAGCTGGTCTCTACGTCCATGCCGAAATAGCGCACGCCGCCGAGAATCTCGACGCTCGACCGCTCTGTTTGTTGCAGCATATAGCCAGCCGCAAGCGTCCAGCTCAGACCGTCGAAGTCCGTTTCCGTGCTTAGATTGAGACTGGCATCAACGGGTATATGGACGCCGTCCCGAACGCCGACAACTTTGTCATCATCCGACTCGAGGCTCAGCCAGATAAAGTCGCCGTGCAGCGAAAATGCCCCATTCGAGACACTGCCACTAAGCAGTGCGGCACCATTCAAAAGTTTCAGCCAATCGGTGGGGCCCGCATCGACGCTGGGTGCACCGCCACCCGCCGGCGGCTGGAAGTTCAGGTTGGCACTGATCGTCGGCAACCACAGGTACGGTGTGAGCGTATATTGCCAACCGTCCTGATCATTTTCGGCGGCCCTGGCAAGCGAGCACACTGACAGGCTTAGAAGCACTACAAACAACGTACGCAAATTTCTCTCCCCCACTGGCGGCATGGCCGCCACACTGAACCTGCAACACTTTACAACGCGAAATTAACGCGAGCAGGAAGTTACTTGACGATGTAGTCCTTGGCTTCCATGCAGGCGCTGAATGCTTTCTTGAAACCGGCAATTTGCTCTTCTGTTGCCTGCTGCTGTTCGGCACCTTGTTCCGCAGCCTGCTCCTGGGCGTGCTCGCTCGCTCGGTGGGCACGACGGCGTGATGCAACCCCTACGACCGCAGCACCCCAGGCGGCAGAATTGCCGACGTCGTTACCGGCGATCTCGCCAATCAACGCGCCGGCTGCGGCCCCTTTGACGGCTCCCGCCGCTCCCGCACCCGCGGAGGCTGCCTGAGCCTGCTGTATCTGTTGCTCCGTCTGCTGCTGCTGCTGCTCGCCCTTTTTTTGCAGATCGAACGGGTCACTCCCCGTATTGCTGACCGACCAGTCGTAGCAGCTGGCTTCGTCCTTCGATTGCTGACTCAAGGCCTGGCCGTCTTTCGGGAACGCATAAATGCCCAGCGTCGCGGCGAGGGACTTGCCTTCGTCCTGTGCGTGGGCCGCGGGCGAGGTCGCGGCAAAGGTGACAAAAATCGACATCAGCACGTAGACAGATCTTTTCATTCTTATTCTCCCTTGGGATTCTTGGCCATTCTGATCAAGGCTAGTATTGATATCCGAATAATACTCCATTTTTTCCCGCGTGGTGATGCCCACATAATTAATAGACTCGACTCAATTTGAGTGCCGCGATAGAATGGGTTCCTCGCCGTGGCGGTGACAACATTGGTGCCGGGCGGTACACGGCTAACAAGCTAACAATAAGAAAATTCCTGGGGATTCAGATGAGAAACTCACTCAAAGCGTTTGCTCTATTGCTGTGCGCCGGTGCAGTTCATGCCGACAACATTACCGACTCCGACAAGCTACTGTGCTCAGCATCGGAGGTGGCGGCTTGCGTTGAAGGGGCGGAATGCGTGACAACCATGCCCTGGGAAATGAACGTTCCTCAGTTCGTTGTCATAGATCTGAAAAAGAAGACGATATCAACGACCAAGGCCAGCGGCGAGAACCGTTCGACCCCTATCAAAACCCTGCTGCGGGACGACGTGGCGATTCACTTGCAGGGTATCGAGGCGAATCGGGCATTCAGTTTTACGATCGAGAAGCTCAGCGGTATTTTGACCGTTGCTGTTTCGGTCGACGGTCTGACGCTCAGCGTTTTCGGTGCTTGCACGGATGCCGATATATAGGTCTGTCAATTGCTGAATATCAGCGAGATTGACCCACGCGTCTCGTCCAGCATGCTGCCGAGGAGTGAGCGCGTCCGGTCCTTGCCCCGGAGCCTCTCTCCAACAATCCGTTAACAAGAGGCCGGGTGAGTACATTGTCTGCACCTTCAATCCAATCAATATCGCTGCAAGGATTCGACCCCAGGGATATGATCCAGGCCGTTCAAGGTGGCTCGCTGGATCATACCCAGCTCGCGCCGGGTGCTTTTCGGGGCAAGTTACTACATGTAGCTGACGATGCTATCGCCCTGGATTTTGGCAGCTATAACCTGCCTGTTCTGGCAGAAGGTCCACTACCAAAAGAAGCAATAACCCTGGGGTTTGTGTTGCACCGAAGCAGTGTTGCGGTGTTGAACGGCATTGAGCTGGCACCGTCGACCATGGTCACTTATACCGAGGGACATGATCTGGTTGCGGCACTTCCGGAGAACTGCGCCTGGGTATCGATGCAGCTGTCGCGTGCGGACTTGTGCGCCCTGGGCTGGAGGGTCCCGGCACAGGGGTTTGCGGCCAGGGGGTTGGACAACAAACTGAGAATGGCCTTCAACGAAGTATTGCTTGGGGAATTGAACTTACTGCAACGTAGTAGCTCGGCCTGGCAGAACGCTGCAAAGCTGACTGCGAATGCGACCGCGGTACCACCTGCGTACGCGACTGCACATGCGATACGCCAGTTTGAAGATTTCGGCATCGCAGCGTTGTTCGCGACATTTGATGCGCCCTCGCGCAAGACCCGAAAAATGGACTTGGAAACACGCGCTGGGTCATACCGACTGGCGAGACGCGTGGCCCGTTACATGAGTGATCAGCTGTCGCAGCCGCTACGTATTATCGAAATCTGTTGTGCGAACCGATGCAGTTACAAGGAACTGCAAAGTGCGTTCCGACGTACATACGGTGTCACGCCGAAACATTATCTGAGTGTTCGTCGGCTGCGCGCCTTACGTGAGCTTCTATTGCACGATCAGTCAATCACTGAAATTACTGATGCCAGTCTGCAATGCGGCTTGACACATTTCGGTCGCACCTCGGCAGCCTATCGGAAAATGTTCGGCGAGTTGCCCTCTGAAACACTGTTGCGGAAGTGAAAGAAATCACCCTTCTCCGATATCCAGTGTCAGGCGGCATGCAACATGCAAACAGTTGTTTGGCGCCGCTCCATCCAGGAATGTGTGCATTTTGCCAAAAGTGGATAGCGGTGTATCGTCGCAAGTTCGTAAAATTAGCGGCGGATCAGTACAAGTATTATAATTTTTCGACCGGAATGGTCGAGCTGAAATCCACCGAACAACGTGATGAGCCAAACAGGCATAGTTCTGGACGCCATGGGAACTATCTACCCGGCTTAAATTCACATGCGAAAAAAATTGGTCATAGGGTTCTGGCCAAATAACCCAAGAAGGCGATAAAAATGAAAATAATTCCCATGTTCCTGGCAGCGCTGGTGCTGGGTTTGCTGTCGATGCCGACGCTGGCGCAACAGTCCAAGCCGAACATTCTGCTCATTATTTCGGACGATACCGGTTACGGGGATCTCGGACCCTATGGCGGCGGCGAAGGTCGCGGCATGCCAACACCGAATATCGATCGCATGGCCGCTGAAGGCATGACCTTTTTCTCGTTCTATGCCCAGCCTAGCTGTACGCCCGGCCGAGCGGCAATGCAGACGGGACGGATACCCAACCGCAGCGGCATGACAACGGTCTCTTTCCAGGGTCAGGGCGGCGGCTTGCCGGCCGCAGAATGGACCCTTGCGTCTGTTCTCAAGACCGCGGGCTACAAGACCTACTTCACCGGCAAGTGGCACCTTGGCGAGTCCGATTATGCGCTGCCCAATGCGCAGGGTTACGACATCATGAAGTACGCGGGCCTGTATCACCTGAACGCCTATACCTACGCCGATCCGACCTGGTTTCCGGACATGGACCCCGAATTGCGTGCGATGTTCAAGAAAGTGACAAAAGGCGCACTGTCCGGAAATGCGGGCGAAAAGCCCACCGAGGACTTCGCGATCAACGGCCAGTACGTCAATACGCCGAACGCGAAGACCGCTGACTACCCGAACGGCGTCGTCGGCATTCCATATTTCGACGGCTACGTGCAGGATGCGGCGATCGAGTTCCTCGAAGACGCATCCAAGTCGAACGCACCGTTTTTTATCAATGTGAACTTCATGAAAGTTCACCAGCCGAACATGCCGGACCCGGAATTCGAGCACAAGTCGCTCTCGAAGTCGAAGTATGCGGACTCCGTGGTGGAACTTGATTCGCGTATCGGCGCCATCATGGACAAGCTGCGCGAACTCGGCCTCGACAAGAACACGCTCGTGTTCTACACGACCGACAATGGTGCATGGCAGGATGTCTATCCCGACGCGGGCTATACACCGTTTCGGGGCACCAAGGGCACAGTCCGTGAAGGCGGCAACCGCGTTCCGGCCATCGCCTGGATGCCCGGCAAGATCAAGGCCGGCGCCAAAAATCACGATATTGTCGGCGGCCTTGACCTGATGGCAACCTTCGCCGAAGTGGCCGATATAAAACTGCCGACCAAAGACCGCGAAAACAAGCCAATCATCTTCGACAGTTACGACATGTCGCCGGTATTATTCGGGACCGGAAAGTCTGACCGCAAAGCCTGGTTCTACTTCACCGAGAACGAGCTGACACCTGGCGCTGCGCGCGTGGGCAATTACAAAGCCGTGTTTAACCTGCGCGGTGATGACGGTGCGCAGACGGGAGGCCTTGCTGTCGACACGAACCTCGGCTGGAAGGGCGCCGAGAAGTATGTGGCGACAGTGCCGCAGGTATTCGATCTTTGGGCTGATCCGCAGGAACGCTACGATATTTTCATGAATAATTACACAGAGCGAACCTGGACCCTCGTAACGATCAACGATGCCATCAAAGACAAGATGAAAACCTATATGGAATATCCGCCGCGCAAACTCCAGAGTGAGGTTTACACTGGTCCGATTACGCTGACCGATTACCAACGCTTCAAGTACGTGCGTGATGCGCTGCAGAAAGAAGGCTTCAATCTGCCGCTACCGACAGGCAACTGAAACCCTCCCAGGGTCTGATTAACGGAGTTTCACTGAGGTCCCGGCGTGCATTGCACGCCGGGAACCTGCTCTTCGAAACGGAAACGCAGCCAAGGCTCACCAGAAACTGCAAACGATTTAGGTCATGAACATGCGTCCTCAGAGGTACTTGCTATCCATCACGCTTTCCCTTGTGGCAAGCGTGGCCCTTCTCCAGGTAGCCATGGCACAAAACGATCCGCTGCCCTCGTGGAACAATACGGGCGCCAAAACCGCCGTGATCAAGTTCGTCGATCGCGTAACGGCCAAAGATTCAGCGGATTTCGTAGCGGCCGAGGAACGCATCGCCGTCTTCGATAATGACGGCACGCTTTGGAGCGAGCAACCCGTGTATTTCCAGGGTTTGTTCGCACTCGACCGCGTTCGCGCAATGGCTCCCAAGCACCCGGAGTGGAAAACCACGGAACCCTTCAAGAGTGTCATCGCCGGTGATATGAAGGGTCTGATGGCGACCGGCAAGCAAGGTCTCGCCAAGGTCATAGCAGCGTCGCATGCGAACATGACGGCGGAGGAGTTTGCGGACTCTGTCGCCAGGTGGCTTGAAACGGCCAGGCACCCCACGACTGGCAAACGCTACGACGAAATGGTTTTTCAGCCAATGCTCGAACTCCTGGATTACCTGCGCGCCAATGACTTCAAGACTTTCCTCGTGTCGGGCGGCGGTATCGATTTCATGCGCGTGTTTGCCGAACGAGTGTACGGCGTGCCCCCGGAGCAAGTGGTAGGCTCAGAGATCGATGCGACGTTCGAGATGCGTGATGGTATTCCCACCATCGTGAAGGTGCCGAAGCTCGTGCTCGTCGATGACAAGGCCGGCAAGCCGATTGGGATTTATCGCCATATCGGGCGCAGGCCTCTGGTTGCCGGCGGGAATTCGGATGGTGATTTGCAGATGCTGCAATACACAACTATTGCGCGCAATGCGTCGGACACAACACCGCGATTCGGGCTCATCGTCCACCATACCGACGCTGAGCGGGAGTTCGCCTACGATCGCGACTCCCACATGGGTAGGCTCGACGCGGCCCTCGATGAAGCCGGCAAGCGTGGTTGGCTTGTCGTCGACATGAAAAACGACTGGAAAACGATTTATCCCGATTCCTCGCACTAGCAGCCTGTCGGCCGCAGTCTTGCAGACTTAGGGCTGATCCACTTCGACAGCAAGCGAGTCTGCAAAATTCTCAGGAAAACTGGTTCATCGTGTTGCCCTCACCCGATGCTTTGAGCGCTGCATCCCCGGAAAAGTACCCTTTGTGATCGTCGCCGATGTCCGAGCCGGACATGTTCTGGTGTTTTACGCAGGCGATGCCCTGACGAATTTCTTTTCGTTGCACGCCGCGCACGTAACCGAGCATGCCGCTGTCACCAAAGTATTCCCTGGCGAGTTCATCCGTCGACAGCGCGGCCGTGTGGTAAGTTGGCAAGGTAATCAGGTGATGAAAAATGCCAGCTTCTCTCGCCGCATCCGCCTGGAATGTACGGATGCGTTCATCTGCCGTTTCTGACAACTCGGTGTCGTCGTATTCAGCGCTCATCAGGTGGTCGCGGCTGTAAGCTGAAACGTCCTTGCCCTCGGCCGACCAGGCATCGAATACCTGTTGACGAAAGTTCAGGGTCCAGTTGAAAGACGGGCTGTTGTTGTACACCAGCTTTGCATTCGGTATGACTTTGCGAATACGGCTAACCATGCCGCCAATCTGCCCAATGTGGGGCTTTTCCGTTTCAATCCACAACAGGTCCGCACCGTGCTGCAGGGACGTAATGCAATCCAGCACAACGCGGTCTTCGCCGGTGCCGGGCCGAAACTGGAACAGGTTGCTGGCTAGCCGCTTTGGACGAACCAGCGTGCCGGCCCGGTTGATAACAACATCGCCATTGTTCAATTCATCAGTAGCGACTTCTTCAACATCAAGAAACGAGTTGTATTGATCGCCCAGATCACCCGGTACTTCCGTAACGGCAATCTGTTTCGTGAGGCCCGCGCCAAGAGAATCCGTGCGCGCGACGATCACGCCGTCGTCGACACCCAACTCAAGAAACGCATAACGCACGGCTCGTATCTTCGCGAGGAAATCATCATGTGGAACCGTGACCTTTCCGTCCTGGTGGCCGCATTGCTTTTCATCGGACACCTGGTTTTCGATCTGGATACAGCACGCGCCGGCCTCAATCATTTTCTTTGCGAGCAGGTAGGTTGCTTCTGCATTACCAAACCCTGCATCAATGTCTGCGATAATCGGCACAACATGCGTCTGGAAATTGTCGATTGATTTCTTGATTGCCTGCTCCCTGACGGCATCGCCTGCATCCCGGGCAGCATCCAGGTTGCGAAACAACACGCCAAGCTCGCGTGCATCCGCCTGGCGCAGGAATGTGTACAACTCTTCGATCAGGGCGGCGACCGAGGTTTTCTCATGCATGGACTGGTCCGGCAGCGGGCCGAATTCCGAGCGAAGCGCGGCGACCATCCAGCCGGACAGGTACAGGTAGCGCCCCTCAGTGCTGTTGAAGTGTTTCTTTATGGAGATCATCTTTTGCTGGCCAATAAATCCATGCCAGCACCCCAATGACTGTGTATACCGGGAAGGGTCTGCATCGTAGCGGGCCATATCGTCGCGCATGATCCTGGCCGTGTATTTCGCGATATCCAGCCCGGTCGTGAAGCGGTTCTGCGCTTTCATGCGGGCAACGGATTCGGGGCTGATGGAATCCCACGCACCGCCGTGGTTGCCGATCAGGTGGGCGGCATGATTCAGGTCATCTGTATAGTTCGACATTGGTACTCCTGACGTCGTTGTCGGCAGTGCTCGCTGCGCAGAGTGGCTAGGAGCAAATCTTAGATGCTAAACAACGAAAAATTCACAGAAAAAACTTTACAATGTCAATTTCACAAATTATGAGCGAGTTTCCGGGCGCAGCTCTTTTCGCAAGTGCGCCGAGGGCCCCGGATCTGTGCCGCACTGCGGTTCTCGCACGATGAGCCCGTATCGATCGTACCGATTTTGATATTCTGCCTCGTTTAACAATAGTCGCAGGGGCCGCTTTCGTGGCTCGGGACCGCGGGGAATCCTCTATCCAATGACAGCGCGAAACCGATTCGATTCTGTGCAGTCCAGTAGCGTGTCAAGAGTAATGCCGGCCAATGTGCTTGCAATGCTTCTGTTCGCGCTGGTTCTCGTGCTTACGCTAGTTGTCTATTGGTCGGGCTTGTCGGGCCCACTGCTGCTAGATGATCTCCCGCAATTGAACGGGTTGATCGCGCAGAGTGCGTTGGATCCCGGCGTTTTGTTCAGAAATTACATTATCAGTTCGAGCGGTCCGCTGGGCAGGCCCGTTTCCATGGCGACGTTTATCCTCGACGCAATTGCACACGGTCCTGATACCTGGTGGTGGAAATATGGCAACGTAATGTTTCACCTCATCAGTGGCTTGCTGGTTTTCTGGCTGACCGCTTTGCTTGTGAAGGCGCTACCTCGGCATAGTGCAGTAGATCCCTGGTTTGCAGGTCTTGTCGTTGCCGCGCTGTGGCTTTTGCACCCGCTGCAGGTCAGTACTGTCTTGTACACGGTGCAACGCATGACCGAACTGTCGACGCTGTTCGTGTTTGCAGGTTTGGTCGCCTATACGAAAGGCAGGCTTGAACTGGAACGCTCAGCTATTCGCGGCTGGCTGTATATCGGTATCGGCTTTGGCGTCTTCTTCCCGCTGGCGGCCTTTAGCAAAGAAAGCGGTGTGCTGTTCCCGGTCTATTGCAGCCTGATGGAGTTCATCATATTTCAGTTCGCCGCACCGAAACCGGCACAGAAATCACTCAAAGTTATTCACGCAGCTCTGTTGGTTGCTTATGTTGCAGCGGCTCTCGTGGTTCTGGTCAATTTTTCGGATATCGTTTTGAAAGGCTACGCTTTCCGGGATTTCACCCTGCTGGAAAGGGTGTTGACGCAGTTCCGGGTACTTGTGGTCTACCTCTCCCAGTTGCTGGTGCCGATCCAGCTGCGAATGGGCTTTTTCCACGATGACTTCACGCTGTCTACCGGCCTGTTTTCGCCAATAACGACTTTTATTTCCGCGATACTAATTGTGGCGTTTGTGAGCAGTGCAGTCGTATTCAGGCGCAAACTGCCGCTTGTTAGCTTTGGCATCCTGTTCTTCTTCATATCTCATGCTATGGAGTCCAGCATATTCGGCCTGGAATTGATGTTTGAACATCGAAATTACATTGGATCATTCGGAATTTTTCTGGCAATTTTTGCAATCGTTGCGACGCTTGCCGATGATTGGAAGACCACAGCCGCCGCCGCGTTCATTGGAATAAGCTGCGTGGCAATTCTCACCTGGCAGCGGGCGAATACGTGGTCTACTCCTGCAAGTCTTTATGAGTACGCATACAAGGCGCACCCGGATTCGCAAAGGTTGAACGTGTTTTATACGAACTTGTATGCTGCGGCGGGAGAATTCGCAATAGCCCGAGAGTACCAAAAGAAACTACCTGACACTCCTGCTGCACTTTTGCAGCGCGCGTTCGTGGATTGCAAAGAGGGACGCTTGGTTGATGAAGAAGCGTTGACAGTAATTGCCGGAGATCCGCCGCGCACGATCGCAGCTTTTGGCGTATCTGCGATCGGTTCGCTCGTCGACGAAGTCGTTGCTAGGCGTTGCAAGCTTTCGCCACAGGTATTAATTTCGACAATTGATGCATTGGGCGCGGCGAAGTCGCGACCCGATGTCGACCTGGTGCTAATGCTTTTTTCAAAAGCGAAACTGTTGGATTCGATAGGTGCGGTCGACGAATCGGTTGCAGCATACCTCGAAGCGCAGGCACTGTCCGCTGCATCAGCCGTGCCAACCTACAGGGCCGCCGATGTTCTGGCTCGTAACGGACGACCCGCAGATGCCCGGGCGATGCTGGGGCAGGCAATGGAACTGGAACTGAACACGAGAATTGTGCGGTATGATCTCGCTGAAACAATTTTTTTGGGTGTAGCAAACTACTATGCGTCGAAAGAAGAATTGCAAGAGGCGCTGGCAACGATCGACGCAGCAATATTTTCGATGCCTGCTCGAGTACGACTGTACCTTGGTGCCGCAAAAATTTTGATCAGGCAAAAGCGGTATAGCGATGCCGAAGACATGCTGGCGCTGGCGAGTACTCTCGGCCTGTCCTGGCAAGCAGACGATTTGTACGAAATGCAACTGGTGGAGCATAAGTTGGCCGAATGGCGTAAAGACGTTTCTGGTAGAGCCGGCGACGTCAATGGCACAGGCTAGTTAATCGGTAGAAAGCGAGTCGCCTGGCGCCTGCCGCGAGCCCGATCAGGCATGGCGAAGCCAGAATACTGTCAGATGTGTCACAGAAAAGTCAGATGAGCAATGCTATTTTGCTTGTCATAATCTGTACGTCAGGACCTCGCCAGGCAGGCGACAAATTCGGGAACCATGAAACTGCGGATCGATCTTTCATATCGCCCGGATGTCCAGGGGCTGAGGGCCATAGCAATTGGCCTGGTAATTCTGGCCCATAGTCACGTACCAGGATTTGCCGGCGGCTTTATTGGGGTTGATGTTTTTTTCGTCCTGTCGGGGTACCTGATTACCGGCCTGCTCATGAACGAGTGGCTATCGACCGGTCGTATAAGATATCCGCGATTTCTGGCTCGCCGATTGCGACGCTTGCTTCCTGCTTTACTGGCAATGATCTTTGCCGTGATGCTACTCGCAATGCTATTGCTTTCGTCTTATGAAGTCCGCATGCAAACCGGGTCTGCTGTTTATTCAGCAACCTGGATGAGTAATTTTTTCTTTGCGTTGTCGGAGTTTGATTATTTCAATGCTCTTACCGCGAAGGATTTGTTTTTACATACCTGGTCTCTTGGTGTTGAAGAACAGTTCTACCTGGTCTGGCCGGGACTTATTTCGATCGCGATGATTCTCGCAGCCAACAATCGCAGGTTCAGTGTCGACAATGGACGACTCGTAGGATTTTTGTTGGTGATTTTCGTATGCAGCCTGGCCATCAGTATTCGCTGGACCCAAGTCGCACCTTTAATCAGCTTCTACATGATGCCATCGCGAGGCTGGCAGTTTGCGATGGGCGCATTGGTTTTTATCTCACGCACACTTTCGTTCGGGACGTTGGCCAAACAGCATCCATGCAAAAGTTCGGCAGGGTACACAGAATTCGTCGGTATCGTTGGACTGGCGCTCATTTTCGGTAGCGCGATTGTGCTCGAGCCAAGCACGAAATATCCAGGCCTGTACGCACTTTTCCCGACGATTGGCGCGGCTTGTGTAATAGCGGCAGGTGACGTAGCCAGGAGTCCAGTCGTTGGCCCACTGCTTCGTTGCTCTCCGCTGGTCTGGTTGGGCGATCGCTCATACTCAGTGTATCTCTGGCATTGGCCAATCATTATATTTGGAGGCTCTTACGGCTTTAGCCGCGGTTTGGCAGGTGGGTTGATGTTGGTGGCTGTCACGCTCCTGGTGTCAGTCTTTAGCTATCGATTTATAGAATTGCCGTTTTGGAAAGGTCGGTACAGTACCCCTGTACCACTGCGCACGCTCACAAGTTCGCTGCTTGCGATGTCAATCCTGATCGTTGCCGTCCAGGGTGCAAAACTGGGCTTGGACGCAGAGACAGGGGCCTCCGCTGGCCGCAGCAATTACGATCCAAGAGTTGATATGCCGGCAATATACAAGCGCGGAATGCGATGCGATACGTGGTATTCAAGTGCCGAGGTCGAGCCTTGTTTCATCGGTGCGAACGACGGTAAAAAAACAGCTATTCTGCTCGGCGACAGCATAGGCGCCCAGTGGATCTCCTTGCTACCGGAAATCTATGCATCGCCGGAATGGCGCGTGGCGGTTATTACCAAATCAGGGTGCGCAATAGTAGAGCAGGAATACTACTACGACCGGGTAGGGGGCACCTACGATACTTGCACGGAATGGCGCAGAAATGCGCTTGAATATCTTCGCAACATCAGGCCGGAAGTGATTTTTGTTGGCAGTTCCTCGCACTACGAGTTTACTGCACAAGAGTGGACAGACGGGGTGCAAAGCGTGCTCCGGACACTCGCCGGAGCAACTGACAGAATTGTGCTCGTACCGGGCACGCCATCCCTTACATTCAATGGACCCAGCTGTATCGAATCACCTTACGAATTTTCATTTCGCCTTAAAAATAGCGAGCGAGAATGCGAACAGGTACTCGAGAGTTCCGCGAGCGCCGATGTTACTGCTTACCTTGCGCAAGCCGCATCGAAGTTCAAAAATGTTGAGATGCTGGACCTCAATGACTTGGTCTGCCCGAACGGGCGTTGTGCGGCCATGGCGAGCTCGGGGATAGTCGTATTTAGAGACGAACGTCATTTGACAAATACATTCGTCATGGCGCAATTGGAGGAGGTATCCAGGCGTTTGAAGGCGATGCGGCTTGATCCCGGGTCATGGGCCGAAATCGCGCACACCGCATCCACAAGGCCATAGAGTACCAATCTATAATCGCAACAATACAAACGCATTCGCGGTGGAAGGTAATATTTTGAAATCAGACAATACTTTCAGGCGAGCCCAGCTTTTGCTGGTTGTAATTCCATGCCTCAACGAGGAGAACACTGTTGCTTCCGTGATCTCAAGTATTCCTCAACAGATCGACCGGGTTGACCGGGTTGAGGTCCTGGTAATGGACGATGGTTCGACGGATGAAACGGTGAAGAGAGCTCGTGGTGCCGGCGCGGAAGTGGTCAGTCATGCAACAACACAAGGTCTCGGTGTGACATTTCGTCACGCGGTCGGTATCGCTATTTCCAAGAGAGCAGACATAATGGTGCATATCGATGGCGACGGGCAATTCGACCCGGTCGACATTCCGAGACTTGTGAAGCCGGTACTACAGGGTCAGGCCGATATGGTCACCGCGTCAAGGTTTCTCGATTCGGCGCTGGTTCCCAAAATGCCAAGGGTGAAGCTCTGGGGGAACCGGGGCATCGCAATGATCGTCCATTTGCTTTCTGGCAAGCGATTTCACGATGTCTCCTGCGGCTTTCGCGTCTATTCACGTGAGACACTGCTAAGAATGAACCTGTTCGGGGGGTTCACGTATACACAAGAATCTTTTCTGGACCTAATATTCAAAGGTCTGACTATCGTTGAAATTCCGGTAAGAGTGCGAGGTGTTCGGGAGTTTGGAAAATCGCGTGTTGCATCAAACATCCCCCGTTACGCGGCGCGTTCACTAAAGATTATGCTTCGGGCATTCATCTCTTACCGTCCGTTCAGGTTCTTTTTCTCGATTGCCTGCGTTTGTTTCGCAGCCGGCTTTTCTTTGCTTATTTTTCTCGGCATTCACTATGTCAGAACTGGCGCGTTCTCGCCCCATATTTGGGCCGGCTTTGTTGGAGGCACGTTTTGCTTCTTGGGGTTTTCGACTTTGGTCACCGGCCTGATCGGAGACATGCTCGTTAGAATACGAATGAATCAGGAAAGCATGCTTTATCAGATGAGACGATTACGCTCAACTGGAGACAGCGTTGACAACATTTCGGAGTCCTAGGCTCAGGGTCCTGATTTTCGAATTAGTCGCAAATATTAATGCTGGTTTTCGACCAGGTCGACATACTGCCGTAGTTCTTTCAGCTTGATTTTTCCAGATACACGTCTAATGGGATTGAAGGACAAGTCATTGTTGACCTCCTGAAGAAACTGCCGTGCTTCGTCGAATTGTCGATCGCCGATAAGCAAAGAAACAATCATCAGGTTGAGGTCATCGCTCGGCCTGATGGATCTCGCCAAAGTAAGCTGTCGAACGGCCTCATCTGTATCGCCAGAGTTTCGCGCAAGCTTAGCCAGCAGTTGATGGTGCCAGCTGCTGTACCTGGTATTGCTGCTGTATCTCGGGTTTCGGAACACTGACAAGATCATGTCCTTTACAGCACCCGGGGGCACGCCATTGCATTCTTTGTCGTGTACAGCATTCAACAGGTCGTCCAGCATTGGGCCAACTTCAGGAGCAAAGCTGATCCTGGAAAGCGAATTCTTAAGCGATTCCACGGCGTCGCCGTGCGGCCTCGCGGGCTTGTTAGCACATGACAACACGAGTGCAGGCAAACGCAGATAGGCGTGAGCAGGGTATTGATCTGAAAATTCATTCAGCGTCAGCATTGAGACTTGCGGGCCCATACTGGATAGTTGCCGGTTTGCCAGGTGGCCGACTGCATCCGCAGAACGTGGTGAATTCAAATGCCAGTAGCCAGCCGCCATTTGCGGATTGCCCCATAGTGATGTCACGCTGTACAAGAGGCCCACGGTGACCACAAAATAGAGTGAGAGTGACCCGAGAGCGATTTTTCGATAGGCCCCAGTACGTAACACAAGCATGAAACTTGCAGCGAAAATGGGGCCTATAACGGGTAAATAATTTCGATGTTCAAAATACAGGTAGAGCGGAACGGTAGTCGATTCGAGCAAGTGGCCGGTGACAAACCAGAGAGCGGCAAAGGCAGCAATAGGGTATCGTCGACGCCATTTAATGGCGG
>DDIS01000130.1:7609-11253 GCA_002338615.1 Proteobacteria bacterium UBA1844 | reverse complement strand
CGGCTGCCAGCACCGCCACCCATGCTGCGATCGCGAGGAATGTCAGGGGTTCGAGTATCGACCGGGATATCAGGTAGTCATCATGAAAGGGGCCAAATTCGAATGGCTTGGCGACCGCTGCATGAAATAGATATTGCCAAAGAATTTGTGCTTCTGTCAGCAAGCGTTCCCAGGCGGTAAAGTCCTTCTGGAGCACCATCGCGCGGCTATAGGGCGTCTGTAGTATCAGGAAAGTAGCGATTGCAAGTGTGGGTAGCAAAAGGAAGGCCAGTTGCCAGGATCGCCATTTTCCGAGGTCTATGCCGGCAGGTCTCCGCAGCAATGTCAATTCGAGCACGAGAATTAAAGAGGGCAGCAACGCACCATTCTCTTTCGCGAGTATCGCCAATGAAGTTGCGAAAGCAATCGTCAATCCCATGGCAAAGAGTGCGGTGTGCGGGTTTAGGTCGATTCGTGTGCGGAACCAAAGGTAGCAGTTGAGCCCGACCAGCATGAAACATGCGCTCAGGGTTGCCATTCGCTGAACGACCATCAATGTCGAAGAGGCCAGGAGGGGCATGAACAGCCAGAATGCTACCGCGGTAATTGCGACAAGCTGCGCATCGACACTGCTGACGCGCTGTGTATGCGCCAATTGCAGGAAGAACAAGTAGACGAGAAGCCCGTTTAGCAGATGGATCAGGATGTTGATTTGGAGAAACGGGCTCGCCGAACCGCCCCATTGGGCTGCCTGGAATGCAAATGTTGCTAGCGCCAATGGACGACCACTCGGTCCTGCGGTCCCGGAAAGCACATACTGCAATGCGGAGTTGAAGTCCGAGATTTTCGACAACCCACTTAAATTATGCCAATCGTCAAACAGGAAGGTCCCACCCAGGGCCGGGGAATAGATCATCCAGCACAATGTCAACAAGGCCGCAATAGCGATACCTGCAGCTACATTTGCACGGCTATCAGAAAATGACACGGATCGATATTCCCAGGAAACATCTCAAGACAAACTTGATGTAATCATCCGACGTTACATAATTCCTTGTGGCAGGTCACAAATCGCTGCAGCAATAGTGCTGGTTTGACTACTTGTTGAAGGAAGGCCCGTTGGAATGGCTTTTCGATTCGTCCGACATCGGACAGATCAGTAATACCGTTAGCACACATGCCAGCTCTACCAGCACAAACCAGAGTCGCACGCCAATCACCAGCGCTCCCGCAATACTATCCGGCAATACCCGGGCCAACTGAACGGCGAGAACGCCCTCGCGTACGCCGAGTCCGCCCGGTGCAATGAACGCGATCAAGCTTACGACGTGGGACAGGGCATAAATTCCGATCATGCCGCTAAGATCTGCCCATGCGAACGGGTGTACGCTTCGTGAGACAAGGAAGAACGACAGGCCTATCAGCAGGTAGTGAGCGATATACGGAAGCACGAATGTGACTAGTTCCACATGACTGAACGCAACCGAGCCGAGTGAAGGATACTTTTCTTTGATGGCGCGAAGATCACTTATGCGACGAAATACAATTGGTACCAGCAAAATTGCTACCACTATGATGGTCACGACACCAATTTGCAGGCGATGGTCGAGCTCTGCGTAGAACGCGACTGCGAGAAAGGACACAATGCTGCCCGCGACGATTGCGAGTAGCGTTTCAATAATCGTGAGGGTTGCTCCTGCCGCCGCAGGAATTTCGACGGCAACACCCATCCGGGTCCTCTCCACCAGCAATAGCACTTTACCGGGCACGTAGCGGTATAAAAAGGACACCCACCAGATACGTACGTAATCACCGACGTGCTTCTTTCGAAAATAGCCGGCCCGGTGCAACATGAGCATCCAGGCGCCAGGGAGGCACTGGTAGGCCACCAAAGCAGAAAGAAATCCAGCCGCAAGTTCGAGTCCGTTCCAGTGCAGATCCAGCGCAGCCAGGGTCTCGCGACCAAGGTAAATCTGCCAACCAAGATACGCGAAGATCCCGGCGAGCAATACGATCCTGACGATTCCGTACAGGCTGGAAAGAGTTGACCGTGAATTATTTTCGGGTACCGGCGATTTCAATGGTCTCTCGATATCCGGGCTAGACGGGTTGGTAAGCAATTACCCAGTAAATGGCCAGTGGTCCGGGAGCTGGAATTTTTTTCAGCCTGACTGCCCGGAACCCTGCCGCCAGAATTTGTTTGTGAATAGTCGCTGCGTTGCTCTCATGATAATGGCCGTGAAAGCCGGCGATGCGTCGTCCCAGTCGATAAAGCGCGCTTTCTGTTGGCAGACTGACAAGCAGAGTGCCGCTTTCTCGGAGTCGTTCGCGAAAGAATCTTAGTGTGCTTTCGACCGGATCAATATGCTCCAGCACCTCTGCTGCAACAATAATGTCGAGACTGTTTGGTTTCAGCCGGTATCGTGCCTCGTCAGGACTCAGCAGCGTTACTTTCTCCAGGCGCCACTCCGCGACCAGTATCCGCGCTGGCTCGAGGACGATATCGACTCCGTAGATCTTGTTCGCCGACTGGCCGAGCTCATCGAACAGGACACCCGTGCCACAGCCAAAATCCATTACGGTCTGTCCTGATGCGGAATCTTTTGCAGCGTTTATTCGACGGTAAAAATCGGCAACCACTTCCAACCGCCGCCACGCCATCCAGCGCATCGCAGGGTTCCGGTGCAGGTAACTGGGAATAGCCATTTCATCGCGGTCTTCAGCGGATACGCTGCCGGCCATCCGGGACAACAGCTCTGGCGTAAGTCGTCTCATCAAGGGTCAATACCGTTGGTCATTTGCGTCGAGCCTTATCTTTGTGGCTTTCTCTATACCACAAAAGCCGCTTTTCATCGCGCTCGCAACGCCTTTCGGCGACATCGCCCGAATCATCGCCTCTTACTCACGCATGCGCGGAGCCCTTTGCCTGAATAACTGTAATCCAAACCATGCGCCCGGACTGGCGACAATGATATTGCCGGCGTAGACGAGGATTGCGAGCGCCAGAGCAACGGATTCATCGAGGCCGTACATCGCGAAGAAGAACACCAGCGTGCTTTCCCGGACACCAATGCCGCCCACGGAAATTGGCAGCACCAGCAAGAATAGAATTGTTGGCACCGCAAGAAAAAGCACCATCAGTGGCACAGAGTCAACGAGGGAAACTGCACCGAAGTAAAAAAGGAAGATGCGCAAGATTTGCATCAGCGCTGCAAGCAAGGCGGAATCGAGCAGGAAGCGGGGGCGTTCACGGAATGTATCGAAGTACATCAGCTTCGCATCCAGCCATGGGATCAGGCCACTGCGCACGCGCCGCGGCAAGATGCGAAAGAGTAGGGTGCGTACGTCCCGGTTTACCAGGAGCAGCAACACCAGGCTAAGCGCGGCGCATGCCAGCACCGCAAGAGGCAGAAGGTTGGGACCATCAAGCTGGTGGGTTAGCGACAGACCAACGATCAGAAAAAGGCTCGTCGTGATCAGGCCCAGTGCACGGTCGGCAAATACCGATGCCGTTGCGGTTGAGATCTTGGAGTGCTTGCTGGCCAAACCAAGAATTTGCAGCGTTTCAACGCCGCCGCCAGGCAGGAATTGCCCGTAAAAGCTGCTACTCAGCGTAATTTTGACGAAGGGCAGGTAGCGGAGCTCTGGCTGTACAGGCTTGACAA
>DDIS01000130.1:1096-7495 GCA_002338615.1 Proteobacteria bacterium UBA1844 | reverse complement strand
AAAAGCCGATACCAGCGGTAGGCCGAGAGCAGGCGTGACAGGAAATTGAGGGCGAGCATTGCGATGAGCGGGAGCCACCGCGCATCCGGAAGCAGGCGCGCCGCGGCAAGCAGGTCCGCGCGAGAAATCGCATAAATGACCAGCGCAATGCTGATCATTATTTTGATGGCGAGTTTCCACTTGTCCGTCATCGGCGATGCATCTTCGCCTGCGATCGAACCGGCCCGCCCAGGTCGCAAAATACGAGTCTGCGCGACAAATGCGCCGACGAGTCAGTCAACTGTGCATGTACTTGTCGAGACATTGCGCGCTTGCCCGCGCTTTGGCGGCCTGCGCAGGTACGATGTCCGCCAGTTCCTGGCGAATTTCAGTGCGCTGTTCCCAGGTGCTCATGATTTTCGCAAGAAGAGTCGATTCCATGTCGTCGAGATCAACCATGCGCGCATGCTGCTCAATCGATTCCATGTAACCGCGATTCTTCGGCGTCACAAGTATGCCGACCACGGGAGTCAACATTTTTGACGCTAAAATCAACGAATGAGTTCGCGCGCCGACATGCAGCTCTGCGCGCGAAAAGACGCCCGCCAGGTCATTGTAGGTGTAATCAATATTCGAAATGAGGCGAACACGGTCGCGCTGATCGACGCGGGACATCAATTCCGTATTAATTGACAAGTCCATCACCTGTGTGACAACAAGCGTTAGCATGACAGGAAGCTTCTTCAACACAATATTTGTCGCGTTGGCAACTATTTCCAGGAAGCGATCCTTGCTGATATTGCGCTGTGGTCCTTCCAGAAAGGACCCTAGGTAGCTGTTGATCGTCATCGTCATAAACGGTGCGTTGTTGGGTGCTATTCCCTCGTTGGCGATTATTTCGTTGGTTCGCTCAAGGCTACTGGCATCAATATTCAATGCACAGTCGGCCCCCTCCTGAATGCGTTCGCGCGGGAATCCTTCGGGCAGTGCGTTGTAAGACTCCCGGTCGCGAATGATTATTTCATCAGCCGATGCGAGTACGCGCCGCATGCACCAGCGACCAGCCCGAGTCCTGATTGGGCCGAGATTGACGTTGTATAACAGTACGGGCTTGCCGCGCGCCTTTGCCCACGGCAATACCAATGCCAACGTGGAGAGATAATTGAATAACGGATTGAAGAGCTTCTTGTCAAACAGGATGGCGTCAGTCACAAGGACGATGTCTGACTTGTAAATACTGCGCAGAATCGGCCAGCCGAAAATTTTGATACTCAGGTGCCACGGCATGAGGCCGACAGGTTCG
Organism: Proteobacteria bacterium UBA1844; assembly: GCA_002338615.1. Classification (GTDB taxonomy): domain Bacteria; phylum Pseudomonadota; class Gammaproteobacteria; order Steroidobacterales; family Woeseiaceae; genus UBA1847. The sequence goes on along the minus strand of DDIS01000130.1, from coordinate 6,213 downwards.
ACGTTGTATTTGGCATAGTGCCGACGAACAAATTCGGGCTTGATGGTTGGAACAAGAAATCGGGCCGTCGGAAACCGCTTTGAGACTTCTTTGAGCAGTCCCCCGAGTATTGCGGCATCCCCGGCATTGCGCCCGGAAAAATTACCGACCACACAAATGGTTTTGGACAAGGAATTTCCTGCATTCGACATGAAAAGGGGTCGCGTATTTTGCGCCGAATTTGTACGTAGTCAAGGGACTGAGTGCGGAGTTTACTGCAAGCGGGAGGATATTGCGTTAAGTTAAATTGTTGCGACGCTCGATAATGGGCACTTGCCGATCTATTTGATTAAAAAGGAATTATTTTCCCGAATCGGTTAACGGGCTGCGGCCTGGGCCAGCCGTTGATTTCTCGGGTGAAAGGCGCAGAATCGCAGCACCTGAAGTCCATTATCTCGTGTTTATTGCGAGCCAAATAAGAATAATTTGTGCAATTCCCTCGGTTAGAACATTTTCGCCATTTGCTCGTTTTGTCGCTGATACTAACGATCGCGGGGCATGTCGATATCGCCAATGCAGCGTCCTTGCCCGTCGTCGCCGATACGTACACAAAAGCCAGTGAAGCGGATCGTAATTTTGGTACTGACGACACCGTACGCGTACAAAAGTGGTCCAATATTACGGGTTTCGCCCGCTTCGACTTGTCGGGGGTCGGGCAGAGTAGTGTTGATGTTGCTATATTGAAGATCCCCGTCGATACGGTCGATCGGGCGGGTGACATTGAAGTATTTCAAGTCGATGAAGGCTGGACCGAGACATCATTGACGCACAGCAATCGGCCCGACCTCGCGGCGGTACCTGTCGCCGTCTTTTTCACGACTTCGGCGGATAACGGGACTACCTTGTCCGTAGACATCACGCCGCTGGTCAACAACTGGCTCGCGAACCCCGGTTCGAATCATGGCCTCGCGCTTTCGCCAATGGTTGTCAACCTGTGGGCGAAGAGTCGTGAATCGGGCCAGGGTATGTTGATAGAAACCTCAACACTGGTCGCCACGCCGACGCCGGCCAATCGCTTTCCGCAAAGCGGAGCCGTGAATGAATCGGCCAACCCGACACTGGATTTGACCTGCACCAGTGGCATTGTCGTTGCCGCGCAGTACCAGATTGCCAAAACTACCAATTTCGCGTCGCGTGATTACGATTCCGGAACCCAGGACAACGACGTCTGCAGCCATCGCAGCAATGCGAACCTGGCAAAGTTGCAGAGCTATTACTGGCGTGGCCGGCAACGTAACGAGAATGGCAGCTGGTCCGGATGGTCAACGCCTACCCAGTTCACCGTTGGCGATACGAGTGCCAGGGTCCTGAGCGTGATGCAGGATGGCGTGTCCGGCTACAATGGAACGCGCGATGCGGATATCCGCGGCAGCGGCAGCAATCCGCAAAATGCGATCCACAACTGGAACCAGGGTGCGCAGGACGTGCTGCGTACCGGTCGACGGCCGGCCGGTAACCCCACGGATGAAATTTACCGAAGCCTGCTCAAGTTCGACACGAGTGCGCTCAGCAACGCGGGTGACGTGGTTAATGCATGGATCGAGCTGACTGGCTGGCAACACGACGGCCCGGACCACAACCAGCCCGTTTCTGTGCTGAACTCGGGCTATCGATTGTACAAACCCTGGGGTGAGGGCCAAGGTATCACGGAGCCTCCGGCGGCGGGCGAGGTTAGCTGGCTGGTTCGCCAGAGCCCGCAAGCCTGGGGTGCCCCGGGAGCAAGCCTCGCGAATGGCAACCCTTCGACTTCAGACCGTGCGTCGAGTCCATTGTTTACATCGCGACCGACCAATGGCGTTGGTAACAAAACGATTCTTAGCAGCCATGAGCTTGTAGACCTGGTCCGCACGTGGATCGCGAATCCAGGCTCAAACCAGGGGCTGCTGCTCAAGGCCAACGACGAATCATTGCGCTACGTCATGAATTTTGCATCGCGTGAGCATGCCAATCCGGCGTACCGGCCCCGGCTGGTGATAGAGACGACGGAATCCGGAACAGGTCCGGTCGACCCTACGCAGTATGAGTTTCCAAGCTTGGGCGACAGTACCACGCAGAAAAATCGCCCCGACAGCAATTTCGGCGACGAATCCATTGTTCGGGTGCAAAAGTGGGCAGATCTCACGGGCTTCGCCAAATTCGACTTAACGACATTTCCGGTCGGCGTTACCGCCGCGTCGGCATATCTTGAGTTGAATATCGACGCCGTTGGACTCGACGGCGACATCACCGTGCATAAAGTGCTGAATCAGTGGCAGGAACAGACACTGACACAAAACAACAAACCAGCAATTGGTGCGGTTGCAAATACTTTCCATATTGACAAGTCAGACGCTGGCAGTGTCCTGCGTGTGGATATTACCAGTCTCTTCAATCAGCTATTGGCGGATCCCGCGCAGAATTTTGGTGTCGCATTGGCGCCCAAGACCGTGAATGCGTGGATCAAGAGCCGGGAAACCGGTTTGGGAATGCGTATTGTTGCTGAATCAAGCGGTCCCGCTGTCAACGCGTCACCCGTAGTAAATGCAGGCCCTGACCAGAACATCAGTTTACCCGCCGCCGCAAATCTCGCGGCCACGGTCACCGACGATGGACTGCCGAATCCGCCTGCTGCGACCACCGTGACCTGGCAGTCAGTTAGCGGCCCGGCCGCGGTGACATTCGATAACCCGAACTCTGCATCGACGCAGGCGCATTTCAGAGCGCCGGGCAGCTACCAGTTGCGCGTGGTCGCCAGCGATGGCGAATTGTCCGCGAGTGACACAATAGTCGTATCGGTTGCGAGCGCTGCTACAAATATAGCGCCCATCGTATCGGCAGGAGCCGATTTTAGTACGTCGATCGGTACAACAGTACAAATGAGTGGCAATGTCAGCGACGATGGTTTGCCAAATCCGCCCGCGGTAGTGGCGACTACCTGGAGCAAAGTGTCAGGCCCCGGCAGTGTTACATTTGGCGACAGCAACAATGTTCAGTCGTCAGCGAGTTTTAGCGCGACGGGCGTGTATGTGCTTAAACTGACGGCGAGCGACGGCGCGTTGCAGGCGAGTGACAGCGTTTCCGTCACCGTTTCGGCGATGCCGTCAACGTTCCAGTTCGCTGCTGTGGCAGACAGCTACACGCGATCGAATACGGCGAGCACGAACTACGGTAGCGAAGCACTGGTTCGGGTACAGAACTGGGCAAACATCACAGGATTTGCACGCTTTGATTTCTCCGCTTTCCCGGCTGGCGTAACCGCAGGTTCCGCCTACCTGGAGCTGGATGTGGATTCCGTACTTCGCGATGGCGATATCACGGTACACCGGGTACTAGGCAACTGGACTGAATACGGTCTGAGCGAAAATAACAAGCCGGGCCTTGCCGCGGCGTCCACGCTGTTCTCAATTAGCTCTGCAGATGCAGGTCGCACGATCAGAATCGATATTACAGCGTTGTTTAATCAGCTGGTGCAGAACCCGACACAGAACTTCGGCATTGCACTCGCGCCGGGTGGGGTGAATGCCTGGTTCGGGAGTCGCGAAGCGGGCTCGGCCATGCGCGTCGTAGCGACACCCGGTCAGGCACCGGTGCTTTCGTTTACAGAGATTACCGCAACCGCGAGTGTTGCCGGGCCGGCGCAGTTCGGTAGTCACGGATCGTACTTTGCGGATATTGACAACGATGGCTTCAGCGATTTGTACGTGACCAGAAACGACTCTGGCGTCAGCACTATGTCCGAGCTTTTTTATCACAACGTGAATGGTAGTTTGTTCTCGGAACAGGCTGCGTCAAGCGGAATCGACAATACCGATTTAGGCAGCCACGGCAGCGTCTTTGCCGATTTCGACAATGACGGAGACTTCGACTTATTCAACGGTTCGTACCAGCAGAATCGCTTGTACAAAAATAACGGCAGCGGCGCGTTCATTGACAATACCGGCGCAGCGGGGCTACCCGTTCGAAGCTGGCCGACTCGTGGCGTCGTCGCGTTCGATATGGATTCGGATGGTGACCTGGATATAGTCGCAATAAATGGCTACAAGGGTACCAATGATCCCGCTGGCGAACGTAATGAGATTTACAGGAATAATGGCAATGGTACGTTCACGACCATCAATATGGAGCCGATTTTCAGCGCGCCGGCCGGGCAGGGCGTCACTGCAGTGGACTATGACAACGATGGCGACGTGGACCTGTTTGCGGCCAACAGGACTGGCGACATTGTTATATTGAAGAACATTTCCGGCACGGGCTTCGAGATAGTGGCCCCATCGAATATTGGCATCCATGACCAGGCAGGCGATGGAATCAGTTTCGCCGATGTCAACAACGACCGTAATCTCGACATGCTGCTGGATGATCGGCTCTACCTGTCAAATGGTAACGGGACGTTTACTTTCAAAGCGGCTTTGCTTGGCCCCGAAATACCTTACATGGGCGGCTTTAGCGATCTGGATCTCGATGGCGATGTCGACCTCGTCTTTCCGGGTGCCGGATTCGTTTACCTGAACGACGGCGCAGGCAACTTCTCGCCGGGCCCGGCGTTCCCCCTGGCGCAGGTGGACGACCCACGATCCGTCGCCTTTGCCGATATCGATAACGATGGCGATGACGATTTCTTCTACGCGCAGGCCGATTCGTACAATGTTTTGGTACGCAACAACTACAGTGGTCCCAATCGATCGATCCGGTTTGCATTGACACTCAGCAACGGCCAGGCTGGTGCATTCGGCGCGCGAATTTATGTCTATGCGGCAGGACAGTTGAATAACCCGGGTGCCTTGATCAGCTGGCGGGAAATTCGCAGCCAGGACGGCTATCTGTCGCAAAGCGATCCAAACGTAACAATCGGCGTTGGGAACCGGGCCAGCGTGGACGTACGTATCGACTTTCCGGGCGGTGGCAGCAGCAGCATGATCAACGTGACAACCGGGCAAAGCATCCAGGTTCACCAATAGAAGCCTCGATTCCCAGTGGCACGAATCAGCCGCGCCTGTTATCGTGCGCCGCGACCAATCGATGCATGGGATCGAAGTTGGCCCCTGCCAAAGAAGCAGCAACGCGCCCGTAGCTCAGCTGGATAGAGTACCTGGCTACGA
>DDIS01000130.1:756-961 GCA_002338615.1 Proteobacteria bacterium UBA1844 | reverse complement strand
GAATCTCTCCGGGCGCGCCAATCATATCAAGGGGTTAGCCGCAACTTCGCGCTAGCCCCTTTTGCTTTTGCCCACACTTTGCCCACACCCGTGCCCGTCCTTCGCACGATCATCAGCGTGGGTGTCTGTGCAACACGCGCGTCCACGATCTTCTCGGCGGCTTGTCGCAGCTCATCGAGTTCCGCCGCCGAGTAGTGCGTCGTGA
>DDIS01000130.1:424-656 GCA_002338615.1 Proteobacteria bacterium UBA1844 | reverse complement strand
AGTAGTGCGTCGTGATGTCGCCATCGGCATGGCCGAGCAGCGCCTTTCGGGTCTCCAGCGGCACCCCCGCACTGCGCAGGCGTCGACCGCAGGTGTGACGAAGGTTGTGGACCCCTTTCCGGATACCCTTCTCCGTCGGCAGTCCAGCCTTGCGCCACGCCCGCTTCCAGGCCGTACCGTTCAGCTTCCTCATCGGATGGCCGCGGTAGGTGAACACAAAGTCCTCGTGGAT
>DDIS01000130.1:0-306 GCA_002338615.1 Proteobacteria bacterium UBA1844 | reverse complement strand
CCCCGCCGTGATTCGATGACCCGCTTCGCCACCGCATTCAGAACTACGACCCGCTCGGTGCTGGTCTTGGTGATCTCTTCCGGGAGAATGAAAACCGAGGTCTCCAACTCCGGAATCTCCACCTCCCAGTCCCAGCGGAGCTGACAGATCTCCTGCTCCCGGCAGCCCGTGTTGATCCCGTACAGCACGGGATCGGCCAGGTGCCGGGGCATATCCTTGATCAGCCGGTTCTGCTCGGCCCACGATAACGGATACGATCTGGCCTGTTTGCCCTTCACCGGCAGCCGGCTGATCCTGGCCGGTGCC
>DDIS01000086.1:7587-8018 GCA_002338615.1 Proteobacteria bacterium UBA1844 | reverse complement strand
CACACCGGCCTGGCACGGTGCGTCAACCACGGTTCGTCGCGGGCTGCGGCTCATCGCGAACGGCGCGCTCGATGCGGGCAACGTTGAACAACTGGCAGATCGCCTCGGTGTGACGAGCCGCCATCTGCGGCGCTTGTTCAAGACGCACCTGGGAGCGAGCCCGTTGGCCGTCGCGCACACCCAGAGATTGCAATTTGCCAAGCGGCTCATCGACCAGACTGGCCTGCCAATGGCACAAATAGCAGAAGCGGCTGGCTACAAAAGTGTGCGCCGCTTCAATGACACGTTTCAAACGACCTACGGCCGAGCGCCGCGAGACCTGCGACGTCATGGCGACACTGGCGAGATCGGCGAGGTGCGGCAAGCGACCGACAAGGCCGCGGCGCTGTCCGTATTGCTGCCGTATCGCCGGCCGTTCGACTGGCAGCAGG
>DDIS01000086.1:457-7495 GCA_002338615.1 Proteobacteria bacterium UBA1844 | reverse complement strand
CCGTTCGACTGGCAGCAGGTACTTGAATTCCTGGCGGGTCGCGCCAGTCCAGGCGTCGAGGTCGTGACGGGATCAAGCTACCGGCGAACGATCAGCATCGGTGGCCAGACCGGGCTGATTGACGTCAGCGACGTGGCGCCGCGCCAGAGCCTCAAGCTGCAGGTCACGGGCGTTGCCACCACGGAACTGTTCCAGGTGGTGCAGACCGTCCGCGAGATGTTCGATCTGGATGCGCCCGTCGCAGAAATTCGCAAATCCCTGGTGCGGGATCCATTTTTACGCAAATGCCTGAAGGGTCGTTCTGTCGTTCGGGTGCCGGGCACCTGGAACGCTTTCGAATTGTCGGTGCGCGCAATACTGGGGCAACAGGTTTCCGTGAAAGCCGCGACCACCCTGGCGGGGCGACTCGTTGCACGATTTGGAAAGGCGGTGACGCCGGGTCCAGGTCAGTACCAGAATGATGAGGGCCTTACCCACCTGTTTCCCGAGCCGCATGATTTTGTGAGAGGGAACTTCGACGGGCTCGGTATCACGGTTGCCCGCACGAGTACGATTCGTTCCCTGGCCCGCGCGCTTGTCGACGGCCGACTGTCTTTTGATACCGCCCAGGATCCGGACGAATTCCTGTCCTCGATGACAGCTCTGCCCGGTATTGGTGACTGGACAGCACAATACGTGGCCATGCGCGCACTGAAGAATCCCGACGCATTCCCGGCGTCCGACCTTGGGCTGATGCGGGCATTCGACGAGGAAGAGGCGCGCCGTATCAAACCGCGCGAACTTCTTGAACGGGCCGAGGCATGGCGACCATGGCGTGCCTACGCGGCGCTTTTACTGTGGCATTCAAACGCAAATGCAGGAGGATGAGATGTATTACTGCTATCACACGACGCCGATTGGTGAACTGCTACTGGCAGGTGACGACACGGCACTTTCCATGATCGGCTTTCCAGAGGGCGCGATGCGACGCGACCCGGCGCCAAACTGGATTTACAACGAGCAACCGTTCGCAGCGGCAGCCAGCCAACTCGATGAATACTTTGCTGGCAAGCGCAAACGTTTCGACTTGCCACTCAAACTTGATGGGACAGAGTTTCAGCTGCAGGTATTGCAGGCACTGCAACAGATTCCGTACGGCGAAACACGATCCTATCGCGATGTTGCCGAGAATATAGGCAGGCCGAAAGCCACGCGCGCGGTCGGCGCGGCCAACGGGCGTAACCCGATTCCGATCGTCGTACCCTGCCACCGTGTCATCGGCGCGGGCGGCGCATTAACCGGCTTCGGTGGCGGGCTCGACACGAAGGAAAAGTTGCTGCGCCTTGAAGCAGAACACAGCGCAAGCTTGCTCTGAGAAATTGGGGACAGTTACTTAGAGCGTCCGGCCTTGCAATGCTTTTACGGCAGCTGAGGGTTGCACTCCGGCGATGAGGCGGTCCGAGTCTTCGAGCGTTGTATAGCTGGCAGTTATTGGCAGGATGCCGGCCCACACCGGAATTGCGTAGTCTTCTTCTTCATCTTCGGGGTAGGGCTTGTTGGAAATTTTCGCGGAGGCCGAAGTGATGTTGAGCGCAATGACGCCGGTCATCGTAATCTCTTTCTCGAGCGGTGCGCGCAGCTCAGCCCAGCGCCCGGGCATGGTGTGCTCGGAGATTACATGCATGGCATGCAACTTTTCGTCGCGGCCTTCTATGAATTCGGGCTCGCCGAAGACGGTTACGGAACGGTAATTCATCGACGAATTGAATGCCGAACGTGCGAGCACCAGTGCATCGAGCAGCGTAACATTCAGTGACGCTGTGGCATTCTGTTCCAGCAACCGGATGATGCGCGCCTTGCGAGCGCCATGGAGAAACAGTCGCTCGCCCTCGCGGCCGTAAAGCATTGGGACGACCACGGGATTACCGTCCTGCACAAATGCGACTGACGCGACGACGCCGGCGTCCAGAATCCGGTGCACGCTTTGTTTGTCGTAGGCCGCCTTTTCTTTGATCTGGCGAACCTTGTTCTGCTTGCTAACTGCGTATTGCTCACTCACGGTCGAAAACCTCTTACAGAAACCGCGGCGCCAATAAAAACGCGGCAGCTGTGACGACGAAAATGCCAATGATATTCAGTGCGAAACCGGCGCGCATCATTTTCGGGATGGTCAGCAGACCTGAGCCGAAGACGATGGCGTTGGGCGGCGTTGCGACTGGCAACATGAATGCACAACTTGCGGCCAGGGTCACAGGTACGGCAATGAGCAAGGGATCAAAGCCGGATTCAATCGCTATGGCGCCGACCACCGGCAGGAATGTCGTCGTCGTGGCAATGTTGCTGGTCAGTTCGGTCAGAAAGATTATCAGTGTCGCCGTGATCCCCACCAGGAAGACCAGTGGCAATGCGCCCAGCGACTGCAGGCTACGTCCTATCCACTCGGCGAGACCCGTGTCGGCAACGGCTACCGCAAGCGTCAGGCCGCCGCCGAACAAAATGAGCACACCCCACGGCAACTGTTCGGCGTACTTCCAGCGCAACAGCATCGGGTCTTCGGCGGCGCCGCTGGGAACCAGGAATAGTGCGATCGCACCAGCCATCGCAATCATCGAGTCCTCGAGGCCTGCGAGACCGGGCAGGCGCGTCAACAGCGGCCGTACGATCCACAGGGTGGCCATGCATACAAAGATGATGGCAACCCGCAGTTCGGGGGTACTGATCTTGCCCATGTCCTGTTTCAGGCGTTTGAGTTCAGCACGGCCTTCGCCGGAGGTCTTGAAATCGACCTTGAATACGATGCGGGTCAACGCAAGCCAGGACAACGGCAACATGACGATGGTTACGGGTAGTCCAACCAGCATCCAGTTAGCAAACGCGATTTCCGTGCCGTAGGATTCCTGCATGAACGCGGCCAGAATCGCGTTCGGAGCCGTGCCGACGAGTGTCGCGATGCCGCCGATGCTGGAGCTGTACGCCACGCCCAACAGCAGCGCGCACTGAAAGTCCTGCCTGGCCTTCTTGTCGAGCCCCTGGTTCGACTTGTGAACCACCGAAATGATTGAAACGGCGATGGGTAGCAGCATCATCGTGGTCGACGTGTTCATGACCCACATGCTGATCAACGCGCTGGCCAGCATGAAGCCGCCGATTAGCGAGCGCCCGTCACCGCCCGCATGTTGCAGGATGCTCAATGCAATGCGGCGGTGCAGGTCCCAGCGCTGCATGGCGAATGCGACAACGAACCCGCCGAGGAACAGGTAAATAACCTTGTTCGAGTACGGTTCGACCGTTGCTGTCAAATCCCGAATGCCGAGTAGCGGGAACAACACGATCGGCAGCAATGCAGTGACCGCAATAGGGACCGCTTCGGTAGCCCACCAGACGGCCATCAGTACGCCGACCGCAGCGGTATGCCAGGCGGCAAGCGACAGCGATTCGGGTTTACCGAGTACGAGCATGACGATTGCAAGCACCGGCCCGAGCACGAGCCCGATACTCTGATGACGGGAACGTCCCGAACGATGCGTGTCCGCTGTCAAATGTTGCCCCCCGAAAAAGTGCGCTGTAAATGTAACCCGAATCTCGCTCCGAATTTGGAATTTTCGTCACCAGTCACGACATCTTGTGTGGTGCTCGCCTTCTCATACAATATGTAGTAGCATCGCGCCGTACCTCATAGGTACGCACGGAGATGAGTTGCAACAGGCAAGGGGGCGGAACGTCATGCCGGACGCATGGATCGAGGGTGAGTGCCACGTGCTTCCTCTCAACACGTCACAACAGAGTATTGGTACTGCGTAACTGATACGACCTGAGAATAAACGTAACGCCTGCCGGGGACCAAAACGTTGAATAGCCACGTGACATTGATGTCTCGCGTATTCGATTGCGGATTGTGCCTCGCCTGATGCAGTCTCTGCACAATTGGCCGCCCATTTTTGGGCGGCTTTTTTACATCCGACGCACTCGTCAATCTGACCTTAGGGTACCTATGCAGACTACTGCAGGACTTTGCTCCTTGCTTTTTATTGCGACGCTGGCCGCTTGTGCGAGCAGTTACTCAAAGCCGGATCTGCCCTATCCGGCATTTGTGCAAACTGACGAATTGCAGGACGTATTCCTCGCGGCGTTGCCGGGCGTGCGCGCCAAACAGTTTGCGAGTGACATGCGCACCCAGACCATGAGTGACCGCATCGATATTCCGCGTGACTGGAAGGGCAGTACGGGCGGTGCACCGGGCAAGTCGCTGGAAATTTTCGTGCTAGCCGGCTCGCTGCGGCTCTCCGATTTCGAACTCGGCCCGGGTGGTTATGCATACGTGCCGCCAGGCAGTCTCGGCTTTACGCTGGAGTCCGACGACGGCGCGCGCATCCTGTATTTCCTTGATGAGATTGACGCAAGTTCGGTCATTCGCGCGCCGATCATCCTGGACAGCGCACTACTCGACTGGGAGACGGCAGGCGACGGGCTGCACCGACGCGTATTGCGCAGTGACCCGGGCAGCGGTGCTACAACCTGGCTGCTGCGGCTTGCACAGGGCGCGTCTATGCCACTGGAGTCATCCACCGCGGCACGGGAAGGCTACATGATCAGCGGCCAGTACCGGCACAGTGAATGCCTCGATGGGGCGCCGGCTAGCTGGGATTACCTGCCCGGCGGTTATTTCCGGCGACCAGCGGGTGTCGTGAATGGTGGTTATGAGGCGGTCGCGACCACCGAGACGACCTGGTTCCTGCGCGAAGCCGAGCGTGGCGAGTTGCATGTCGAGAGTGCCTGTCCGCCAGCGGCAGGCGAATAGAGCGGCTCCAGGAACCTCCAGCAGGAGCGGCATCGTACCGTGAGACGCACCGAATCGCGTCGGGGACGGCGCCCGGCGCGGATTGCCTAGTCCGGTGCCACGCGTGGCATCTTCGCCGGAATGACCAGCTTGGTGATGCTCGTGCCGAGTTTCATCAACTTGGTCAGCGTGGAGGTCGGAATTTCACGAATTTGTTCATACCATGAACTCGTGTTCTCCACGAACTCAAGCATGTTTGCGATGCGTTGTTTGGTCAACGGGTCCGTTGTCTTTTCCGCGTCAACCTCGCGGGCACACTCTCGTAGCATCGACAGCGTCGGATTCAGTTCGCGCTGCTTGCGCTGTTCAATAATGACGCGGAACAACTCCCATACGTCGTAAATCGATTCAAAATAATCACGACGATCGCCAAGTACATGCGTCATGCGCGCAAGGCCATAGCTTTGCAGTTCACGGATGCTGGTCGACACATTGGATCGCGCGACCGACAGCGCCTCGCATATCTGGTCGGCCCGCAGCGGTTCTGGCGACAAATAAAGCAGGGCGTGAATCTGGGCGACCGTCCGGTTGGTGCCCCACCGGGTGCCCATTTCACCCCAATGCAAGACGTACTTCTCGACGGCGGGGCTTAGCTGCATGATGGTTTCTCTGGATTCTTTTATTTCTGTTAGGACAGAAAGTACCGATATTTCCTCACAGATTCAAGCCGCGAGGAGGCTGCACGATCTATTTCCTGAATGCCGTCAGCACCACGCGATGTGGCGCCGGCCAACCCTCGATGGTTTTACCGGCATCTTGCGGGTCCAGTGCGTCGGCGAGCGAGTCGAAAGTCATCCACTCGGTGCGGCGTTGCTCGTCCGTGGTCGTTTGCGACTGATTGACAATGCGCATGCTTTGAAAGCCTGCACGAAGAAGCCAGGTTTCGAGTTCCGCAATAGTCGGTAGCAGCCAGACATTTTTCATGCGCGCGTAGCGGTCGGGCGGTGTCCACGCCCGCGCTAGAACGCCGGGCAGGTAAATAGTCTCAAGCACCAGCTGGCCGCCCGGGCGCAACGTGTCGCGCAGCTGGCACAGGTGGTCGATGGGTGAGCGCTGGTGATAAAGGACACCCATCGAAAATGTCGTGTCAAAAGCCTGCGGCGCGGCCGGAAGTTCATGCAGGCGCAGGGGCAGTACATAAACGTCACGTGCGGGCGCGAGGCGCTGGCTGGCAAGAAACTGCATGACATAGAGCAAGGTCGGGTCGATGCCGATCACGGCCGCCGCGCCCGCGTGTTTCATTTGCAACACGTAATAGCCGTTGCCACAGCCAACGTCGAGCACGCGGCGGCCGGCAAGCGCGTCGATTGCATCGATCACGCGTGCCCATTTCCGGTCGCTCCGCCACTCCGCATCGATCGTAATCCCGCCGATCTCGAACGGGCCTTTGCGCCAGGGCGATAATGACAGCAACGCCTCTTTCAGGTCCGACGGTCTATCCGCAAGATTCGGCAGGGAATCGATGATTGCGGACCATGCCGGGAAATCACCGTGCCCGGCGGCCGAGAGGCGCGACTGAATTAACGGAAAGACTGCCCCCGGCCAGTCCGTGAGGCCCATATTTACCAGGCATTGCAGAAGTTCCCCGTAGTCGAGCGCAGCGCTGCTCGATGCCGATCTATTCATCGGCAAATGAGGCTGGCTGCCCGGACTTGATGGCAATGATCGACACGAAATTGAAATACTGCAGCCATACGGCGCTGCGCGCAAAGCCCGCTGCACGCAATCGTGAGCGATGTTCCGCTACCGTTTCCGGTACCAGCACATTCTCAAGCGCGGCTCTTTTGCGGGCAATCTCGAGCGCGCTGTAGCGATTACGTCGCTTGTGTTCGTGATACAGGTCGACCAGCAGGGCTTCCATGTCCGGATCCTCGTCGATGACCTTTTCGGACAGCACCAGGATACCGCCGTCGACCAGCCCGTCGTGGATGTTCTGGACAACCCCGGCACGCGAATCACGCGCCAAAAATTGCAGTGTGTAGTTCATAACGACCATCGAGGCGTTGCTGATCGGCAGGTCCTGCAGGTCACCCTGTACTATCTCGACCGCAACATCGTTGCCGTTCTTCAGCGTGTCGCTTGCGATCAGCTGCTCGCAACGCCCGGTCATGGCCGCTGCGTTGTCAATAGCGATGATCGTACAACCACTGGCACGTATGCCCTGGCGCATGGCCAGCGTGGCGGCTCCAAGCGAGCAGCCGAGGTCGTAACAGCGGGTATTG
>DDIS01000086.1:0-326 GCA_002338615.1 Proteobacteria bacterium UBA1844 | reverse complement strand
CGCAGCGAGCCGATGGCCTCGAGCGATGCCTCGTAACCGGGAATCGAGCGGCGCAGCATGTCGGGAAATACCCGTGCGACGGACTCATCAAAGCGAAATGGTTCGTCGCCGAGCTTCTCATCAACAAATACACGGTCTTCACTCATCGCGGTATTGTGGGGCAATCCGGCCGCTCGAGGCCAGCGGGACGCCAAGAGGAGCCATGCGCTCTGCCTGTTGCCCGGATACTCGCGGCTTTTTAGGCTCAGCTGTTGACACGCGGTCGGGGCAATTAGACAATAGCCGGCTTGTGTCCGCGGAGGGGTACTCAAGCGGCCAACGAGGGC
>DDIS01000058.1 GCA_002338615.1 Proteobacteria bacterium UBA1844 | reverse complement strand
CAGCGCACGGGCCAGGGCTTCGCCACCGACGCCGGCGGCGTCCGGCAGGTCCGCGACATGGGAACCACCGGCATAAAACCAGTCCGAGGCGCGTTTGTCGCCCTGGTCTTTCAAGGTCACTTCCGAGCCAAACCAGCAGTAGGTCGAGCGCTGCTCACCGACAAAGCCATTGCTACTCGCCGACGCCGAATGGCCGGCCCCGTCGTACACACCGGCGGTTGCCGAGATCACGCGCGGATTGTCACGTGCGGTCTCATCGAGTGCCCGGCACCAGGCCATGCGCTGTTCACGGTCGAGTTCCCTGACCGTCGTATCGACCAGATCGAGATCCTGATGCGGCCGGTCCGCAAACAATTCTGGCGGAGTAATCTCGCGATATTCATCCGGCTCGAGCGCACGCGTAATGGCAACGGCCTCGCGCATAAAGTCCTGCAATCGCTCGGGATGCAAGTCAGTCGTGCTGTGCGTCGAATATCGGCCATCGGCATAGATCTTGAGCGCGAGACTTTGCGAGGTCGTGTCTTTGACCTTTTCAAGTTGTCCGTCGCGATATTCGAATTCGACGTCCCTGCTTTGCCCCGCCGTAGCCCAGACGTCGCTGGCGCCTGCCTGCTTGCCGAGCTCGACTGCGCGGATGGCCTGATCTTTCAGTTCGGCCCTGGGCATGGGCTTGCTAGCTGACATTTTCGCCTCCCACGGTCATTTTCGAGACCAGTACGGTGGGAATACCCTGGCTGACCGGGACCTGTTGTCCGTTCTTGCCGCAGGTCCAGCCACCGGTATCGAGTCGCTTGTCATTTGCGACCATGGTGATTCTCTTCAGCGACTCGGGCCCATTGCCAATGATGTTCACGTCCTTGATGGGCGCCGTGATCTTGCCGCCTTCTACCAGCCAGCCATTCTTGACGTAAAACGTGTAATCCCCGGCCCCGATCTGAACCTGGCCGTTGGTGTAGGTTTCACAAATGATGCCGCGATCGACTGCCGCTACGATCTCGTCTTTTGTATGCGGGCCATCTTCCATGAAAGTGCAGCTCATACGCGGCATTGGCGCGAACTTGTACGACTCTCGACGACCTGAGCCCGTCGGCGCCAGGCCATATTGTGTTGCACTGATCTCATCGTGCAGGTAGGACCTCAGAATGCCGTTCTCAACGAGCGTCGTCCGCCCTGCCCGGTTTCCTTCGTCATCGAAGTTGAGTGCGCCGCGCTCGTTCGGGATGTTTGCCTGGTCTACGACCGTGACAAAAGGTTCGGCTACTTTCTTGCCCATCATGTCCGAGTAAATACTGGTGCCCTTGCGATTGAAGTCGGCTTCCATGCCGTGACCGATGGCCTCGTGCAGCAATATGCCGCTCGCACCGGACGCCAGGATAACCGGCATTTCGCCGGCCGGCGGGCGACGCGCGGCAAACAGGATCAGGGTACGATCGACGGCCTCCCGGACCATCGTGTCGAGGCGTTCTTCCGTATACCAGTTGAAATCTTCACGCGCGGCGATATTCGAGTAGCCCGACTGCACTTCATCGCCTTTTTTCGCGTTCACGGTAATCGTGACACGCGTCATCGGCCGATGATCCGTTATCAGCCGCCCGTCGAGTGTTGCGATCATTACGCGCTCGTCGGCGTCGTTCCAGTAGACCGATACGCGCTCAACCGCCGGATCCAGGGATCGCGCTTTCGCTTCGACCATTTTCAATAGTGGTAGTTTCTGGTCGATGCCAACCTCGGCCCACGGCAGTGTCGTTGCATAAAGACGCCCCATCGCCATCGGGTCGAAGGCCTGCGGCGCAACCACGGCACTCTGTGATGCGATTGCGGATGCGGTGCGGGCCGCCGCGAGCATAGAGGGCAAGGTGAGATCTTCGGTAAACGCGTAGCCCGTCTGATCGCCGATTACGACCCGTAGCCCGACACCCTGCTGGATGTCCGAACTGGCCGCGGACACGATGCCATCTTCGAGTTGCAGGTTGTTGCTGCGACTGTGCTGAAAATATAGGTCGGCCTGGTCCGCGCCGTTGGCCGACAGCTCGGACATCACCCGCGATACCCTCGCCTGGTCCACGCCAAACCAGTCCATGAACGGGTTTTGCGGAGTATTACTGCTGAGTGATTGGGCGGGCTGCACGCCGCAGCCGGCGAGGAATGCCGGCATCGTGACCACGGCACTGCCAGCGGCCATCGTGCCCAGAAATTCTCTGCGTCTGATCGTCATGTCACTCCCCTGAATGCAGGTGTCTCAATTCTACCCGCAGGAGCGCCGTCTACGGCGCGAGTTGGTTTCCGTTGCGCCTTGCAACGAATTCGCGCCGAGGATGGCGCTCCTGCGGCATTTGCGACCTCTTTTTGATGCACGGGGGCCACCAAACGTTGCAATCCATTGCCTGTATTTTCGGGCCAGACCGGACCCGCCTGATCAGCGCGTCCTGGGGCGGCTCCAGTACTTCAGCAGAATGAATCCAAACAACATGCCGCCGAGGTGGGCGAAGTGTGCGACGCCCGGCGCCCGGTTGGCAACGCCAAGGTAGAGCTCGAGCACGCCGTAAATAATCACAAAATACTTGGCCTTCATTGGAATCGGTGGAAACAGCAATACAATCATGCGATTCGGGAAGGTCATGCCAAAGGCGAGCAGGATTCCGAACACGCCGCCGGAAGCACCGATGGTCGGGTACAAACCACCCTGCGCCTGCGCGACCAGTAACTGGACCAGGCCAGCGCCAACGACACAGGTCAGGTAGTAGGTGAGAAAACGTCTGGGGCCCATCAACATTTCAAGTTCGCGGCCGAACATCCACAGTGCAAACATGTTGAACGCGATATGCATGACGTTGCCATGCAGGAACCCGTAAGTCAGCAACTGCCAGGGCATGAACGGGGAACCCGGCTCGCCCGCCGGCCATAACGCAAAATTTGGTATCAAGAACTGATTGCCGAATTGTTGCAGCGCAAACATAAGGCCATTGGCGATCAGCAGGCCAAAGATCACATTCGGTATTGCACTGTGCTGCGGCCTCTGCAGGTTGCGGGCAAACTGGTTCAATTTTTCGTCCTGTAACTCAGATCTGTTGTATGTGCCGGCAAGTCTACCAGCCGCCACCACCACCGCCACCGCCACCGCCGCCGGAAGATCCACCGCCACCACCGCCGGATGACGAGCCGGGCGGCGTGACTGAACTGGTGACAGCTGAGCTCAAGCCCGACGACAGACTGCTGGTGCTTTTCAGGATATTGGAGCTACTCCAGGTGCCGCTGTACCAACCCGGCTGGTAGGCCTGCCCGTCTGGACCGCGCACCGCTGCCAGCACTGCCGCAAATTTTTCGGCCCAGGCCTGGTCGACGCCGAGTGCCAGCGCGTACGGCAGGTAGGTCTCGAACAGTGCGGGTGTTTTCTCGGGCGGGTTGCGCAGGTTCAGTTCATCCTTTTCAGCGACGTCGAGGTAGTCGCGAAAGCCCTGCAACTCATCGAGCAATGCCCTGCCACGCATCGTCGGCCGCTTCATCTGAATAGCGAAAAATACCAGCGTGAGAATCATCAGGCCGATAACAACAATCACCGGCAGGCTGGGTTTGCCGCCAAGCAATAGAGCCGCGGCCATAGTTCCAAGAACAATGACGACGCCCGGAATATTGAGATAGGTATTCGTCTGAAAGTATTTGTACTTGTAGTCGTCTTGCAACGAATTGCGATGCGCCAGCTTCGCCTTGCCGAGCAGTGCATGGTTTTTTTTCTCGAGCTTTACCGCACGGCCGCCTCGAAACAGGCCGTCGTAGAGCTCCTGCTCGCCCGGTGCGAGTGCCGGTGCCGCTGTGCCGGGATCGAGCTGTGTCAGCGAGTGCGCGTTGTCATGGTGGTTGATACGCAGGTAACCCTTCACGGCGAGGTTGAGAATGGCCGCGGTCATTACCTTGTCGTCATAGTACATCTGGTTGATGTAACGCAAGGATGCGGGTGAAAAACCTTGCGGCGGTTCATAGCGCGTTACAAGCGGGCCTTCTTCGGGGTCCTTGCCGTAACCGCGCCACACCGGAATGTAGTAAATCAGTAACAGGCCGAATCCCGCTAGCGCAACAATGAGATTCAGGTTATCAGCGATCAACCAGCCAAAGCGCTGCCAGGAGGTGGGCTCGGCAACGAGCCCCTTCGGCCAGCTCACAACGATCGTCAAGCCATTGACCGGCGACAATGGCTTCGTGGACTCGAAATAGATGGACCGCCCGCTTTCTTTCCGGAAGAAAAAATTCTGTTCCTGGGCGCCGAATGGGCCCGTATAAGCCTCTGCTTTGACCTCGTCCATCGGCACGTCGAAGTCGAAGCGGACGCGCGCGCTCGCTTTGTCGATCGGGAAAGCCCAGTCGAAACCCGTCACCGTCCAGTAGAGCTCGTCGTGATCGGCGAAAAAACCGAGCACCCGACTGACTCGATAGCGGTATTCATAGACATGCTCGCCGTGCGGCAGCAGGCGCTCACGATGGCCGAAATAGGTGCGTTGGCCGCGCTCAATTGCGACGGTGTGAAAATCCTCGCTGTCTCCGTCACGCAGCACCGACTGCGGGACAAGCCTCGTTACAAAGCGATTGCCAAAGGAATCCTTGTAGTCGGTAAACTGGTCGCGGTAAATGCCACGCTGGATTCGATCGCCCTCGGCGCGAACCCTGATCGTTTCAGTTACCTGGATATCGCCGTCGGCAAGGACAAGAATGTCGCTGGCAAAGGACAGAATACGTTCATCAGCCTGTGCCGCCGCGCTGCACAGGCTGAGCCAGGCGAGCACGAACCAGAGCTTCCTCATTCGACATGCCCCAAATCGACCAATGGCACATTCGCCACATCGTCGGACGCTTTCTGGAAAAATGGCCGCTCTTCGAACTTGAACAGTCCGGCCAGGATATTGCTTGGAACCGTTGCAGTCATCGTGTTGTAGTCGCGTACCGAACCGTTGTAGTAGCGGCGTGCGAACTGCAGGTAGTTCTCCGTCCCGACCAGCTCACGCTGCAGTTGCAAGAAGTTCTCGCTAGCCCTGAGGTCCGGGTAACTTTCAGCGAGTGCGATCAACTTGCCGACCCCTGCGGCGAGCCTTTCCTCCGCGTCGCCGCGCGCAGCGATATCGGTCGCTGACATAGCGCCAGCGCGCAGCTCGCCAACCGCCTCGAGTGTGGCCTTTTCGTATTTCGCGTATTGATCCACCGCGCTTACCAGCCTCGGCACCAGGTCATGACGACGCTGCAACTGCACATCGATATCGCTCCACGCACTGTTGACACGATTTCGGCTTCGAACGAGCCGGTTGTAGAGCAGCACCGCGGCAACGGCGATGGCGGCAGTAAGGAGAGCAGTCAATAGCAGCATCGCCGCAATGCTAACAAAACGGGGTCCCAAAAGGGTCCAAAAAGGGGTCAGGTTTATTTATGGATCCGTTTTTGTGTAAAGGGATCCATAAATAAACCTGACCCCTTTTTGGGACCCCTTTTTGGACCCCATTTCGTCTTTTTGGCTTAGTACCAGAGCGAAATGTATATCTGGAAGATATTGGCGTCGAGGTGGTACAGCGGCTCGTCGCCCACGTCGGCGCCTGCAGTCAGGTCCGAAAAGTCGTGGTAGTCGACGCTCAGTAAATCAACGGATGCGGTAATCGAGCCTTTCTTGAAAATACTCCAGCCCTTGTTGATGTCGATGAACTGGTAGCTCGCTTTGAGCTGCAAGGTGGAACTGGTCAGCGGGCTCAGTTCCTTGTCACGGCCACGAAAGTTGGTTGCCTGTGCGCGCGGGAACAAGTCGCGGTAAAAGTGTGCGCCGTTCTGGTCGTGGTAGCGACCCTTGATGGAGAACGTGTATTTGCCCCACGGGTGCACATACATCAGCGATGCCGTGTTGCCAACAATGTCCCAGGTGTCCGTGAAGAACCGGTATTCACCTTCGATAGCAGCCCGGTACGGCAGGTAATAGCGCGCACGCACACCCACGGCATTGCTCGTGCGTGTTCGTGGATACAACTCGGGCTCAAAACTGTAGCCGATCGCAACATTCGGATCCGCGTAACGGACGGAACGATAGGGGTTGTTGAGGAAGCCTTCGTCGGTGATGGTTTCCACGTTGAGTGACGCAATCAGGTTGCGTGTAAGAATTTGTGTAAGGCCGACCCCGTATTGCTGACGGGTGTTGTCTTGCTGGAACGACGGGTCGTCCGAGCGGCCGACAATATCATCACCGTATGCGTAGCTCAGCGTCAGAGTTGTGAGATCACCAAACATGTCCTGGCTGACGGCGAAGGAATAGGTTTTTGCATCGAAGTCCGACTCGACTGAGCTCACGTAGTTGAAACTCATGGTCGTGTTACCGCGCAGGTAGTCCATACCCAGCGACCACTGCTTGCGCTCCTCGGAGTACGGGCTCGCGGTTGTTACAACATCGACAGATGCGGAACTGACATAGTCGACGTAGTAGTTGCCGACAAACGACAGGCTTTTGCCAACCTGCTTGCGCACCAGGACCGATGGGCCGTCAATCTCGACACCACCGCCAACGTACTGATGATACAAGGCATCGCTGCGGTCTTCCGGCAATACGCCGGCCACCACCACGCCAGGCGCTGCAAGAACGCCCAGCATCAGCAGTGCAATGTGCCGCAACTGTTTCATAATCGTCTTAGCCAATACCCTGAATTTGCTAGTTACAACCGCAGCCGCCGCCCGCCGCACCTTCGCCGCCACGAGCGCCTTCGCGTGCTTCATAAACGTGTTGTATGTACGCGCTCGATACCGGATCGCCATCGAGTGCCATGATCGGGTCAGCCAGCCGATCCCGTTCGTACGGCTTTACCCAGGGCTCGAAATTGCTGCAGCCGCCAAGCGCGGTAAGCGCAATCGTTGTGAGCAAAAATCTGGGCACTAAGCGATTTGTCATATTCATAAGCTCCACTGTAGCCTGACTGCTCACCTTCGAACCGTGAACTCCGTCAGAAGATCAATGTCCGGCACGGCATGTGTTAGAAAAATACCGTGACTCCGAGGCTGCCCTCGAGGTTGTGTGCGGTCTTTTCCTCACCAAACAGGTCGATGTCAAACAGGTGATCGCGAAAGTCGAGGTGCAGCGCGATCGAGTCGGTCAGCAGGAAGCGGTAGCCCGCGCCGTAGTTGACGGTAAAACGGTCATCACCGGCGAATCGCGTCGAGCCGAGCCCCGCGATTACGTACAGGCTCGTGTTGTAGGCTCGACCTTTGCCGAGAAACACTTCGCCGGGCAGGATGTTGTAGCCAAGGCCCACATTATAATAGGTCAAGCGCCGCTCACTGTCCGAAAGTAGCTGTGCGCCGCCCGACAGTATTTCGAAACTTGTTTCGCCACCATCCGACTGACCAACTGCCGCTTCGACAAAAAAGCCTTCTGTCAGGTGATACGCGAGCCGCGCTCCGTAGACGAGTCCTGTGCCGAAGTCTTCGATGCTCATGACTCCCGCGAATGCTCCGATTTCGAAATCTTCACGATCAATGGCGGGTTCCTTGATCTTGCGCCGCTCGACTTCGGGATCAATGACCTGACCAGGTGGCTCGGCGCTCGGTGGCGGAGCCTCCTCGTTGCCGAACCCAAACAGGTTCTTCGTTGCCGCGCAACCGGTCATCAGGACCGTAACGGCAATCAGAAAAAGAACGCGAAACCGACTTTCCATTCTTCCACTTCCTCGTTGTCATCGCGGCTCGTGAACACCACGTAACTCTTGAATTCTGCTCGCAGGACAAATCGTCGCGTCAAATACGTCCGAATGCCTGCACCTACATGGCCAATCTGGTCGGTCCGGTCTTCGCCCTGCACGATCGTTGATTTGGGTTCGGTATGAATCACACCCGCACCCAAGGTGAAAAAGGGCGACACTCGCCAGTCCGGAAAGGTCTCCTGAACGACGTTAACACTCGCCATCCAGCCATTCGAAAAATTTCCCAAAATCTGTGAACCCCATGCCTCTACGGAGACATAGGGGTTGAGCGAGTAGCTGCCGTACAGGGATACGATATTCGCACCGCCGAAGTCGCCGGCCAGTACTCCCACCTCCCACTTGGCATTGGTGAAATCCTCCAAAGTAGCCCGCTTGACATCAAAAACCTCGCCGTCGGGCTTCAGCGTCAGCTCCATCTGGTCGCGATCGACCCAGCCTTCAACGCCTTTGTCATTGCGCACCAGGTACCACTCAGTGCGTTGCTTCACGATCGATACACTCTCGCCTCGATCAACGACGTGAAATATGGGATACCCGCGCCCGGGGCCGGTATGCATTTCGAGATACGGGTCCGCTACGGCGACCTGCCGCAAGGCTTTCTCGGCGGCCTGCACCTGCCCGGTCAGGGTGACCGCGAATAATGAAAGTGCCGCAGCGCGTTGCAGAAAACTCAGGCGAGCGCGCGACAAGGCGACAGCGGCCCGCAGCGTCTCTTGTACCCACAGGTACAAGAGCAGCTTAAGGCCATTTTCAACGACGAATCGCGCATGGTGCGGCGCGCTCAGCAAACGGTTAGTTGGCAGGGGCGTCGAAGGGATTATTGTAGTACTGAGCTCCGACATCCAACCATTCCGCGATTAAGCGTCTCTCCGATGGTGACAAGATGTTGTAGTGCAAATCATTCGGATCGTCGAAACGATCGAAAAAGTCTCCCGACGCCTGTGCGCCGGCGGTACTGGCCGGCGGCGGGATCGGGATTACATCAAATACAGGATTGCCGTCTTCATCGACGTCAACCTGCTGCTGTGCATCAACCAGCGCGTTGTTGACGACTTCCTGAAGGTTATCAGTTGCTAACAGCTCGCGATAGGCATGAAAGTGATCGGGTTCATCGGGCGAAAGGCCGTCCTGCAACTCGAGCTGACCGGCCGGCAGACGCACGGTCATACCGTCTGCCGGGTCGATGGGCGTATGGCAATTCAGGCAATTGTTGTTGACCTGCACGCCGTTTCCGTCGAGCACCGGCACCGGCGGATCCACGCTTTCGTCAAAGACCAGTCGCGGCTGGCTCCAGAGCGGGTGAATATTCGCCTCGTAATTGATAATCGCCCGGCAATTGGCCTGCCAGTTCTGCAAGCAGGCAACCGGCACCGGCGGTGGTGTTGTGAGGTTCGTGTAACGGTATTCGACGTCCGGGCTGGGCTGCGGTGCATTGGCATCCATCGGGTCCGGCGGAATCGTCCACACATCGTGAAAAAGGACATCCATCGACGGTTGCAGTGATGAGCACCCATCGTTCGCACAGGTAATTTTGGCCCGTGTTTCCGCCATCGTGTCGCCAATATCACCGACGTACCAGGCCGGATTGCTGTTCGGAAATGCGACGCCGGCGACCTGTGCACCCGCCCAGGCTGAATCGAACGCACCCTGACGACCATGCGAAACGCCGCTATTGGTCACGTGGCAGCCAATGCACTGGACTTCCTGGCCAGGGCGCGCCGCGAGCCAGCTATTGTGCCTTGCGGTGATGCGTTTGCCATCCGCATCGAGCACGCTCAGCATCAGGGCGGTATTCGCGGGTACCTTGGTCATCACTGAGCCATCGGGCTCGATCATTGCGTAACCGACAATTTCTTTCATGCCGTTCGCGGTGGAAACGCCAAACGCCGTGTTGTCGATGTCGAGCAGGTCTTCATCCGGGATCGACACGGCTTTTTCAATACGAAGAAAGCGTGCAGGCCGGTCTTCTGCGAGCGTAACGGTAGGGTCCGACACAGCCGTGATATTGACCACGGCTGTGCCGTCGAAGTCGTAGACGCTGCGAATATTGAGTACCGCTTCGCCCTTGGCGGCCAGCGTATTGTCGAGCGCAAACGTATCGTCGCCGTCGAATACGACGGGCGGCGTCGGGCGCGGATCGGCGGAAACCACTTCGGTAAACATGAAGCCTTCCTCACCGGGCACGACAGGCAACTGCGTGTTGTTACGCGGATCGTAAATCCAGATACCGTACAGCGGTGGCGCTATCAGGAACATTCCATCCGGAATCGGCACGATATTGTCAGGATCGACGACAAAAACATTGGCCATGCGATCGTCGGTGCACGGCACGATTTTTGGCTCGATTTCCATCGTCGTCGGGTCTGCGTCCACATTGGCCTCGACCAGGCGGCACTGGCTCCAGCTCACGAGCATGCGGGAGGTGCCATCCTGGATCGGGTACACCGAGTAATAGCGTCCGCCGGGCGACGGTACGCCGGGGATTGTCAACACCTCGTTGACGGTCGCATCTTCCTGCGCCGGGCCATTCAGAACACCGATGTTTGCTGCAAGTGGCTGAGTATTTTCAACGTATTGTGCTGTGTCGATCGCGACCACCTCGCCACCACCCTCGGTATCGGAAAACGGCCGGATCAGCGAAAAAGTACGGCCGTCTTCGGCCTGCCTTGGTTGCGTAAACTGAATGATCTCGCCATTTGCGCCGGTGTCGTGGCTTTCTTTGCCATAGTACAGCCCGAGGTTAGAACCATCCGGATTCATCCGGTAGAGGTTGACTTCGTCATTCTGCGGCCCTGCGTGATCCCAGCGGCTGAATACGATTGTGCCATCTGCCAGAACAGACGGGTCCAGGTCATGGCTCTGGTTAAACGTGATTTGTTCGATGCCGCTGCCATCCTTGTTGATGACATGCAGATTGAATGCAAATTCGTTCTCGTCCTCGTCCATCGCCGGAAAGCCGGGCTTGCCTTCGTCAAGCAGGATCGCCTGCGAACGCGTCTGACGCGTCGACGCAAAAATTATGCGTCCGTCCGGCAGGTACTTCGGCATGATGTCGTGACCAATTTCCGCCGTCAGGTCAGAAGGAATAATGCGCCGCAGTTCATCAGTTTCGAATGTGTACTCCCATAGATTCCAGGTGACCTGGTCCTCGTCGTCGAGGTTCGGGTCGAATGGCGTACGCATTGCAAACAGCACCGCACTGCCGTCATAAGCCATCTCAACATCGCGTACCGCGCCGTTGCCTTCCGTGATACGACCCGTAATATTCACGGCCAACGCGCTTGGGCTGGCGCGATCCTTGTAGTACAGGTCACCACCCACAGGGAACGTAATCTGTTCGCGCAGATCTGTCTGCATGAATTCGCCGTTGTCATCCACGGGTATCGGCGTCTTGACGTAAGCAATCGGAAAATCGATGACAACCGGGTCCGGCGTCTGCCCATCGCCTATTTGCACTCCCTGGTTTGCACCATCACAGGCTGCGACTGCCACGCCCACGACCAATAGCGCAGCAAGTTTCACCGCGGTGAACAAGGTTCCGTCCTTCTGTGTTCCTGATTGCCCGTTCATATTTCCTTACCTCGTGTTTAAACAGCGTCGCAAAAAGTGCGCTACTCAGGACTTTCTGGCCCTCGCAAGCGACATCCCGTGTCGACTCCCGAAAGTTCGTGCTGCACTGCTCAAACAATGTCTAATAGTGACCACTGCCGCGCGGCTGTACCGTTAACACCATCACAAACACCGGCATCACCGCGCTTATATCGTGTTTCGCCTCGCACAAATTCGGCGGCAGTATAAGAGACCCGCTGTCGTCGATGTAATGTCGAAAAAGTCCGACAGTGCGCAAAGTAAAATCTGGTTCTCGCAGAAAAAACGCGGCTGGTCCGGCGAAGGTTCCGGCAATTTGTATTTGCCTTGCGCCAGGCTCGAAATGTGACTTCTCGCCAACAGCTGCAAGCGGCGCAACGCCTCGCTTCGCGGCCGATGTCGCATGAAAGTGTCGACTATGGACGTCGCTGTCTGTCTTCAGAGACAGTCTATAAAGTTAATTAAATCAGTAGCTTATGTTTTCACCCTGATCTGCTTGTGGGCCTATTGAGACAAGCACTTGACATATAGCTTTTCGCTGCATGCGTCGCTGGATTGTCGCAAACCCTTGTAAATGCAGCACTTACTGGGTCATTTGCGTGACTCCGCGGAGACTGGCACAGCAATTGCTTGACTACTTGCAGACCGGGGAATGAATGAGAAGTGGATAAACGGTCAAGGTGGCGGGTAGAGGCAGGACTGTGAATGTATTCACGGTGATTTTTTTCAACATCTGCCACGCTGTGATCTCCCCCGATCTTAAATCTGCACTACTTGAAGGAACTGGTAGTGGGTCATTTTGGATCTGAAGTTCGTGATGAGAGTCGTTATGAAAAAATGGACATGGATGAAAACCAGTTTTGCCGGACTCACGCGGTGCACACTTGCGATTACGTTGTCGTTGCTCATGACGTTACCCGCAACAGCTGGCCCCCGAGAGCAAGCCAAACGCATTCACGACAGACTGGCCGGTGTGCCGCCATCGGCGACGGTGCTTGCTTCGATGGAGGCTGCGATCCAGGGCGGTAACGCGAATAACGCCGCCTACATCGCTATGGACAATGTCAACTTTTATAACGTCACGCTGAAGAACTTCGCGGCGCCCTGGACCAACGAAGCCCGCTCGGTGTTCGTGCCATTGAACGACTACATTGCGACCGTTATCGGCATGATTCGTGATGACACGGACTTCAGCACACTGCTGTCAGCCGACCTTACCTACGTTGGTAGTTCCGGCGTAGTCCCCGCAGCGCCATCTGGCAGCAACAACAATCACTACGAACAACTGGAGGCGAATCACATCAATTTACGCGATGAACTGGTGGCAACGACGCAATCGTCGATCAATAATCTGCCGCCATCGGCAACAGCGGGTGTTATGACCAGCCGCGCCGCCGCGGAATCGTTTTTTATCGCGGGCACCAACCGTGCGATGTTTCGCTTCACGGTGCTGAATCATATGTGTAACGACATGGAGCAGCTGCACGATCCGCATTTGCCGCCGGACCGTATTCGCCAGGACGTGAGTCGCAGCCCGGGTGGCGACAGCCGCCTGTTCCTGAATAACTGCATCGGTTGCCACACGGGCATGGATCCGCTTGCTGGTGCCTACGCGTACTACACTTACAACGAAGGCACGGGCGCAATCGAATACACACCAGGCAACGTGCAACCGAAGTATTTCAACAACGACCTGAACTTCCCGCAGGGCTATCGCACGACTGACGACAGCTGGGAAAATTATTGGCGCAAGGGGCAAAACTCCTACCTTGGCTTTGACCCGGCGCTGCCGGGTGAGGGCAATGGCGCCAAAACGATGGGCCAGGAGCTGGGCAACAGCTATGCCTTTGCCGCCTGCCAGGTAAAGAAGGTATTCCGCACTGTTTGCCTTCGTGATGCAGAAGACCAGACAGATCGCAACGCGGTCGACCAGATTACGAACACGTTCATGAGCACCGGCTACCACATGAAACAGGTATTCGCCGATGCAGCTGTTCATTGCATGGGCCAGTAGGGAGACAGGAACATGACTATGTTAAAGAACTTACTACTGGTATCGCTTGCTGGTTTCGCACTGGCCGCTTGCGGCGGCGGTGCGCAGACAACCGACATGCCGTTACCACAAGGCAACAACAACAATGGCGGCTCGACGCCGTATGCGGGCCCGGCGCCACGTGATGGCGAGGTATTCAAGTTTCAGCAGGAACTCTGGAGCAAAGCCAGGACGGCTGATCGTTGTGGCTCATGCCATAACGAAGTCGTTGGCCAGCTGCCAATGTTCGTGCGCAACGACGACGTGAACATGGCGTATGACGCCGCCGTCACCGTTACCGATATGACGCAGCCGTCGCTGTCACGACTGGTCTCAAAGGTTGGCAGCGGACATAACTGCTGGGTCGCCGACGCAAACGTCTGCGGCTCGATCATGACCACCTGGATCGAGAACTGGCTGGGTGGCGCGGGCCTCGGCGGCGGTCGACAGATCGTCCTGACGCCACCGCCTTCGGTGGATCCGGGCTCAAGCCGGAACTACCCCGATACACCCGACGGTCCGCCGTCATTCACGGATATCGTATACAACCCGTACCTCGCGCAGTTCTGTTCGGACTGTCACAGCTCCGGGTCGGCGAACGCGGTCCAGCCGTATTTTGCAGACCCCGATATCAACGTTGCGTACTCGGCGGCCAGGTCGAAGATGGATCTCGATGACCCTTCGGCGTCACGCTTCGTCATACGACTCGGCCAGGAGTCACATAACTGCTGGTCGAGCAGCTGTGCTGCGGACGCGCAAGCGATGGAAGATGCAATCGCCGCGTATGCCGGCCAGATCGCACCGACCACGGTCGACGCGAACCTCGTCACCAGTAAGGCACTGCGCCTCGTTGACGGCACAATTGCTTCCGGTGGCAATCGCTTTGAGGACGCACAGATTGCGCTTTGGGAGTTCAAGGAGGGCAGCGGCCTGGTTGCGTTTGATACGAGTGGCGTGGACCCCGCGGTTGACCTGAACCTGTCCGGCAACGTTGAATGGTATGGCGGCTGGGGCATCACAATTAACGATGGTAAAGCGCAAGCTTCGACCACGGCTTCCAAGAAACTGTTTGACGTACTGCAGGAATCGGGCGAATTCTCGATCGAGGCGTGGGTCGTACCGGCGAATGTTACGCAGGAGGACGCGCGTATCGTCAGCTATTCGGCCGGCACCCAGGCGCGCAACTTCACCCTGCAGCAAACCTTGTACAACTACGACTTCCTGCTGCGCACCAATGAAACCAGCCTGAACGGCGACCCGGCATTGTCAACGCCGGACGCAGCTGAAGCGCTGCAGGCGACTTTGCAGCATGTTGTCGCAACTTACAGCCCGATCGATGGCCGCCGTATCTACGTGAATGGCCAACTCGTTACCCAGACGGACCCCGTCCCGGGTGGCACGCTGATCGACTGGCAGGATACGTTTGCGCTGGTACTCGGCAATGAAGCGTCGGGTGACAGGCTATGGCAGGGCACGCTGCGGCTGGTTGCAATTCATCGCCGTGCGCTGACCCAGGAGCAGATCACACAGAACTTTGATGTGGGCGTCGGTGAAAAATTCTTCCTGCTGTTCGACATTTCGGAGAATATCGGTGCTGCTGCGCAATCCTCGTACATACTCTTCCAGGCGGCGCAGTACGATTCTTATGCTTACCTGTTCGAGAATCCGCATTTCATCACGCTGGATGGCTCGGCACCCGAAGGTATTCCGATCGAGGGTATGCGCGTTGCAATGAATGGCCAGGAGGCAACCGTCGGTCAGTCCTATTCGACTCTGGACGATACCTTGTCGGCGCAACTCTTCGGAGAGCTCGGCCAGCCGCTGTCTTCGCTGGGTGCTGTGCTGCCGCTCGAGAAGGGGCCGGAGGATGACGAGTTCTTCCTCACCTTCGACCGCCTCGCAAGCAATAACTTTGTCCGCGCCGATGCACCGCCGCTCGTTGTGGCACGCAACGATTTGCCACCCACGTCTCGTATCGGTGTACGTACCTTCGATGAAATAAACGCAACGTTCGCGAACGTGACAGGCGTCGATCCGACGACTGCGGCAGTGGATATGACCTACCAGGAGCTACGCCAGTCGCTGCCTGCAGTCGAGGATCTCAATACCTTCCTGTCCTCGCACCAGGTCGCCATCGCTCAGCTTGCGATCGAGTACTGCAATGCGCTGGTCGAGAACCCGGGCAACTATTTCGGCAGCTTTAACTTCAACGCCGCACCGGCAACCGCGTTCTCGAGCGGCAATCGCAATAATTTCGTGGACCCGCTTATTCAGAACATCGTTGGCAACCCAGCGGCCGGACCACAGATCGGGAGCCAGCCGACCTACACAACTGTGTATTCGGAGCTCGCGTCATTCAGCGCGTCGGGCGGACGACCCGACAATCTGATCGACCGGCTGCTCGCCGGCGGTTCGACGACGAAAGCGATCGCAAAAGGCGTCTGCGCCGCTACCCTCGGTAGTGGTGTAACACTGATTCAATAACAGGACAGGACTGAAGAAGGAATACTGAAATGGCTAAACGACGAAATGTACGGCACTTCGATGCGCCGCAGTTTCACACCGATCATCCGCGTCCTGTCACGCGCCGCCAGTTCGTTGCCCAGGGCTTCTTGTCCGGTGCGGCGTATACGTTGGGTGGCGGTGTACTCAGCCTGTTCTCGAACCCGCGCGATGCGTATGCCGCATTGTCGTCGGACCTCGATGCACGGCTCGGCCCCTGTGGTGTCACCGACGGCGCCGGCAAGATTCCGTTTATCTGCTTTGATCTTGCGGGCGGCGCGAACATCGCCGGCTCGAACGTACTGATCGGGCAGGAAGGCGGCCAGCAAGACTTTCTTGCAACCATGGGTTACTCGAGACAGGGATTGCCAGGCGACATGGTTCCCGGACTCAACGATCCGGTTTCCGGGCTCCCGTACGCGAATTTCGATCTTGGCCTCGGCTTTCATCTCGATTCGGCCTTCCGTCGCGGCATCATGGACACCATGGCGCCGGCGAACGCCGCGTTCGTGAATGGCGCCGTGATTCCTGCACGTTCCGACAACGACACAGGCAACAACCCGCACAATCCGATGTACGGTATTGCAAGGGCGGGCGCCGAAGGCTCGATCCTCAAGCTGGCGGGCTCCGAGAATACGGATTCCGGCGGCAACTCGATGCTGCCGATGTCCTTGTATGATCCGGAACTGCGCCCGACCAAGGTCGATCGCCCGTCCGATGTCACCAACCTCGTGGATACCGGCGAGCTCGTCGGCATCCTGACGAAGGAAGACGCAACCGCGGTAATGGAGTCCATCTACCGCCTGACTGACGCGCAACTGGCCAATCCGAACCTCACGACAACCCTGTCCAATGATGCCATCATCAAGGACCTGGTCGAGTGTGGCTATCTTAAAGCCGCGGATATCGCGGATCGCTTCGGCGGCGTTGCGATCAATCCGAGCGAAGACGAGGTCATCGTCGATCAGCCAAACGGAACGGTGGGCACAGGTATCTTCACGCGCGCCGAGTTCGACGACAATGGTCGTGACGGCGCGGAATTCCGCAAGACCGCCTCGATCATGAAACTCGTGATGAACGGCTTTGCAGGTGCCGGCTGTATCGAGATGGGCGGTTACGACTACCACGGTGGACGGCGCGCGGAAGGTGAGTCCAAGGACTACCGTGCCGGACGATGCATGGGCGCCGTACTCGAGTACGCGGCACGCCTGCAAAAACCTGTCATGATGTACGTCTTCTCGGACGGTTCGCTGTCGTCGAACGGTGCCGTCGACAACTCGGTCGAAGGTCGCGGCAAGGGTGAGTGGGACAGCGACAACTCGTCCACCGCCGCGTCGTTCTTCCTGGTCTACAACCCGACCCGGCGCGCGACGATCATCGGCGCAACCCCCGAAGAAATTGCCCGGCACCAGCAGATCGGTTACATGAGTTCCGACGGCTCGGTGCAGCGCGCTGCTACGCCTGCCGCCAACAACGTGCCACTACTGGTTAACACGGTGCTGCTAAACTACATGGCACTGCACGGTGAGCAAGGTATGTTCGGTACCGTATTTCCGAATCATGGTCTGGGTAACTCCACCCTGCAGGACAGCCTGACGGCCTTTACGCCAATCTGTAACGGCACCATCGCCAATCCTGTGTAGCTCTCCAACTGAGGGTTATTCGTGTGAAACGGCCGATCAAACGATCGGCCGTTTTTTTTGCTCGCCAAAGTAGCATCCGCACTGCAAAATCCTGCACTATTCCCCACCGTCAAGGCTCCATTCACAAACTGCAATATGACCAGGAAGGCCGGGAGCACTACCGTGTATACACTCTATTATTCGCCGGGCACCGCCAGTATTGCGGTGCACCTTGTACTGCTCGAGCTTGGCGTTCCCTATCAACTCGAATTGGTGGACTTCGATCGTAAACTCCAGCGCAGCGAGCCGTATCTGCGTCTCAACCCACTGGGCCAGGTGCCAACACTACTGATTGACGGCCAGCCATACGCCGAGTCGGCGGCCCTGCTGATGATGCTGGCTGATCGCCACCCTGAGGCGCGCCTGGCTCCGCCGCCTGGAACAGCACGACGCAACGAGTGGTACCAGTGGCTCGTCTTCCAGAGTAACGTGCTCGGCGCGAGTTTTCGCAACTGGTTCTATCCGTCGGATCTCGGCTCGGCTGAGCATCTGCCTGCGGTCAAGGCTGCGCTTCAATCGCGTGTTGAGGGCGCCTGGGAGCGCCTCGAGAAGCATCTTGCTGGACATGGGCCTTACCTGCTCGGTGATGAACTTTCCACTGCCGACCTGCAGCTCATCATGTATATGCGCTGGTCACGCAACATGCCGCGCAGCGCGCTCGATTGGCCGGCGCTCAAACAATTCGCAAAACTGCTGCGCGAACGCAACAGCTGGAAGCAGCTTTGTGATATTGAGAAGCTCGACGACTGGCGGGAGTAAGTAAAAAAGGCACAGAGCGTGACCGTTCACGAGCGGCATCCTGGCCAGGTTGCGTGCGACTGGATCGGCAACAAAGGCTGCAGCCCACACTGGAGAAGCAGCGCCCCGTTCGTCCATGGCGGTTACTCAGGAAGACCGCCCAGGCGCAGCCCGTCCGCAAGGTAGTCGGCATCGGCTTGGTTCCTGAACGGTTCTTTCGACATGAACTGGCGTACCGAAAAGCCAGGGTCCTGCAACAGGCACTCGGCCGCGTGCTCACGGGCCTTGCGATCGTTACCAAGTCGCGCGTAGCAGGCTGTCACGTATGCGGAGCTTCGCTTCGTATGCAGTCGCATGTTCGCGAACATTGCCAGCGCTTGCTCAAACTGACGCAATACCATGTATGCGTGGGCCATCGCGGTACCGGAATGACGTTGACCGGGACCGGACGGCAAGCGATTGCCAGCGCGCAAGCTCCGTAATTATGTCGCCGGAAATGCCCTCGCCCAGGTACTTTTGCTCCGGATCACTGCCAAGGTTCACGAACGGGAGAACGCAAATCCCGATGCGATCAAGTCCCGCCGCGTGGGGTCCGGGCGGGGGCCCGGCATCGGTGCCGGGCACTTCTTTCAGCGATCGCTGAAGCATTGTTTTGACTGCGCGCATGACTTTGCCCAACGCGGCGCCACTGCCAGCATGAACGTTGTCGTCAAGATCGATAGTGTGAATCGCGCGAAAATCGATTGGCAATGTAACGGCGCCGATACGCACTGGTACCTGGATATCGCGATCCGCACCGTCCCGCGCTTCGCCACGCACCCAGCGTGATTCGACTGAAGTGCTTGTCCAGACGACGAGTGCCACTCTGGCGCGTGCAAGCTCAGCCTCGATCATGCGATCGAACTCCTGGCCCGGCGCGATTTCCCGGTCCCACCAAACAGGCCAACCCCGGGCCTCAAGCGCGGCAACCAGTGGAGCCACCCGGGTCTTGTCGTCGCGCGCGTACGAGACGAATACATCGGCCATACCAAAAAAGCCTCTAACTACGGCACCCGCAAGCCGGCGTTAATAATAACTGCGGCAAGTTCTTCATACAGTACTTTTTCGTTCCGGGCGGTGCAATTGATGCGACCTGCCAGTAGCCGCCAGATAGCCGTGCGACGTTGATTTCTGCCACACAAATAGCGACTGGGCGCTTGCAGCACGTAGAATACTCGCATGACTAAGCTGACAGATGTGCTCGCCTGCCCGCGTTGCGACAAGACACCGCTCGAGAATCGCAATGGCCACTACCATTGCAAAGCCTGCAAGATCGACTTTCCTGCTATCAATGACCTCCCCTGGCTGTTTGCCGAGCCGGATGCGAGCCTCGGCGAGTGGCGCAGTCGCCTGCATTTTTCGCTGCAGCAAATGGACAAGGAACTGGCTTCACTGGCTGGCGAACTTGAGGACAAGGGATTGCGTCCGGCAACCCGTGCACGAACGGAGCGCTACCAGAAAGCGCGCAAGCAACATCGAGATAACCTCGCAGCGCTGCTGGAACCACTATCCGTGCAATCACTGACTGCGAGTGTCGAATCGTACCTGGCGCTGCGTACCCGGCTACCGCCGGATCAGGGCTTGAATACCTACTACGCCAACGTGCATCGTGACTGGTGCTGGGGCGATGCGGAAAATGCCGCCTCGCTGGAGCAGATTCGCTCGGTTCTGGGCGACGATACCCGACTTGGCAAGACACTGGTGCTTGGCGCCGGTGCCGGTCGCCTCGCTTACGATATCCACACGGCGCTCGTTCGCGAACTGACTATCGCTTTCGACTTTAACCCGATGTTACTGCTGCTGGCACAAAAAATGGCCGCCGGCGAAACGCTGCAAATGTATGAGTTTCCGATTGCACCGCGTGAGCAGAGTGACGATGCCGTGTTGCGTGAATTATCGGCGCCCGCTGCATGTGACGAAAACTTTCACCTGGTACTTGGCGATGCGTTGCGGCCACCGTTCGCGGCCGGTGCTTTCGATACGGTGGTGACGCCGTGGTTGATCGATATCATTAGCGAAGACTTGCCGCTGTTCGCGCGGCGCATCAACCTGCTGCTAAAACCCGGCGGCCGCTGGATCAATTTTGGCTCCCTGGCGTTCGACTCAACCCGACGTAGCCGGCGCTACGGCACCGAAGAAGTCGTCGAAATTCTCCTGGAACAGGGATTCGCCACACCGCTGACCACGGAAGCCACCATCGCTTACATGTGTTCGCCTGCCAGCAGGCACGGCCGCAAGGAAACCGTATTCAGTTTTGCCGCCGCCAAGCTAAGCAATGCAAAGAAACCGGCACGCTACCGCGCACTGCCCGACTGGATCGTAACCGGGAAGGACGCAGTACCTTTGCACGCGTCATTCCAGAACCAGGCCATGACTACGCAGATTTATGCGTTCGTCATGTCACTGATCGACGGCAAGCGCAGCATCGAAGACATGGCCGTCATGTTCGAAAAACAGAAACTCATGCCGAAAGCGGAAGCCATCCCGGCTATTCGCAGCTTCCTCATCAAGATGCACGACGATGTAAAAAATTAACGGTGCCGGTCATAACTTA
>DDIS01000028.1 GCA_002338615.1 Proteobacteria bacterium UBA1844 | reverse complement strand
GCATTGCAGCCGCCGAGCGCGACAAGAATCGACAAAAAGAAGCCCGGTGCGTGACCGGGCTTCACTTTGAGCAAGCCGCCAGGCGTCCGCAAACCGCGGTTGATGCCCCGTCGCGCCGGGCGCGGTGCTCGTGCGCACATCATTCGCCAAACTGGTACCCGAATTCAATACCCCAGACGCGCGGCTCGTTGACGAAGCCCGCGTTGTTGCTGAAGTCAACGAAACCCAGCACATTGTCTTCGTCGGTGATGTTGCGACCGAAAAGGGCCACGTCCCAGCCGCTGTCGAGATTGCGATAGCCGAAGCGGAGGCCGCCTTCGAACTGACTGTCGGTCTTGAATTCAACAGCCTCGTAGAGCGGCATGTTGATCTCACCCGTGTAAGCCCAGTCCGTCAGGAAAAAGAGTTCTGAACTCGCGCCGACCGGTGCCGTGTACTGCAGTGTCAGGCTGTAGGTTGTCTCGGGCGCGCGCGGGAAGGGATTGCCATCGAGCAGTACTTTCCTGCCCGAAAAGTCGGTCGGATCGACCGGGTCGAGCGGTGTGCACAGTCCTGAGCCGCAGGGAGCGGTCGAAAGCGTCGAATCCTTGATTTCGGTGTCATTCCAGCTTGCGCCAGCCGTCAACAGCAGCCTGTCAGTCAGTAGCCACTCGGCATCAAGCTCGAAGCCTACGGCTTCCCCTTTGGCCGCATTGATGACCTGGTTGACGTTTGCTGCGCCGCCAATTACCGAGAGTTGCATGTCATCCAGCTCGTACATGAACACCGCCATGTTCAGGCGCATGCGCTGGTTGAGCAGTTCTGTCTTGTAGCCGAGTTCAATGGATTCGATTGTCTCGGGCTGGGCAACGGACGGTGTTTCAAGGAACGCGACGTCGCGGCCCTGGATGGTCTGTGCACGAAAGCCTGTTGCGTAACGGCCGTACAGGTTCGCGCGATCAGAAATAGCCCAGTTGCCGCTGAGTTCCCAACTGGTCTGGTCATCGTCAACGTTGATCGGGCCGGCGATGAAGGTCGGGATGCCGAGATCCAGCCAAAGCTGGCCGAATTGCAGGACTTCAAAGTCCTTTTCGTCTTCGGTGTAGCGAACGCCGGCGGTTACGGTAAACGTATCACTCAGGTCATACGATCCTTGCCCAAATACGGCCCAGGTCGAGTTGCTTTGCTCGACAATCGTGTCCTGCTGCGAACCGGGTGCGAAGCCGAACGAGGCAAAAGATTCAGTGGTGACCTCCAGGTCCGAGTCGAAATAAAAGCCGCCAACCTGCCAGTTGAAGCGGCCTTCCGGCTGACTCGCAAAACGGAATTCCTGGGTGAACTGGGTGGTGTCGGCACCGTCCTGGGTGACGGAGGATACTATAATCGTGCCTGGGAAGGTCAGCGCCGGTCCATCGAATGTGGGCGCATTGGGATCAAACGTAATCCCGGCGGGTACCTGTACCGATTGCGTGAGATCCACCACACCGGCATCAATATCGCCACGACTGAATCCATCCGCACTCTGGTAGGACGTGATCGACGTGAACGTGGTGCGTTCGAGGTCCCACTGCAGGTTCGCGGTGAAGCCATTCGAGTCATAGCCCTGTGGGTTGTCGTCGCCGTCATCGTAATAAACGGTCTCACGATCGTAGTTCTGATTCAGCGAGTTGGAGCCCGTATCGAATACGTTGGCGCGGAATATTGACGACGTGCCATCGAGGTTTCTGAGCTGGTAGGAAAGCAGCGCGCTGAACTGGTCGCTCGGTGTAAAGAGCAGCTGGACGCGGCCCGCCAGCTCGTCGTAGTCACCTATCGATTTCTGACCTGTATAGCCATTGGTTATCCAGTCGCTCCGGGTGCGACTTATACCGGATACACGTACCGCCAGCTTGTCCTCGATAAGGCTTCCTCCGACCGCGCCCTCAACATTGACCGTGTCATAGGTTGCCCACGAACCGCGCACGTAGCCGCTGCTTTCCTGTGACGGTCGCATCGTGTTGATCTTGACGATACCTGCCGTCGTATTGCGACCGAACAATGTACCTTGCGGCCCGCGTATGACTTCGACGTTCTTCAGGTCGAACAGCGGAAAGCTTTTCAGTACGACGTTTTCCATGACGACGTCGTCCATGATGAACGACACGGGCTGCGATGCCGCAAGATCAAAGTCGATGTTACCGAGGCCGCGCAGGTAAAAGCGCGGCGCCGCGCGGCCATTGGATGACTCGGCATATAGCCCGGGTATGCGCGCCGACAGCGCCAGCACATCATCACTGCCGGAGAACAGTACGTTGAGCCGCTCGCCCGATATTGTCGCGACCGAGATTGGTACGTCCTGCAGTGACTCTTCGCGTTTTTGCGCGGTCACAGTAATTTCCTCGAGCACGCCGCCTATCTGGGCATGTGCCGGCAGGCCAGCCGTGGCGAGTAAAATCGCGCCACTCGCCAGCAGGGCTCCGGGCAAGTTACGGAAGTAGCGGCGGAAGTTTGTTGGGTATTGACCACACATGGAGGATCTCCTGCTATTCGTGGGTTTGCGCGACGGCGAACTAGAGTGGCGCGGAGTATAACTTGCAAATAACAATGCCGCTATTCCCATGACGTGTAACATTCGGGGGTGAATCGTGGTACGCAGACGCACAAAAACAACAGGTCGCTTGTACCGGTGTTGGTAATTCGTTGTGCAATTTGTGCCGGTATACGGACCGAATCCCCGGGGCCAACCCGGTACGGCTCAGAGTCACCGATCTGCATGAGGCCCTCACCCGACTCGATCAGGTACCATTCCAGTACTGTGAGACTGTGCAGTTGGGTGCGTACGCCGGGTTCCACGCGCGTGCGCGCCACGGATACCTCGGGCAAGGACGGATCGTTCTTGAGCTCGGTAATAAAGCAGCGCTCAGAGCTCCAGAATTCTTTTGTTTTCGAAGCCTTCGACATAGAAAAAACACCGGCTAATCAGGCGACAATAACGCAATGCGCAGCGCACCGTCAGTCAATGAACTTCTTAGCCTCGATGGCCGGCGGATCCTTGTCACCGGCGCAAGCGGCAATATCGGACAAGGGATAGCGCGGCGGCTGCATGAGGCCGGTGCGGACATAATAGCTCACAGCTTCCGCAATCGGGCGGCCGCTGAGGACCTGATCCGCGACCTGGGTCGGGGCTCGGTGGTTTGTGCGGACCTGGTGAACGAGATGGAGGTGAACGCGATATTCGCGGATCTACTGCCGGATGGCGTCGTAAATAACGCGGCAACACAGGCCGTACGCACACTCCGCGAACTGGAATTCGGCGACTGGCAGCAAATGTTAAGCAGCAATCTCGACAGCGCTTTCCTCGTCACGCAGGCAGCGGCACGTCAATGGCGCCTCGCAGGGACAAGTGGCGCGGTCGTCAACATTGCGTCGATTGAAGGCAGCGATCCGGCCGTCGGGCATGCCCACTATGCAAGTAGCAAGGCCGCGCTGCTCATGTTCACCCGAGCTGCGGCACTCGAGTACGGTGCCGACGGCATTCGAATCAATGCCGTGTCGCCGGGACTCATAGCGCGTGCCGGGCTTGATACGGAATGGCCCGCAGGGGTCACGCGCTGGCTCAAAAGGGCGCCCCTTGCGCGCCTCGGGACTCCCAATGATGTCGCCGACGCGGTATTGTTCCTGCTGAGTCCTGCGGCACGCTGGATATCGGGTGCGAACCTGGTCGTGGATGGCGGCATGTCTGCGCAGGGCAAGTGGTAACGTACTCGACATCGCAGTGAATCGAACCCGGGTCTGATCCGGGTTCAACAGACCGCTGGCCACTTTAGAGTTCTTTCGCGGGACCTTAAAACGGGAACTATGACAACCAAGCACATGAATGCAGCACCCGGCGATTTTGCCGAGACGGTCCTGATGCCCGGCGATCCGCTGCGCGCAGAATACATTGCCAATAACTGGTTCGAAGGTGCCCGTCGCGTTACGGATGTGCGCAACATGTGGGGTTTCACCGGTAGCTACAAGGGCGTGCCGGTGTCGGTGATGGCACATGGCATGGGTATTCCCTCGGCATCGATCTACACCACCGAACTGATCGAGTCCTATGGCGTCAAACGCATCATGCGCGTTGGTAGCTGCGGCACCTCGCATCCGGATGTCCGCTTGCGCGATATCATTATCGCGCAGGGCGCGTCGACCGACTCGAACGTAAATCGTATGCGCTTTGGCGGCCACGACCTCGCGGCGCTCGCGAGTTTTGCGGTGGTGCAAAAGGCGGTACTCGCTGCAGAGGAGCTGAAGGTGCGCTATCACGTCGGCAATATTTTCTCGGCGGACCTTTTTTACACGCCCGATCCGGACATGTTTGAAACGATGGCCAAATACAATATTTACGGCGTGGAAATGGAGGCGGCCGGTATATACCCTATTGCTGCCGAGCACGGTGTCGAAGCGCTGGCTATTTGCACCGTCAGTGATGACATCACGACTGGCGATGCGTTGTCCTCCGAAGACCGTGCCACCAGCTTTGATGACATGATCAACGTGGCCCTGCAAGTAGTTGTCACATGAGCGTACATGCCGTGGCGAAGTCGCTGCCGCTGCCCGACCTGGCGCGCGTCCCGACGGTAGACGAAGTCGGTGTTGATGAGCGGGTGGCGCGCTTCCAGACGCGCTCGAT
Organism: Proteobacteria bacterium UBA1844; assembly: GCA_002338615.1. Classification (GTDB taxonomy): domain Bacteria; phylum Pseudomonadota; class Gammaproteobacteria; order Steroidobacterales; family Woeseiaceae; genus UBA1847. Next base: position 19,490 of record DDIS01000028.1, on the reverse strand, counting down.
CAAGACAGCGTCCAAACTCGAAGCACTCAAGCTCGTGCTGAGCATGATTGACCTCACTACCCTGGAGGGCCAGGACACGCCCGGCAAAGTGCGGCAGCTGTGCCAGAAAGCAATCCATCTGCACGATAGTTTCCCGGGTCTGCCGCACGTCGCCGCCGTGTGCGTCTATCCGAGCATGGTCGAGGTGGCGAAGCGTGCGCTGCAGGGTACTGACATCAACATCGCGTCGGTGGCAACCGCGTTCCCGAGCGGCATGTCGTCGCGTGCAGTGAAACTTGACGATACGCGCATGGCGGTCGCGGCCGGAGCGAATGAAATTGACATGGTGATTTCGCGCGGCAAATTCCTGGCCGGAGATTACCGCTATGTATTCGACGAAATCGTGGCGGTTAAAGAAGCCTGTGGCGGTGCACACCTCAAGGTGATCCTCGAAACCGGTGAACTCGGCACGCTGGATCGCGTTCGCCGTGCGAGTGTCCTTGCGATGCATGCCGGCGCGGATTTCATCAAGACATCGACCGGCAAGATTCAGCCAGCCGCGACGATGCAGGTTACGCTCGTGATGTTGCTGGCGATCCGGGATTACTATGTCGAGACCGGCCGCATGGTCGGGATGAAACCAGCGGGTGGCATTTCCACGGCGAAGCTCGCGATTCACTATCTCGTCATGTTGCGGGAAACACTTGGCAATGCCTGGATGTCGCCCGAGTGGTTTCGATTCGGCGCCAGTTCACTCGCCAATGACGTGCTGATGCAAATCATGAAACAGACGTCCGGCTACTATCAGTCGGCCGATTATTTCTCGAAGGATTAGCTCGGGCTAAGTTGCTCGAAGGATAATTATGGCTACCCCACAGAACAAACTGGCATTCGATGGCGGCTGGGACTACGACCCGGCGCCGGAAAGCACCGACCACATAAAACTTCAAAAGCGGTACGAACTTTTTATCGGTGGTGAGTTCGTGGCGCCCGGGAAAGGCCGCTATTTCGATTCGATCAATCCCGCCAATGAGAAAAAACTGGCGCGGGTGGCAGATGCTGACGAAGCTGACGTCGATCGGGCCGTGCAGGCGGCCCGCAAAGCCTACAAAGGGGTGTGGTCCCGATTACCGGCGAAGGAACGCGGCAAATACATTTTCCGGATCGCACGCATCATGCAGGAGCGGGCGCGCGAATTCGCAGCAATCGAGTCGCTGGACGGCGGCAAGCCGATTCGGGAATCGCGTGACGTCGATGTGCCACTCGCGGCGGCACATTTTTTCTATTACGCGGGTTGGGCCGACAAGCTGGAGTATGCATTTCCCGGTCGCCGGGCGCGGCCGCTCGGCGTTGCCGGGCAGGTCATTCCCTGGAATTTCCCCTTGTTAATGGCGGCGTGGAAGATTGCGCCGGCACTCGCATGCGGCAACACGGTCGTGTTGAAGCCCGCCGAAACCACGCCGCTCACCGCGCTCAAGCTGGCGGAAGTCATTGCGGATGCGGGCCTGCCGCCCGGTGTTGTCAATATCGTGACCGGTGCAGGAAAGACCGGCGCCGCGCTGGTCACACATCCCGACATCGATAAAGTCGCGTTCACAGGGTCCACCAATGTCGGGCGGATTATTCAGCGGGCGCTGGCAGGCACTGGCAAACGCTACACGCTGGAGCTGGGAGGCAAAGCGGCGAATGTCATTTTCGAGGATGCCGCGATCGACCAGGCGGTCGAGGGTATCGTCAACGGTATCTTCTTCAACCAGGGTCATGTTTGTTGCGCGGGCTCTCGTTTGCTGGTGCAGGAGTCGGTCGCCGATGAAGTTATCGAAAAACTCAAGAGCCGCATGGAGACGCTGATTGTCGGCGACCCGATGGACAAGAACACGGACATCGGGGCGATCAATTCGGCGATGCAGCTCGAGAAGATCGAGTCGTATCTTAAGATTGGCGCAGACGAAGGCGGCGAGATGCACCAAAGCTCCGCTCGCTTGCCGAGCAAAGGTTACTGGTGTGCTCCAACTATTTTCACCAACGTGGCGCAGTCAAACCGGGTTGTGCAGGAAGAAATATTCGGTCCGGTGCTGGCAATTCAGACATTTCGTACATTCGACGAGGCGCTGACGAAAGCGAACAACACGCCGTACGGACTATCAGGCGGTGTCTGGACCGACAAGGGCGCCAAGATTTTCAAGATGACCCAGGGTTTGCGCGCAGGCGTTATCTGGGCGAATACCTTCAATAAATTCGATCCGACCTCGCCGTTCGGTGGCTACAAGGAGTCCGGCGTGGGCCGCGAAGGTGGTCTGCACGGTCTCGATGCCTACGTCCGGCTGGGAGCAGAGTGATGGCCAGCGCAAATCGCATTCCGGTTGATAAGACCTACAAAATTTACATCGATGGCAAGTTTCCGCGTACCGAGTCCGGCCGTTACTTGTCGCTGCTCGACAAGAAAGAAAAGCTCATTGCCAACGTCTGTCGCAGCAGTCGCAAGGATTTCCGCAATGCCGTGCTCGCCGCACGCAAGGCGCAAGCCGGATGGGCGAAGGCCAGCGCCTATCTTCGCGGCCAGATCCTGTATCGCATCGCTGAGATGCTCGAAGGACGCGCGGAACAATTCGTGGCAGAACTGACGATGCAGGGTAATACGCGGCGGCGGGCCGAGAAAGAAGTCGCAACAGCCATTGACCGCTTGATTTACTACGCGGGCTGGGCTGACAAGTATCAACAGGTATTCAGCTCGGTGAATCCCGTCAGCTCATCGCATTTCAATTTCTCGGTGCTCGAGCCCACCGGCGTCGTGTCGATTATTGCGCCCGACGACAGCGGCCTGATTGGCCTGGTGTCGAATGTGGCGCCGGCCATTGTTGGCGGCAATACCGTGGTCGTGCTGGCATCGGAAGCGATGCCGCTATGTGCCATCAGTTTCGCCGAGGTCCTGCACGCCTCGGATGTGCCGGCGGGTGTTGTCAATGTGCTGACGGGCCTGCGTTCCGAGTTGACCGAGCAGTTCGCGTCGCACATGGATGTGAATGCGGTGGCCTATACCGATAGCGATCAGACGACCGCATGCAGAGTGCAGACGCTGGCTGCCGAAAATATCAAGCACGTGGTGGCGCGCGAGGCTATTGACTGGTCATCCGACAGCAGCGCGAACCCGTACCTGATTCGGGATACGCAGGAGGTCAAGACCACCTGGCACCCGATCGGCAGCTAGCCGGCATCAATTTGCTTGTAGCTCTCGATCAGCCCTGGCTCGATGCGTGCGCCGAGCTGCTGGATCACACGCGTTGCGCAATGCGTGCCGAGCCTTGCGCATTCCTCGAGTTGCCAGTCGTTTGCCCAGCCATACAGGAAGCCCGCAGAATATGCGTCACCGGCGCCTGTGGTATCCACAAGTTTTTCGACCGGCATCGCCGCCTGGACAATTCTGGTCTCGCCCTGTGCGATAACGGAGCCTTCTGCGGAACGGGTCATCACAAACATATTGTCGAATGCATGAAGTTTGGCAATTGACTCGTCGAAGTTTTCGGTCTGCATGAGCGCATTGATTTCATTTTCATCAGCAATCACGATGTACGCGCCATTTACCACTGCGTCCATGAAAGATGCGTGGTGTCTCTCGACGCAAAACGCATCTGAGAGCGACAGCGCGACGGTTGCACCGATCTCGGCTGCCATTTCCATGGTTTTTCGTGCGAGTGCCGGGCCCTCGGGGATGTCCCAGACATAGCCTTCGAGCAGGATGACTTTGGGTATGCCCACGGTTTTGTCCGTAATATCCGCGACGGCGAGCTCGGTGCAGGAGCCAAGGTAAGTATTCATCGTGCGCTGCGCATCCGGCGTAATCAGGATAAAGCTGCGCGCGGTTGGAGCGCCTGTGCTTGCTGGCTGCAAGCGAATATCAACGCCCAGCGAGCGCATGTCATGGTTAAAAATCTTTCCCAGCTGGTCGTCGTGCACGTGGCCAATGTAAGCTGCATCGCCGCCGAGATTGGCAAAGCCCGCAACCGTATTTGCAACAGAGCCCCCGGACATCTCCGTCGCAGGTCCCATGCTGCGGTATATCGTTTCGGCGCGTTGTTCGTCGATCAGGTTCATTGCGCCTACCGTAGCGCCCATGTCCGCGATAAATTCCGGCTCAACGTGGGTGAGGATATCCACAATCGCGTTGCTGATGCCGAGTAGTTGGGTCGAATATTTCATGTTGATCCCTGAGTTGAAGGTACTGCTCGCGAGTGCCGCGCCGCAGCATCAGGTCGTGCCAAATGGTCGCATAGACTAACACTGCATTCTCCGTCCCGGCCACGCCGGTGTCGCAATCAACCGGGACAGAATAGGCATTGGGGGCGGCTTTGCGCTACTCTCGCTGCCTGAGAACGGCAGGATCTGCCGGCACTCGCATTTTGGGGAGAATCGCGATGCGCAAATCCGGTGGAATACTAATACCGTTGGCCGTTATTTCGGCCTGGTACACTTTCTGGGTTGCTCTTACCCTGTTCCTGTTCTCCCGCTTCCCCGCCATGGTGGCCTATTTCCCGGTCGGTGGGATAGAAGAGTTGGCAGCCTCGAGATCAGACAGTTTTGAGCCGGTATACACCAGTATCGAACGCTCGATACTGTCGGCGCATGGACCGGTGCAATTGATGTTCGCCAGCATCGGAGCTGTGATTCTGACGGTGCCGGTATCCTGGGCATACTTCATTACCAGCCGTCAGACCCGGATCGAGCAGTCATTTCTGCAAACCTTCATGGTGTTGCCGATTGTCGTTACGGGTATAGCGATGATCGTACTGAACAGCCTCGCACTTGCATTTAGCCTCGCGGGCATCGTCGCGGCCGTACGCTTTCGCTTCTCTCTGAACAAGCCATCCGACGCGATGTACATTTTTGTCTCGATTGCAATCGGCCTTGGAGCCGGTGTCGGTGCGCTCGGCGTCGCCGCGGTCATGTCCGGCGCCTTTGTGTTTGCAACGCTTATCATCTGGCGGCTTGAATACGGCAAGACACTTGCAGGACCATTTCTTACAATGTTGACGCGACGCGATGCAGGTGACGATGAGTACAAGGACTAGTACCGAATTGAGTAGCGGGATGGCGGGGCAGGGCGAGCAACAGGAACCTACTGCACGAAACGTTTTATTGATTCATGGTCGTGGTTTCAAGCCCGGCGGAGCGGCATTCTCCGAACTCTGCTGGGAGGCCCTTGCCAGCGGGATTACACGCGATTTTCCGGAGCAATCCGAGGCACTCGGCAATGTGCGGTGTGAGCTCGCGTACTACGGCGACCTAAGTGGCGCGTTGCTTACTGCGGCCGGCAAGCGTTATGACGAAGTCCTTGATATCGGGGACCGGCGTCACGCGCTGAAAAGCCTCAAGACGCTTACCACACGCAAGGAATTCGGCATTCGACACTACGATCGATTGCCTGGCAAGACAGCGCTCTACGAGTTTATTGCCGATATCACGGCGCCTGTGTGCAGTGCGTTCGGCATGTGGGTATGGCTGTGCAAGCGTTGTTCGAGAGATTTCGCCGCCTACCTGGGCACAGAGCCGGACTATGCCGAGCAGGTACGCGACCGCCTGCGCAAAAAATTGCTGCCCATGCTCGAGCGCGGCGAACGCATATTGTTAATCTCGCATGGCACAGGCTCGGTAGTTGCCTGGGATGTATTGTGGGAACTGTCACATACTTCGCCTTACAAGGAGCAACTGCAGGGCAAAAAGGTCGACTTGTGGCTGACGCTGGGTGCTCCACTCGGCGATGCGGGGGTTCGTCGACGTTTACGCGGTGCGAGCGAAAAGACCGACGCACGTTTTCCGGGCAATGTTGTTTCCTGGTGTAACGTATCCGCCGAAGATGATTACACCTGTCACGACAAGACCATTGCGGATGACCTGCGGCAAATGCTGCAGGCGAAGCTCCTCAGCAGCGTTACAGATTTTACGATCTATAACCAGGCAGTGCGCTACGGCAGGTCAAACCCGCACAGTTCAGTCGGTTACCTGATTCACCCGCGAGTCAGCAAGATAGTGGCGGGCTGGTTGCGAGATGGCGTTAAGGGACACAGTCCGATGTGAGTTGCATTTTGACCTCGGCCGGGTCATTGATTGTCTTGTAAAACAGGTCCGTGTATTTCCTGACCTTGCCGCGGGAACGCTTTTCGAGGCCAGGTGATGTTTCGATCAATTCGTAAATGGCGTCTCGCTCCTCGTTAAACCGCGCGATGCTTGCCGGAATCTGGTCATTGAATTGACAGCGACCGCGGTACACGCGTGTCTGCACACTCCTGATCTTGAATTTTGGGTTGGGCGTCGCGTATTGCGTATCAACCATGCCGCCCATATCAAAATCGTAGGGTACGGGGAGGAGCAACGTACCCTGCTCGCCGAACAGGGTCGCGTTGTGGCAGCAGGACTCGCCCTCGGCGCCCGCAATTGGCGAATAGTCCGTGTTGCCAACAAAATACTGGAACATTGACACCAGGTTGGTATACGCGGGCTCAAGATTTTCAACGCTCGTGTACGAGATATCGAACGGCGGCCGGCCGCTTCGTTTGCCAAGCCTCTTTTCACTCTCGATAAAAAATCCGTACTCCTCTCGTGGCGCGCGAGACGACTCGTTGTTTTCGTAAGTGATGCGCAACAAGCGAACCTGGAAACTCATGTCCGTTAACTGGTTGAAAATACGATAGGCCAGGTATTCCCGCAGTACGCCTTCCTCGTAAATACTCGAACCGTTCTTGCAGTGCGTGACCAGCTTGAGCTTGTCCTGCTTGTCGAACAAGGTGCCTTTGACATCCGACTTCTTGAAGTTCAGACGAATGGGGGCGAACGGGCAAACGTCGCGCTGTCGCCGATAATTGCCACGAGTCCGGACTTTCGCGGCTGCGGTGACCGTAGCTCCCGCCTCGTTCTGCCACGACACGGTCGCCGGCAATTCCTCCTCGTCCGGGCGATCCTGCATCAAGGTCGTCAGGGGTGCCGTGATGCGCAACTCGAGAATGTCGTGGCTACGGAACAAGGGATCGACTTCAGCAAAGGTTTGCGCAGAGATCGTGACCAGCGGCACCAGGAGCAGCAGTGCAGCTGTGAGTAAGCGGTTCATGAGCGACCCCTTGCAACGACGAACTTATTAGTATGCACAGACCGCATTTCTGCGACCACAAGTATTTATAAGACTGAATTTTGTGACTACACTGGGTCCTGATTCTATTAGAGATCTTCCGCATGAGCAAAATGGCTTTGCACTTGTTGTTGTGGTTGATTCTTTTGCCGCCGTTTGCCGAGGCAAGCAGCGAGTGGGAGTTCAATAACGTCAGTCGCGTGGTGGCGATGTCGGATATCCATGGCGCATATGACGCGATGGTCGAGACGCTGCAGAACGCGGACATACTCGATGCGGCAGCAAGCTGGGTGGGCGGCGATGCCCACCTCGTGATCGTCGGCGACGTCCTGGACCGGGGTGCAGACTCGCGTGCTGCCATGGATCTTTTGATGCGACTCGAAGGTGAGGCAGCCGCTGCGGGTGGCGCAGTGCATGTTCTAATCGGCAACCATGAGGCTATGAACCTGATGGGGGACCTGCGCTATGTCTCCAAAGAGGAATACGCAAATTTCAGCGACGGGGAAACCAGCCAGGAGCGCGAGAAATGGTTTCAGAAATACCAGGCCGAGCGCAGCCCGCCAAATGGCGAAACGGCCTGGTCCTCGTTTGAGCGCAAGTATCCACCGGGCTATTTTGCACAACGGCGTGCGTTTGCGGCCGATGGCGAGTACGGCAAGTGGCTGCTGAGCAAGCCGATTGTCGTGGTGATCAACGGCACGGCCTTCGTCCACGGAGGTTTATCACCCATGATCGCGCCGCTCGGCCTTAAGGGAGTCAACGAAACGCTGCATGCCGATCTTGTCAACTATGTGCGTGGCTACGACGTCCTGGAACAGGCAGGCGTGTTGTTGCCAACGGATAGCGAACGAGATCGCGAGACGCGGCTCGCAGAATTCAAGGCCAGCCCCGAGACGCCACAGGACATCGTCGCGACCGTTGCCGAAATGATCAGGCTCGGAAACTCGGACCTGCACGCGCCCGACGGACCGCTCTGGTATCGCGGCAATGTTTACTGCCAGCCGCTCGTTGAGAGCGACCGCCTGCAGCCGTCGCTCGATGCGATCCATGCGGATCGCGTGGTCATCGGTCACACACCAACTTCGAATCGCGAGGTGCTTTCACGCCTGAATGGCCGGGTGCTGGAAGTCGATACGGGTATGCTGCACAAGTATTACGGGGGCATCGGCCACGCGCTGGTATTGAGCGGTGATTCAGTGCGCGTAATTTCGCAGCAAAGCAAAGAGTCACTTTCGCCGGAGCCGCAACCGCGCCGCGTCGGCGAGCGGCCCGATGGCATGCTTTCGGCGACAGAGCTTGAAGCCTTGCTCAGTAGCGGCACGCTTGGCGAGCCACATAAAGACGAAACCGGTCGGGAAGTTCTTAGCGTGACCGACGGGACGCATACCGTGCAGGCAATTTTCGCGCAACGAGAAGCGAAGGGTGTTTACCCGGATGTCGCAGCCTATCGCCTCGACCGATTGCTGCAGCTCAATATGGTGCCGGTCGCTGTGATTCGCGAGGTCGACGGTAAGTCCGGTTCGCTGCAATTTCTACCGGACAAATCAATCAACGAGGCGGAGCGCTCGAAATCCGGCCAGGGGGGCGGCGCGTACTGCCCGCTTACGGCGCAGTGGCCGGCCTTGTACATATTTGACAGCCTGATTTACAACCAGGGCCGCACCCAGCAGCGCATGCTCTACAGCCCCGACACCTGGCAGTTGCTGCTGGTTGGCCATGAGAGCGCGTTTGGCAACAAGAAAGGCAGGCCGCGACACCTTGCAAACGTCGATCTCGATGTCAATAACGCCTGGCACGTGGCGCTGCAATCACTCGATGCAGCGACGCTCGAAGCGAAGCTGGGCGATGTGCTGGATGCGCGCCGCCGCCGCGCGTTGCTGGACAGGCGCGATGCCTTGCTCAAGTAAAATGCTTGCTATATAGCGTTGGCTGCCACCGCGGCCTTGATGCGGTCCGCTGCACGAAACGCCAGCGCCATGATCGTCATGGTTGGCTGACCACGTCCGGACGTGACAAAACTCGAGCCATCGCAGATAAATAAATTCTTGATGTCGTGGCTGCGATGGTCGCGATTGACGACCGAACTGGATGGATCGTCGCCCATACGACAGGTGCCAAGCAGATGTTCGCCGCCATCGCTCGGAAGCACGGGACGACGCCAGGTTTTTTGCGCACCCGCCGCATCGAACAATTCCATGGCGCGATCCTGCAGGAAACTCGCCATGCTGAGGTCATCGTCATGGTCGCGATAGGTAACGCGAATCGACGGTCGGCCCCATTTATCCGTATTCGTCGGGTCGAGCGTGATGTTGTTGCGGTCCAGTGCGAGCGACGTTGTGCTACCAACGAGGCACATTTGGCGCGTGAAGTTATGCGCCATTTCATCCTTGAAAGCTGCGCCCCAGGGCGGGACGTCCGGGGGCATGCCGAGGAGCGCATGCAGAATCGGCGTGGCCGACCAAAGCGGGCGTGCGTCGAGGCCGCCGCCACCGTAGAAGCCGCGCGCCGGGTCGCTCTCGTAAAAATCGTGGATGATGCGCGTGACCTGCACGCCTTTGTAATCGTTCAGCTGCTCGGTGAACACGCCCTGTGCCGCACTGTGCGCATTGAACATCAGGTTGCGGCCTACAAAGCCGCTCGAATTGGCGAGGCCGTCGGGGTATTGCTCACTGGCTGACATGAGCAGGAGCCGGGCCGTTTCGGCACCGTTCGCGGACACCACCACGGCTTTGGCTTTCTGAGAGCGCTCCATGCCGTCTTTGTCGTAGTAGAACACCTCGCTCGCACGTCCGCGCTTGTCTGTCGCAATCCGGAACACGGCGGAGTCTGCCCGGATCTCACAGTTGCCGCTGGCTTCGGCGAGCGGGATCATCGCCGCCAGCGTTGAAGACTTGGCACCAACCTCGCAACCGAAAAACATGCAGTAGCCGCAATTGATGCAGGCCGGCCGGCCGTTAAATGGCTGGCTGAGTATTGCATGCGGTTCCACCTGCACATTCAGCCCCAGCTTTTTTGCGCCACGTTCCATCAGTACACCGGAGGACTTGACCGGCATCGGTGGCAACGGAAATGGCTTGGAGCGAAATGCATCGTTCGGACCGGGCGCGCCCGACACACCGATTTCCCAATCGACTTTCGTGTAATAGGGCTCAAGTTCGTCGTAGGTGATCGGCCAGTCGGCGAAATTGGTGCCGGAGATGGCACCGAGTACGCTGCGCTCCTTGAAATCGATTTCGCGGAAGCGCCAGAAATTGGCCGTGAAATGCACGCTCGCGCCGCCGACATTTTGCGCATAGCGCGCTGGTTGTCGCATTGGCGATTGTGCAACTTTGTTTTCATCGTCGCGGAAGGTCTGGCCGCTGGCTTTGGTGCCGCCGCCAATGAGCTCGTCGCGGAACACGACCGCGAGTTCGTCGTGAACGAAGTCATTGGCGTGCCGATACGGGCCCTGTTCGAGAACGACCACATCGAAGCCGGCCGTGGAGAGTTCCTTGGCCAGGATGCCACCTGCGGAACCGGAGCCGACGATGACGAAATCCACCGGCTCTTTGAGCGAGAATTGCCGCTTACTGGCCATTGTCGTTGCCTCCATGAACGTCCGCGTCGTAGTAACCGAACGGGTATTGCCAGGGCCCGTGGTGCCCTTCGAAGCCAATCAGGTCCCAGCCGATGTGATTCGCATTGCCGCCATACTTGCTCATCGAAAAAAAGCCGAAGATGGTCATGCTGCGCAGCAAACCGAAGAGCTCGCCCTGCTCGATATTTCGCAGCAGGGCATCCTGTGTTTCCGTATCCAGATCGGCAAAGCGTCCGTCCAGCCTGGCATTGATAACCTGCAGACCTTGCAGAGCGAAGTCCATGGCGTCCCGCATTTCCACGGCGAAAGCCTGGTCGATGAAGTGGATGACGCCGGCTTCTGTCGCTCCGGGGGTGTCCGTGGTTGGGATAATACGCGCGGCGATGGCCGCGAAATCGGCGGCGTCGTCATTGCCCAGCGCGACAAAGGCCGCATTGGCTGCGTTGGCCTCGTTCGCCGCCGCGCTGATGGCCGCGAGCGCCGGAGCGCCAATACCGAGAGCATTGACGCTGGCAAGTGTTCCTGCGGACTGCAAGAATCCGCGTCGCGACCAGTGCTTCTTATTCTTCATGCATCGCCCCCCTATTCGGCATTACGCCCGGGAAAGTACCACAGGACAGGGCTGAAAGCAGGGCAGCCGGCGCGGCAGGCCCCCGCAGCCGGGACACCGTATAATCACTTCAGGAGTTTTTGCACGAGTCGCCGGCCGGGCAGAATACGGTGGCGCCCATGTGCGAGAATCCGGCGTACGGACAGGATTAAGGATTAAATGGCAAACAGATGACCAGCTTGACCACCCACATACTGGATACCGCGAGTGGTAAACCGGCCGCCAACGTCGCCGTACGTCTGTACGATTGCCGCTCCGGCCGCACACTGTGCGCCGAACGCTGTACCAATACCGATGGACGTACCGAGGCTCCCTTGCTCGCCGGCGATGCTTTGAAAACCGGCTGCTATGAACTTGAGTTCGATGTCGGTGAATACTTTCAGAGGGCCGGAGCCAAGACCAGCGAGCCCCCTTTTCTGGACACGGTCGTCATCCGCGTCTCGCTGGTCGCGGGCGGGCGCTACCACGTACCTTTGCTGGTTTCCCCGTGGAGCTACTCGACTTACAGAGGGAGTTAGCGCACCAGTGGCTGTCAATTCTCCCTCAGTTCCTGCACACCCGGTTGCGTGCGACACGATTCGCTTCGTGCTGGATGGCGAAATTATCAGTATCTGCAATCCGGATCCGACCCGTACCGTATTGCAATACCTGCGTGACGATCTGCGGCGCACCGGCACCAAGGAAGGTTGCGCCGAAGGTGACTGTGGCGCCTGCACCGTGGTTCTTCTCGAGCTCGACCGAACCGGTAACGAGCTGAGGGTTCGCGCAATCAACTCCTGTATCCAGTTTCTGCCAACGCTGGACGGGAAAGAGTTACTTACGGTCGAGTCGCTGAGTTCGGATGGCAAGCGGCTGCACCCGGTGCAGCAGGCGCTGGTTGATTGTCATGGTTCGCAGTGCGGCTTTTGTACACCGGGCTTCGTCATGTCGCTGTTCGCGCTATACAAGAGTGAGGCATGCGCCGCAGGGCGCAAGCCCGGCCGCCGCGAGATCGATGACACGCTCGCCGGTAATCTTTGTCGATGTACCGGCTACCGGCCGATCATTGCGGCCGCACAGCAGATGTCGGATGCGTCGCGGACGAACGTAGCAGAAGGATGGCTCGCTCAGCCCAGTTGTGAGCACAGGAGTTCGATGGAGAAAGTAGCACAACTGAGAAACCTGAGACGTGATAGTGGCCTGCAATGTGCGCATGCCGGCCGGCGGTTTATAGCGCCGCAAAGTATTGCGGAGCTCAGTGCCGCGCTGGCTGCGAATCCCGGCGCGACGTTGCTGGCGGGCGGCACGGACGTCGGGTTGTGGGTGACCAAGCAATATCGTGAACTCGGGCCAATTATTTATATCGGCGCGGTGTCGGGACTCGACCGTATTGTGCGGACAAGTACACACCTGGAAATTGGCAGTGCTGCAACATTGAGCGACGCGGTACCGGTGATAATTCGTGAGTACCCGGTACTCGATGAACTGTTTCGTCGCTTTGCCTCGCCGCCGATACGTAATGCGGCAACCCTGGGCGGTAATATTGCGAACGGCTCGCCGATTGGCGATTCAATGCCAGCGTTGATGGTGCTCGGTACTACCCTGTTGCTGAATTCGAGTGACGGGCAGCGCGAAATTTCGCTTGACGATTTTTATCAGGATTACATGGTGAATGCCCTGCGTCCGGGTGAGTTCGTGGAGTCGGTGCAAATTCCACTCGCGAAACCGGGCGCGCTGTTTGGCAGCTATAAAGTTTCCAAGCGTTTCGATCAGGACATTTCCTGTGTTTGCGCTGCGTTCTACCTCACGCAGGGCGGAGACGGAATCGCAACTGCGCGCGTCGCGTTTGGCGGCCTGTCGGCAACCATCAAACGTGCAAAGGCCACGGAACAGGCACTGCTCGGCAAGGCCTGGAACGAAGCCACAGTAGCCGCAGGCATGGTAGCGATGAAAAGAGACTTTACGCCGTTGACCGACATGCGGGCGTCGGCTGCCTATCGCATGCGTGTTGCGCAAAACCTGTTGCGCCGCTTCTATCTTGAAACCGGGCCCGATGCCCGGTTCAACGTGTACGAGTATGGACGCGAAGACTAAGCGCTCGACAGGGCAAAGCGGGGCAGTTGGCAAGCCACTGCCGCACGACAGCGCGCATTTGCACGTCGCGGGGCAGGCGGCCTATACCGACGATCTGCCGGAGCCGCGCGACCTGTTGCATGTGGCAGTAGGCATGAGCACGCACGCGCACGCGCGCGTCAATAGCATTGACCTTGACGCAGTTCGTGTTGCGCCCGGAGTCATTGCCACACTGCTACCCTCCGACATTCCCGGCGACAATAATTTCGGCGCGATTGTCGCCGACGACCCGATCCTGGCCGACGGTATCGCAGAGTATGTTGGACATCCGCTGTTTGCAGTCGCGGCCGTATCGGTTGATGCGGCACGCAAGGCAGCCCGACGGGCGGTAATCGATTACACGCCGCTGCATGCAATTCTCGATCCGCTTGAGGCAGTCAGCGCGGGCTCGTTTGTATTGCCCAGCGAGGAGATGCGGCGCGGCGATGCACAAGCAGGGCTAAAGAATGCGCCACATCGCCTGGCACGTCGCGTGCGCTGTGGCGGCCAGGACCAGTTTTATCTCGAGGGCCAGATCGCGATGGCGTTGCCCGAGGAAAATGGTGGCATGCTGGTTTACAGCTCCACGCAACACCCCGACGAAGTGCAAAGCATGGTGGCGCATGCAAGTGGGCGGGACGCAAAAGACGTCATCGTGATTTGCCGGCGCATGGGCGGTGCTTTCGGTGGTAAAGAGTCGCAGGCGGCTTTAATTGCCTGCATCGCCGTGCTCATGGCCGACAAGACGGGACGGTCTTGCAAGTTACGCCTGGATCGTGACGACGACATGATCATGACGGGCAAGCGGCACGACTTTGTCATCGACTACGACGTCGGTTTTGACGACGACGGCCGGATTCTGGCGATCGATTTTATGCTGGCATCGCGTTGCGGAATATCGGCCGACTTGTCCGGCCCGGTGAACGACCGGGCCATGTTTCACTGCGACAATGCTTACTTTCTTCCGCAACTTGCGCTCGTGTCGCACCGCTGCAAGACCAATACCGTGTCGAATACGGCGTTTCGCGGTTTTGGTGGCCCACAGGGCATGTTCGGCATCGAGTGCGCCATCGACGACATTGCGCGCCACCTCGAAATGGATCCGCTTGCTGTGCGCCGACAGAACTTTTACGGCGCCGCACCGCGCAACGTTACGCATTACGGCCAGGAGGTCGACGACAATATCGCGCCCGCCATCATGGACCAGCTGGTTTCAGATTCAGATTATGATGCGCGCCGCGCGGCGATTCGCAACTGGAACCAGCAGAATGCGGTGCACAAGCGGGGTATTGCAATTACGCCGGTCAAGTTCGGCATTTCATTTACCTCGACGATGCTCAACCAGGCCGGCGCACTGGTGCACATCTACAAGGATGGCAGTGTGCAGCTGAACCATGGCGGCACCGAGATGGGGCAGGGCCTGTACATCAAGGTGGCGCAGGTTGTGGCGGACGAACTCGGTGTCGATATTGGCCAGGTGCGGATAACGGCGGCTGACACGAGCAAAGTGCCGAATGCGTCCGCCACGGCGGCGTCGAGTGGCTCGGACATGAACGGCAAGGCCGCACAAAACGCGGCGGCAAAAATCAAGCAACGTCTCACGGAGTTTGCGTGCCGGCATTTTTCAGTTAGCGAAACTGAAATCCTGTTTGCGAAAGGCCAGGTAAGGATCGGTGCACAAAGTTTGCCGTTCGCCAAGCTCGTGCAATTGGCATGGGCCGACCGGGTTTCCCTGTCGGCAACGGGTTATTACCGCACGCCCAAGATACATTATGATCGATCAACATTCAGCGGCCGACCGTTTTTCTATTTCGCCTATGGCGCCGCTGTCGCGGAAGTGCTTGTCGACACGCTGACCGGAGAAAACCGTATTCTTCGCGTCGATATTTTGCACGACTGCGGCGATTCCCTGAACCCGGCGGTCGATCTCGGCCAGATCGAGGGCGGCTTCGTCCAGGGTGCGGGCTGGCTGACCAGCGAAGAGTTGTGCTGGAACGAAAAAGGTGGACTCACCACGCACGCCCCGTCGACGTACAAGATACCGACATGCTCTGACCTTGCGCCCGAATTCAACGTTCGAATGCTGAAGAACGCGACGAATCGCGAAGACACGATTTATCGCTCCAAGGCGACCGGTGAGCCACCGCTGATGCTGGCACTGTCGGTATTTTTCGCAATCCGCGATGCGATCTCGACGGAGGCCAATCCCGCGCCCGCACTCGACGCGCCGGCAACGCCCGAATCGATATTACGCGCGATTGACAACCTGGCAGATTCTGCAGGCCAGCCGCAGGGAATCGACAGATGAACGAATGGCTGGACGATCTTGCGGATCTAGCGGCGGCAGGCGAGCCGGCAGTAGTGGTGACAGTCGCCGGTATCCGGGGCTCGGCGCCGCGCGAAACCGGCGCCAAGATGATTGTGACGGCTGCCGAGACGATCGGCACGATTGGCGGCGGACAGCTTGAATACCAGTGCGCGCGAATTGCTGTCGGCATGCTTGGCGCTGCCGAAGTCGCATCCTCGCGCAGCTTTCCGCTTGGTCCTCAAATGGGTCAGTGCTGTGGCGGCGTGGTGGATGTCCTGTTTGAACCAATGGCCGCGGGGCTGCCGGGCTGGCTTGCCGAGCTCTGCGCATTGCATGGTCAGCGCGAGGCCGCCGTACTCGTGACCGGTATTGGCGAATGCGGTGGAAAGTTCGTGGTGGCAGCCGATCGTGTGTCCTCGCCGGGGTCGGATCCGCTACCGCCCGAGGTGCTCCGCACCGCGCATGCGCTGCTTGCCGCGGGCAAACAGGCCGAGCGGCTGGACGATTATTTTCTGGAGGCTGTGGTCGGCAGCACCTTCAATATCGCTGTATTTGGCGCGGGCCACGTGGGAGCAGCTGTGACACGCCTGTTGTCAGAGCTCGAATGCAATATTCGCTGGATCGACAATCGTCGCAATATTTTTCGCCAGCTGCCGGCGAACGTGCGCGCCATCGAAGCGGCAGAGCCCGCACTTGAGGTCGCGGCGTTGCCCGCCGACAGTTATTACCTCGTCATGACCCACAGCCATGCGCTGGATTTCGAGATTTGCGACCGCATACTGCGCCGGCCCGACATCGCGTACTGTGGCCTGATTGGTTCGCGCAGTAAACGACGACGTTTTCTAAAGCGTTTTCGTGCCGAGGGCATGAGCGAGACTGCATTGCGGGGACTGACCTGCCCGATCGGTGTGGACGGCATCAGCGGCAAGAAGCCGGCGGTCATCGCTGTCGCGACAGCGGCGGAGCTGCTGCGCGCACGCGAACAGCAGTTGTCGTCCGGCGCCGCTGGTTTCCCGGATAACGTCCGGTCCCTGCGCAGGCATTGAGATGGAGGCCTATGTTCTTGACTGGCTGAACCTGCTTGCGCGATGGCTGCACTTCATCACCGGCATTGCGTGGATTGGATCGTCGTTTTATTTCATCTGGCTTGACGACCACCTGTTGCCCCCAGGGAGTCCCGGCGACAGTGAACGGGGCGTTGGTGGCGAATCCTGGTCCGTGCACGGCGGCGGCTTTTACCACGCGCAGAAATATCGCCGCGCGCCGGAAAAGTTGCCAGAGCCGCTGCACTGGTTCAAGTGGGAAGCGTACACGACCTGGTTATCCGGAATGTTCCTGCTGGTCCTCATTTACTGGTACGGGGCGGAGGTCTACCTGGTGGATCCGTCGGTGATGTCGATGGCGCCGGCGACGGCGGTGGCGCTCGCAGCGGCTTTTATCATTCTCGGGTGGCTCATCTACGATGGACTGTGTCGCTCAGCGCTGGCCGACAATGAACATCTGTTTGCAGGCGTGTTGCTGTTGCTGGTAGCCGCTCTTGCCTGGGGGCTGTGCCACGTATTTGGCGGTCGCGGCGCGTATATCCATTTCGGCGTAGTGCTTGGCACCATCATGGTCGCGAATGTTTTCTTCGTTATCATTCCCGGGCAAAAGCAGATGCTTGCGGCCGCGACACGCGGCGAGACGCCCGATCCGGCGCCGGGCATACGCGGCAAGCAGCGTTCCGTGCACAACACCTACTTTACGTTGCCGGTACTGTTCACGATGACCAGCAATCATTTCGCGATGACGTATGCGCATAAACATAACTGGCTGATCCTGGTTGCGATCACAGTGGCCGGCGCGTTGATCCGGGTGTACTTCGTGGCGCGGCACAAGGGCCGGGCTTCTCTGTTGCCGGTTGTTATTGCCGCATTGTTGTTGCTGGCTGTCGCCATTGCTATCGCGCCGGATTCAAATGCTGCAACGGGAGCAGGCGAGACACGGTTTTCAGATGTGCGGGCTGTCATCCACCACCGATGCACGACCTGTCATTCTGCGGCGCCCACACACCCGGCGTTTCCGGCGGCTCCAGCCGGCGTCATGTTTGATGAGGACGCGCAGATCCGTGCAGAAGCGAGGCGCATTTACCAGCAGGCGGTCGTAACGCGGGTCATGCCGATCGGCAATCTCACCGGCATGAGCGACGACGAACGTGCAACGATCGACCATTGGTACCACACACGACTGGAGCCGCGTTGATGACTGATCAAACCGCCTACCCGCGAGATTTGTGCGGCTACGGGCAGAGCCCGCCCGCGGCGAACTGGCCGGATGGCGCCCGGATTGCCGTCCAGTTTGTGATCAATTACGAGGAAGGCGGTGAGAATTGCATTCTCCACGGTGATCAGGCATCCGAGGCTTTTTTGTCCGAGATTGTCGGTGCACTGCCAGTCCAGGGCGCACGCCACATGAATATGGAGTCACTCTACGAGTACGGTGGGCGGGCCGGATTCTGGCGTTTGCACCGCTTGTTCGCGTCGCATGGCCTGCCCGTTACTGTATTTGCCGTTGCCATGGCACTCGAGCGCAACCCGGCGGCAGTCGCCGCCATGCAGGAAGCCGGCTGGGAGATCGCGTGCCATGGTTATCGCTGGATAGACTACCAGTCTGTCGATGAGGCGGTGGAATACGATCACTTGCAAAGAGCGCTGGACATTCATGAGCGCGTAACCGGCGCACGGCCGCTTGGCTGGTATCTCGGCCGCTGCAGTCCAAATACTCATCGCTTGATAGCGGAAGATGGCGGCTTTTTGTACAACGCCGACAGCTATGCCGATGATGTGCCGTACTGGGACCGGTCGCACGGCAAGCCGCAACTCATGGTGCCCTACACGCTGGACGCAAATGACATGCGCTTTGCCACACCGCAGGGCTTCAACTCGGGGCAACAGTTCTTCGAATACCTCTGCGACAGCTTTGACGTTTTGTACCAGGAGGGCTCGCGCATGATGTCGATAGGCCTGCATTGTCGGCTCGCAGGTCGACCCGGACGGATGGCGGCGCTGGCGAAGTTTCTGGACTATGTCCGTCGCTACGACGATGTATGGGTAGCACGTCGCGACGATATTGCGCGCCACTGGCAGTCGGTGAATCCCGCGTGAGTAGTGAGGATTTCGTGCAGCGTTTCGGAGGCGTGTATGAACACTCGCCCTGGGTTGCAGAGCGTGCTGCGGCGCATCTTGGCAAGACGATGGACTATGACCAGATTGCCGCATTGATGGCCGATTGTGTTGACAATGCCTCGCGCGAAGCGCAACTCGCGCTTATCCGCGCCCACCCGGACCTTGCCGGCAAGGCGCAGCTCGCCAGCGACCTGACCGCGGCATCCAGCGATGAACAACAAAGTGCCGGTCTGGACCGGTGCACGCCGGAGGAGTACGAACGGTTTCATGTGCTGAACGGGCAGTACCGGAAAAAATTCGGTTTTCCGTTTGTTATGGCGGTCAGGAATCGTACGCGTGCCGAGATCCTCAAGGCTTTTGCTGCACGACTCGAAAATGATATCGAGCTGGAATTTGAAAACGCACTGGTTGAGATTCACAAAATAGCGCGCATGCGACTCGAAGCGCTGGGACTCGCAGGAAATGAATAAACACCCGTTTTACGGCTGGGTACAACTCGAGCAGCCGCGACTTGGGGGCAAGGTGACCTTTGCAAGCGATGAATTTTTTGCGGCGAAGGAACGTATCATTGACCCCGCTGAGCCGGTATTCATCGCCGGCAAATTTGACGACCATGGCAAGTGGATGGATGGCTGGGAAAGTCG
>DDIS01000076.1 GCA_002338615.1 Proteobacteria bacterium UBA1844 | reverse complement strand
GCCGCTGACATATCATTCGCAGCGCCGCACGCGGACTCGCTCGCGGGGCTCGGTGCGCTCGGCAAGGGCGGCCACACACCCGAGGAGACACTGGAGCTCGACTCGCTGCCGGTTGCGATCAAGCGTGCGGCATTGTTGCTGTATCGCTTGTCGCAGAATCAGGCCGTTGAGTTGCGCGAGTAGACGCTGTCGCGCCGCATTATGGACATGCTCGTCAGGCTTTATGCACTTAGCGACGTCGCTGCAACAATAGAGCGCGTTGCCGCACAGAACATCATGATTCGCCGTGCCATGGCGCACGAGCGAGATGATGTCGTGGACTGGGTGCGGCAGCATTTTCCGCAAGAAAGCCGCCCCTGGGGCAGCGAAGTGGCAATCGCTGTTTCGCGCACACCTGCAACTTGCTACGTTGCGATCAGGGATCGACAGATGCTGGGCTTTGCCTGCTTTGATGCGACCGCGCTGGGGTTTTTTGGTCCGACGGGAACCGCCGAATCCGAGCGTGGCCTCGGCATTGGCGCGGCATTGCTCGTGGCATCGCTGCGGGCGATGTCGAACGCAGGATATGCCTACGCAATCATTGGCGGCGTGGGTGAGCAGGTGCGCGGCTTTTACGAACGATGCGTTGGTGCGACCGAGATCGTTGGTTCGACGCCCGGAATTTATGGCAAGCCGATTCAGCTCTGAGAAAACAGTGACAACCCCAGCCAGGTTTCGAAAATGCCGTGCGAGCATCGATCTCGCCGCCATTCGTGCAAACTACCGTCTCGCCTCGCGGCTTGCGCCGAATTCGCAAAGTATCGCCGTCATCAAAGGCAATGCTTACGGGCACGGTGCTGTTGAAGTAGCAAACGCTTTGCAAGGGCTCGCGCCCGCATTCGCTGTGGGGATCATCGACGAAGCGCTGGAATTGCGCGAGGCGGGAATCCGCGCGCCAATACTCGTGTTGCAGGGCGTAGCTGGCGAGGATGCATTGCGCGCGGTTTCAGAGCAGGCCCTGTCATTGGTCGTGCATAACGAAGAACAGCTTGCGTGGCTCGCGACTGCAAAGCTGAAGGCGCCGGTCTCTACCTGGTTAAAAATTGATACGGGCATGCATCGGCTTGGCTTGCCGCCGGATCGCCTGGTCGATGCATTGAATAGGCTGCGCGCGAGCGGCGCGAGCGGCGATTCAATCGTCGTTTGTACGCACCTCGCGTCAGCCGATACACCCGGCAGCATGGCGGTGCGGGAGCAGTTGCGCATTTTCGATGATTGCGTCGCGGGCCTGGGCGTGTTGCAAAGCATCAGCAACTCGGCCGGTATCCTCGCGTGGCCGGATACGCATCGCAGCTGGAACCGGCCAGGCTACCTGTTGTATGGCAATTCGCCGTTTGCAGGTGAGCAAGCAAACGCGGCTCTGTTGCGCCCGGCTATGACGCTGGCCTCCGAAGTGCTGGCCGTGCGCGATGTTGCGACGGGCGAATCGGTGGGCTATCACGGTCGCTGGACAGCAGCTGTGCCGTCGAAAATCGCGACCGTCGCAATCGGCTATGCGGACGGCTATCCGCGCCACGCGCCGGATGGCACGCCAGTCCTGGTCAACGGGGCAATCGCGCCGCTTGCCGGCGTCGTGTCGATGGACCTGATCACGGTCGATGTGACCGCACTGCCGGCGGTCAAGCCCGGCGACCCCGTCGTGCTCTGGGGCCCGGACCTGCCTGCCAATAAAATTGCCGAGTGCGCCGGCACTATCGGTTACGAATTGCTGATCGGCATTTCGCGGCGCGTGCCACGCCACTACCCGAACTGACCGACAGGCTGCAGGGCAATGTGACAGGACTGTAGAAATATGAGGAAGTGGGAAGTCCCGACTATGTCCTTACCTGTAACTCGTATCGTGTGCGAATTGATTGTCTCGACATTGGGGAAATAGTCGAGTTGTTCGATCGGTGGTAGTGCGTCATGCAGAGCCCAATAGTCCGGGCTAGCCGCCGGTATCATTGGCCCGGCGCGTTGCAAAGTACAGCAGTGCAGCGACGCTGATGGCGTCGGTAATCCGGCCGTCCAACGCCATCGCAATAGCTTCGCCTACCGGCAGCTTCCTGATCGTGAGGTCCTCGCTTTCGTCAAACGCAGTGGTACCGGCGACGAGACCACGTGCCTCGTAAACAATACCCAGCTCATTGGTCACTGAATTACTGGGATGTAGTCGCAGTACCTCGGTCCAGCGGCTCGCTGTAAGGCCGGTCTCTTCCTTCAGCTCGCGCTTTGCAGCGGCGAGTGGCGCCTCATCAAGCGGAGCACCGCCCATCGGCAGCTCCCAGAAAAACTCGCCGAGCGTGTAACGGTCCTGCCCGACCAGCCAGGTACAGTCGTTGTCGTCGAGCGGTAGAATAGCAACTGCAATGTTCTTGAATTGAACATGGCCGTACTGGTTGTGGCCACCCCCCGGGTTAATGACTTCGTCTTCAAGCACGCGTATCCAGTCGTTGTCGTAGACGATTCGGGACGATAATTTCTTCCAGCTCATAAATCTGTTCCGCTTTTTGGCATATTGGGCGCGGGCTTTCTCTTGATTGCTTCGATCGGAAACTTCTCAATTGTTACCTCGTTGCCCGTAATTCGGTTGTAGCTGCTGGTCGTCTCGGCCATCAGCAGCGAGTTGTAGATAGCCTCCTCGGTGGCCTCGGCCACGGCCTGGAACAGTGGCGATACCGCGTCATTGGAAAGTTCCTCATAAGCACTGACACGAGCACGGCGCGCGGCCGTTCGACGAACACTCATCGCGGTCGAAAACGCGATCGCGTAGTCGCCCGAGCCGTTCGAGAAACTCGCGCCGGTGCGTGCCAGGCCAACGGGCGCGCGACGTGCGAGCCGCTCCAGGTTCCGATCCGACAGTGGTGCGTCAGTGGCGACGATCATCATGATCGAGCCAACCCCTTCGTGCGCCGCCAGTTCCCTGCGCAGGCTCTCCGAGTCGATACTTCGGCCCGCAATTGTCAGGTTTCCGCCGAAATTGGATTGCACGAGTACGCCAACGGTGTAGCCGCCCTCTGACCCTGGCAGTCGCCGCGAGCTCGTACCGATCCCGCCTTTCCAGCCAAAGGCCACAGTACCTGTTCCGGCACCGACCGCACCTTCTTCGACCGGGCCGCTCGTGGCGGACTGGATCGCATGGATAATCTTTTCCGGCGTCAGTGCGCGGCCGCGAATGTCGTTCAAGGTCGAGTCGTTGGTTTCTCCTACGACGGCGTTGACCGAGCGAACCTCATCGTTACCATCCTGCGCAAGTGTCCAGTCGATTACCGCATCGATGCCGCGTGACACAGCGAGCGTATTCGTCAGCACTATGGGCGTCTCAATTTCGCCAAGCTCATCGATTTGTGAAACACCGGCCAGTTTGCCGAAGCCGTTCGCAACATGCAGGCCCGCCGGTACCTTGTCCTGGTAAAGGTTGCCGCCATGGGGAAGGATTGCCGTTGCGCCGGTGCGCACACTGTTGCCTTCGATAACAGTGACATGACCGACCCTGACACCAGCAACATCGGTGATCGCATTGAGCGGACCGGTCGGCAAGATGCCGGGTGCAATACCGAGTTCACGCGCGCGCACTTTCGGGTTGTCGGCGGCGTTTGTTGTTTCGGCACCGGCGACCATCTGGATGCTTGCCAGAAAGAAGCAGAAAGTAGTGATCGCGGCATTGCCCGGGCGATAGATACGAATCGTGCGCATAAAAGTCTCTCAATTCGGGTTAGATTAGTGCTTTCACGTATATTCGCACATCACTTGCAGGAGCTGCGCATCAGCACGCGAACGGAATACGACACAATTATCGTCGGCGCGGGGCTCGCGGGACTTAGTGCGGCACATGCACTCATCAGTGCCGGGCAATCAGTGCTGGTGCTGGAAGCCCGTGAGCGTGTCGGCGGCCGGACCTGGGCCGCGCCGCTGCCTGGCTCGGGTGTGGCGCTCGATTGGGGAGCCGAGTGGATCGTCGACGGGATGCATCCCAATATTGTCGCGTTGGCCACCAGCTTCGGTATCGAAACCGAAGCCGAGGCCGGCAATGGCGGCCTGCTCTGGCAGGTTCCCGGGTACCGCGCACAGCAGAGCTTTGACGACCTTAAGATATCACGGCCAGGGATTGGCGCGGCAGTCGTTGCGTTGCAGGCATGGTATGACACGGACAACTCGGACCAGGAACAGTCCCATAAAGAACAATCGCTGGCAGAGCTGTTGCGCGCCCTGGTGCCGGACCCGGTTGACCTTGCACTGTTGACAGCCGCGTTTTTTCCCGACACGGGCGCTGACCCGGAACAGGTATCGACCGCTACCTTGCGCGATGAAATCCGTTTTCACGGCGGCGACTGTAATTTGACTCTGGATGCGACGACCGTGCGTTTTACGAGTGGCGCGGGAGTTATCGCAATGCGCCTTGCTGATACAATCAAGGATGCCGTGCGGCTGAACTGGCCGGTTAAATCGATAGCGACAAATGCGTCGGGCGTTTGCGTACGTGGTTCGGCTGGCGTGCTGACAGCCGCCCGCGCGCTGATCGCAGTGCCGATTGCAACACTGTCCGCTATTGAGTTCATCCCGTCATTACCTCATCTGCCGGCTAGCTTGCTCGACCGTGCAAATGCGGGGCGGGTGAGCAAGTTGTGGGCGCGAGCGCGCGGAGCAGAACCCGCAACGACGCTGCAATCCGCGCATCCGTTGCGCTTGCTGTACTCATACCGCGTTGGTGACGAGCTGTTCGTGTCGGCCCAGGCATTGCAGGCTGACATTGAACAACTCGACGACACGCAGCTCAGGGGCTTGCTCACAGCGGTTTTCCCGGACCTCGAAATCCTCGCGTTTGGAGTAAAAAACTGGTGTGCAGACCCGTATGCGAAAGCGAGCTGGATGACCGCACGCGTGGGCTGCCAGCGCGCAATTCGTGCGGCCATGCGCGAGCCGTGCGATACGATTCGTATCATCGGTGGTGACGTCGCGAGCGACTGGTCCGGCTGGATGGAAGGTGCAATCCTGTCTGGACGAGAGGGTGCGAGGTGGGCGCTCACTGATCCTGTTTAAGAGCTGCTTGCTGGCAGGAGCGCCGTCCCCGGCG
>DDIS01000113.1:16151-28651 GCA_002338615.1 Proteobacteria bacterium UBA1844 | reverse complement strand
TTTGACGCGGTCGCGAAAATCGCGCTTCATGCGCTGATCGATGAGCCGCAATCCAAAAATTTTCTCCAGCAGCGCGTCTGCATCGATTGCGCGCACCAGTCGATCGAAAGACCCTTTGTTGAGATCGGCCACCACGTCGGCCATGTCATCCATGAACAGTTGCTGGAGCCGCAGTTCCTCGGCCTCGCGATCGTCAGGGGCTGTGTCGGCAAACGCCGGCGCCACCAGCAATGCGATCAATGCGAGAGCGGTTATTCGCATGCTCAGGTCAGACTAATGCGGGCAAAACGCCGGCGGCCGACCTGAAAAACACCGCTGTCACCGGCGCTGAGCTTGAGCGCCCGGTCGTCGATTCGTGCTCCGTCTATACGAACAGCCCCTTGCTTGATCATACGAAATGCTTCGGATGTGCTGCTGACCAGCCCGGCAGCCTTGAGCAAGTGCGCAATTCCAAGCTGTCCGTCATCGGTCGTGAGCGTGAGTTCCGGCATGTCTTCCGGCATCGCGCCTTGCTGAAAGCGCGCCACGAATTCTGCCTGGGCCGCCTTCGCGGCTGCCGCGTCGTGAAAACGTGCAACGATCTCAATGGCCAGTTCGAATTTGGCATCGCGCGGATTAAGTCCCGATTCAACCTGTTCCTTAAGACCTTGAATGTCGCCCAGAGTTCGAAAACTCAAGACCTCAAAATAGCGCCACATGAGATCGTCTGAAATCGACATGAGCTTGCCGAACATTTCATCGGGCGGATCGGTAATGCCAATGTAATTGCCAAGGGACTTCGACATTTTCTGCACGCCATCGAGTCCTTCCAGCAGAGGCGTCGTCAATACGACCTGCGGCTCCTGGCCGAAATCCTGTTGCAGTTGCCGGCCCACGAGCAGGTTGAACTTCTGGTCCGTGCCGCCGAGTTCGACATCGGCTCGCAGTGCGACCGAGTCATAGCCCTGCACGATCGGGTACAGGAACTCATGAATGGAAATTGGCTGGCCGCCGGTATATCGCTTGTTGAAGTCATCGCGCTCCAGCATCCGCGCCACCGTGTGGTGCGATGCAAGCTTGATCAGGCCGGCGGCATCCATCTTGCCCATCCAGGTGGAATTGAATTCCACCCGGGTCCGCTGTTTGTCGAGTATCTTGAAAATCTGTGCTTCGTAGGTTGCAGCGTTTGCTTTTATTTGCTCGGCAGACAGCGCCGGACGAGTTGCGTTCTTGCCGGACGGGTCGCCGATCATGCCTGTGAAGTCGCCGATCAGGAAAACGACCTCGTGGCCGAAGCTTTGAAACTGGCGCATTTTGTTGATAAGGACCGTGTGGCCAATGTGCAAGTCGGGCGCGGTCGGGTCAAATCCTGCTTTGACAATCAGTGGCCGGTTTTTTTCGAGCTTGGTGCGAAGACCCCCGTCGGGCAATATCTCATCCGCTCCGCGGGCGAGTTCGGCAAGTTGCGACGTCAGGTCAGACATAGGTGGCAGTGATTCGGATTGCTAGGTTTTCGAGTGGGCGAACTGTAGCATTCTGACGCAATTCTACAAACTTCGTTTAAGGTTCTGACTTCTAACAGTTTTCTTTGACCTGATTATTTGAGCAGGTTAGAGTAGCAACTTCCAAATTCGGGGAGGCCCGGACGTGCATCGCAGGCCCAGTCCACTGTTACACGACTACAAGCCGTCTGGCTCAACACTACCGAAAAAATCCAAAGCGCTGCAATGGTTTGCCGTTGGTCTCGGTGTTCCCCTGGCGGGCCTGTTGCTCATATCTTTCATGAGCGGTGACGATACGCCGGCGCCAGGCAGCGAGTCGCCCGCGCTGGTCGCTGCCGATGACAACAAGCTCGGCGGCGCCAACATTGCAGCCGGCGATGTCCTGCCTGAGCGGCTGCCGTTCACAGCACCCAAACTCGATTCGCTCACCGAGCTTGCAACGATGGAGCTTGAGATTGGCCGCGGCGACACGCTTGACAAACTGTTTCGCAAAAACAACCTGAACCTCGGCCATCTCGCTGCAATCGCCGCGCTCGATGAACCAAAAAAGCTGTTTCGGCATTTGAAACCCGGCGACGATTTCGAGATCGTTCATGACGGCAGCAGCATTGTCAGCATGTATTCGGTTCTGGACCTGACCTCGGCGCTGCAGGTCGAGCGCACGGACAACGGGTTTGTTGCAAAGATCATCGAACGTCCGATCGAGATTCGCAAACGCATGACTTATGGCGTCATCGATTCGTCCCTGTTCCTCGCCGGTGCCGACGCAGGCTTGTCTGACAAGGTCATAATGAATATCGCCGGTATCTTCGCCTGGGATATCGACTTCGTTCTCGATATCCGGCAGGGCGATAACTTCTATGTGCAGTATGAACAGGTCTGGCAGGACAATGAGTACGTTACCGACGGCGAGATCATTGCCGCCGAGTTCAACAACAATGGGCGCACCACTCGTGCGATTCGTTTTATCGACGAGAACGGGCACTCAGACTATTTCACGCCGGACGGCGACAGTGTGCGCAAGGCATTCATACGAGCGCCGGTTGACTTCACGCGCATCAGCTCGAATTTCAACCCAAACCGACGACACCCCATCCTGAACACTATTCGTGCACACCAGGGAGTCGACTATGCCGCGCCGCGCGGCACGCCGATCAAGGCTGCCGGTGATGGCAAGGTTATTTTTCGAGGAGTGAAGGGTGGCTACGGCAATTGCGTCATTTTGCAACACGGTGGCAACATCACGACGCTGTACGCGCATATGTCCAGCTTCGCCGCCAACGCCAGAATCGGCGCGCGTGTTCGGCAGGATCAAACGATCGGTTTTGTTGGCTCAACCGGTCTTGCAACAGCAAATCACCTGCATTACGAATATCGCTTGAACGGTGTGCATCGAAACCCACGCACGGTCCCACTGCCCCAGGCCGAACCCATCAACCGCAAATACCGGGAGCAGTTTTTGGCATCGGTACAACCGATACTCGCCGAACTGGAGCAGTTCAAGCGCACGCAGCTCGCTGCAGTTAGTCCGGCGCGCCCGGCCAGCCGGTAAAGGCCGCAGTTCGCGGTAGTGGGCAACTACTTTATTGGCCTGATTTCCGGTACCAGCGTGGATGGCATCGACGCTGTGCTCGTCGATCTTGATACGCGATCATTGTCGGTTATCGCTACCCATGCGGAGGAGTATCCGCCTGAGCTTGCAGCGCGCCTGCGGCGCGCAATGCTCGATCCGGCCTCCTGCGGGGTCGATGAGCTTGGCGAACTGCACGTGTGGGTCGGGCGATGTTTTCGTGATGCGGCACTCAAACTGCTCGAGAATTCAGGCCTTGCAGCCAATACGATACG
Source organism: Proteobacteria bacterium UBA1844 (assembly GCA_002338615.1). Classification (GTDB taxonomy): domain Bacteria; phylum Pseudomonadota; class Gammaproteobacteria; order Steroidobacterales; family Woeseiaceae; genus UBA1847. The sequence continues at coordinate 25,325 of DDIS01000113.1, read as the reverse complement.
AGCGATCGGTAGTCACGGCCAGACGCTCAGGCACTGCCCCGATCACAAGTATCGGTTCAGCTTGCAAATCGGCGACGGAGCAACGATTGCGACCGGCACCGGGATCGATACGGTCGCTGATTTTCGCAGTAGCGACATCGCTCTCGGCGGCGAAGGTGCACCATTGGTACCGTTATTTCACGACTGGTTGCTGCGCGATGCAGATGAGAATCGGGTCGTGCTGAACATCGGTGGCATCGCGAATATCACGGTTCTGCCAGCCAGTGGAGCCGAGCTCAGCGGCTTCGATACCGGCCCGGGCAATACCCTGCTCGATGCCTGGATTCGTGCAGGCCGCGAACTCCCCTACGACGACAAAGGCGCATGGGCGGCAAGTGGCGAGCCGGACACAGGGCTCATTGAGGAATGGTTGCAAGACGAATGGTTCGCGCGGCCACCGCCAAAAAGCACGGGCGTCGAATATTTCAATCTCGACTGGTTGGCGAGTCGGGATACGAGGGCACGGCGGCCTGCAGACGTGCAGGCGAGCCTTGCGGAACTCACCGCTCAAAGTGTGGCTCACGCCATCGAACGGTGGGCGCCCGGCACGACAAGCATGTACGTTTGCGGCGGCGGCGTACGAAACAAGGATCTGTTGCGGCGCATTGCAGGCCATCTGCCGACGCTCCGCGTCCGTACCACTGCGGATGCGGGCATTGATCCTGATTGGGTCGAGGCGGCCGCCTTTGCCTGGCTCGCCAGTCGCAGGCTTGCCCGTCAAAATGGCAGCGTGCCATCTGTCACCGGCGCGCAGCGGCCAGCCGTACTCGGGGCGGTCTACGCACGCTAGGCCGGGCTGAACTGTGCGGGCGTTAACAACTCGCAAGCGGCCGATTGCTATACTGATGTGCTTGAAAACGGGCTAACGCCCACCCCCTGTCGCAGCGAGTTTTCCTTTGGACGCCCACGTCTTACCTCCCGCCGAGCTGTATATCAATCGCGAGTTGAGCTTTCTGGAGTTCAACAAGCGTGTTCTCGCGCAGGCGCAGGATCCGGCTATCCCGCTGCTGGAACGGCTGCGCTTCCTGTGCATCACCTGCACCAATCTCGATGAGTTTTTCGAGATCAGGGTTGCCGGACTGAAACAGCGTATCGAGATCGGGGCGCCTGCCCAGGGGCCTGAAATGCTCGATGCACAACAGGTATTCAACGCGCTGCGCTACCAGACGTTGCGCATTGTCGAGGAGCAATACCGCCTGTTGAACGATGACCTGTTTCCGAAGCTCGCCGCAGCGGGGGTACGCTTTCTGCATAGCCGCGAGTGGACCCGGCAACAGCGTGCCTGGCTGCGCGACTATTTTAACGAGCAAGTGGTGCCAGTCCTGACACCGCTGACTTTTGACCCGTCCCGACCGTTTCCCCGCATCCTGAACAAGAGTCTGAATTTTGTCGTACGGCTTGACGGCAAAGACGCATTTGGCCGGCGCCGGACCCGAGGCATGGTGCAGGCACCACGCTCGCTGCCACGCGTTATCCGGCTGCCGGGCAAGCTATCAGATCCACCCGGCAGCCACGCTTTCGTGTTTCTCTCCTCGGTAATCCGGATGCATGTCGACAAACTGTTCCCGGGCCTCAACGCGGACGGTTGTTACCAGTTCCGAGTGACGCGCAACAGTGACCTGTATGTCGACGATGAAGAAGTAAGCGACCTGGTGCATGCCCTTGAAGGCCAGCTCGAAGCCAGCCGTTATGGCGCCGCCGTACGACTCGAGGTCAGCCACGAATGCCCGCGCGACCTGCTCAAATTCCTGCTGGAACATTTCGGCCTGAACGAGCGCGATATGTACCTCGTATCCGGGCCGGTCAACCTCAATCGCCTTGCCACCGTCTGCAGCCTCGAGGACCGACCGGAACTGCTGTATCCGCCGTTTACTCCCGGCATACCGAGCGATCTCGTCAATAGCAGCGACTTGTTTGCAACACTGTCGAAGAAAAATATCCTGGTACACCACCCATACCAGTCCTTCGGTCCCGTGATTGAGTTTGTCGCGACCGCGGCACGCGACCCGGCAGTTCTCGCTATCAAGCAAACCCTGTATCGCACCGGTCCCGAGTCCCCGATAGTCGATAGCCTGGTCAAAGCGGCCCGTGCAGGTAAAGAGGTAACTGTCGTCATCGAGCTGATGGCCCGGTTTGATGAGGCGGCGAACATTTCTTTGGCAAATAGCCTGCAGGAGGCCGGTGCCCACGTCGTATACGGCCTGGTTGGCTACAAGACGCATGCGAAAATGACCCTGGTCGTTCGTCGCGAAAGTGGCAAGCTCGTGCGTTACGTACATCTTGGTACCGGCAACTACCACCATGCCACAGCACGCGTCTACACGGACTACGGCTACATGAGCCGCAGTCAGCGACTTGGCGAAGATGTGCACAAGGTTTTCATGCAGTTGACGAGCCTGACGAAGGCAACGTCCCTGTCGCGCATGCTGACATCGCCGTTCGACCTCTGCAGCACGCTGGTCAAAAAAATCGAACGCGAGGCAGACAATGCGCGTAGTGGCAAGGACGCGCGCATCATCGCCAAGATCAACGCGATCAACGAACCGACAATTATTGATGCGCTTTATGCGGCATCGTCTGCCGGCGTCAAGATTGATCTCATCGTGCGCGGCATTTGCTCGCTGCGCCCGGAGGTGCCGGGTTTATCTGAAAACATTCGCGTTCGTTCGATCGTCGGACGATTTCTTGAACACTCGCGCGTTTACTATTTCTGCAATGACGGTAAAGAGGAATTTTATTGCGCGAGTGCCGACTGGATGGATCGAAACATGTTTCGACGTATCGAAACCTGTTTTGAAATTCGCCAGAAGCACATGAAAGAACGTATCCGCCGCGACCTTGAACTATTTCTCGCGGACAACTGCCAGGCATGGACCCTGCGCGGTGACGGCAGTTATGAGCGTTTGTCGCCGGGGAACGAGGAGGCCATTTCGGCGCAGGAGACATTCCTGAAACTGCATGCCATTTCGACGCCGGTTGCTTCCTGAACGCAGGGCAGCCCCGTCTAGTCGAACTCGAGCGCGTAGCCAACCTCGGCCATGTAGGTGCGCTCACGCTGTAAGTCCGCGAGCGTCAACGGGTTCGCAAGCAACCAGTCATTGGCAAAATGAAGATACACGGACCTGTCCGCAGCAGTGAGCGCGATTGCAGGCAATTCCACGTTGCTGCGACTGCGGTTGACCAGCACCGCCAGCCGCAGTAGCAAGACCAGCCGCAAGCCGTCCTCGCGCCACGCGCGTGGCAACTGCTTCAGGTAGCGCATGTTGATATTGTGTCGCTGACTGCCTATCAGGAATGCAAGAAAACGTTGTTCGGCGCGCGGAAAACCCGGCATGTCGGCATTTTCTGCTACGTAGGATCCGTGCCGGTGAAAGCCATCGTGCGAGATGTCGAGACCAATTTCGTGCAATTCCGCACTCCAGCCAAGCATGCTCGCATCAAGTGCGCTGGTCAGCCCCCAGCTTGCGGCGCAATGTGACAGCAGGCGCAGTGCGGTGGCAGCCACTCGCCCGGCCTGAGCCTGATCAACGTGATAGCGTGATGCCATCGCGTGCACGGTACGTTCGCGTGCATCTTCGTGTTGCAAGCGCCCCAGTAAATCGTACAAAAGTCCTTCGCGCAGCGCTCCGTCAGACACCTGCAATGCGGGAATTCGCAGTGCGATGAACAGTTCGACCAAGATAGCGAGCCCGCCGGGCCATACCTGGGCGCGCCCCTCGGAAAGACCGCTGAGTGACACGCTCGCAACCGATTCGAACCCACACATGAGCTCGATCAGTGTCTCGATATTCGCCAGTGTCAGCCGCCCGGACTCCTGCAGCCCCAACGAACGAGCCACGCGTTCGGTTGCCAGTATCGTGCCCGACGTACCGATCGCTTCAAAATCGCCCACATTGCGGAAAAATGCTTTTACGGGTCGAAGCTCCAGCTTGGTTGCAACACGCGCGCGGTCAAATGCGTCGCGGTTGATGATTCCACCCGGAAAATAACGCTCTGTTAACCCAACGCAGCCAAGGTTCAGACTTTTCAGCGACACCGGCTCGACGCCCTTGCCGAGGATAATCTCGGTACTGCCGCCGCCAATATCGATGACGAGCCGCAGTCCATCATTGGGTGGCAGGCTTTGGGCCACACCCTTGTAAATCAGGCGCGCCTCTTCGATGCCTGATATGACTTCAATAGGGTGTCCCAGCGCGGCCTCCGCTTCGGCCATGAAGGTCGAGTCTTCACGTGCCCGTCGCAGTGTGCTGGTGCCTGCCGCACGCACGTTGCCAGCTTGCATGGCCTGCAGCCGCTCTCCGAATTGCGACAGGCATTGCAGCGACCGGGCTCGTGCGCCGTCGGACAACTCGCCGTCATCCGATAGCCCTTCCGCAAGGCGCACTGTCTCGCGCAAACGATCGATGACGACCAACTGGCCGTGGCGCAATTCGCCAACGATCATATGAAAACTGTTGGAGCCCAGATCGACCGCAGCGATGACTTCGGCGCGGTGGGGGCTCACGTCAGACTGTGAACGAAGATCCGCAGCCGCAGGTTGTGCTCGCGTTCGGGTTCCGGATCACGAACTGGGCGCCTTGCAGGTCTTCTGTGTAGTCAATTTCTGCACCCATGAGGTATTGCACACTCATCGGGTCGACCAACAGGGTTACGCCGCGATTTTCAACACTGGCATCACCTTCTTCGATTTTCTCGTCGAACGTAAAGCCATACTGGAATCCTGAACAACCACCACCTGATATGAACACACGCAATTTCAGATCCGCGTTGTTTTCCTCGCGGATCAGTTCACTCACCTTGTCCGCAGCCGCATCGGTGAAAACGATTGGCGGGGGAGGCGGAGCATAGTCAAATTTTTCGGTTTGCATAGTATTTCCTGAACTATCGTCACGCCTTGCCTGGCATGGCGACTGTTTCATCCAATCGGGACGTCTGGGCCACGAGCGGTACTTTACCTTCCGGCTGGTGTACCAGCTTGCCGTTAATTTCGGCCCCGATCGCCATTTCAATCAGATTGTAGTACACATTGCCTATGACGCGCGCGGTAGATCCAAGAATAACGCGCTTGTTTGCGAAAACATCGCCTTTCACGATGCCGTCCAGCAACACGTACGGCACGGTCACGCCACCGTCTATCGTCGCGGCTTCGGCGAGGCTAACCGAACTTTCGCTGTCCGGGTCCGCGGATACATTGCCGTGTACCATGCCGTCGATGTGCAGACCGCCCGCAAAGTGCAGGTCGCCGTTGACGCGTGTTTCCGTGCCGACGATCGTATTTGCGACGTTCTGCCTGTTCTTCTTTCGACCCAACATCTGTCTCTCCGGTTCCGGGCAAATATGCTGCCCTTATTGGTAAATTCAAGTACTTAGCCGAGGCTGTCCAGCCAGGAATAACTGGCTTCTATTCCCTCGATCGATTTGGTCTTCGATTCAACCTGCACGATAATCGTCTCCGGCGTGAATCCGTCCGGCAGCATAATGGCCCTTTCAAAGTCCTGGAAATAACGAAATGAGAATGCCCATTTCGACGCAGAGTCAGCGGGCACCAGGTCAATATAGCGATACGTTTTCTGTTTCCCGTCTTCTGTCCCTGCAAAGCTCAGCTTGACGGACCCGGACACCTTGCGATCATGCTTCTTCGCCTGCACCAGCACCAGGCGAATGGTGTACTCATGCTCGGCGGCGCCACGCGTTACATTCAGGTTCTGTACTTTGAGGCCAGCTTTGCCATCAGCGGGCGAAACGATGCCGCGATAAAAAGCGATCGCTTCCTGTTGCTCGCGAATCTTGGTCTGCAGCCCGCTCAGACTTTGCTCGACCACCGCGTAGGATTCGCGATCTATCGTACGGTGCGTTTCGAGCATCGCAATCTGCTCCTCGAGTTCCTGCTTGTCTTGCTGAAGTCGATCAATCTGCTCTTCCAGCGCGTTACGTTCCTGCGCAGCCGCAACGAGGCTGTAGCCCGCCTGGATACGGCCTAGTTCGAACACCAGGTAGGCCGCGCCGAGCAGCAGGCCAGCCATGACCAGCCACGTCAGGATGAGTCGGGTCGGGGTCGACCTGTGCAGTGATGAAAACCGGCTCACGTGTCAACGTTACTCGCGGTTGATGGGCGGCGAAAGACGTTATGTTACGCGGCAAGCCGCATCAACAGAAGTGCGCCACGTCACGTTCTGGGCCCACGCCACATCTCCGCGCCGTGCATTAGCGTCACAACGCGGGCTCCGCTATGCTCGCGGCCTATGAGCGTACTGGCCCCCTACTACCTGGTTTTTAAAGCGCTGCACGTCGCTTTCATGGTTACCTGGTTCGCGGGTCTATTTTACCTGCCCCGGCTGTTCATTTATCACGCCGCGGCAACGGACGAAATCAGCCAGACGCGGTTCGTGACGATGGAAAGGCGCCTGTTTGGCATCATGACAATCGGTGCCGTGCTGACTGCCATTTTCGGGCTCGTTTTGTTGTCACTTAACCCGCTTTTGCTGCAGCACACCTGGTTCCAGTTGAAACTTGCGCTGCTGGCCGGACTGCTCGCGTACCACTACCGTTGCTACGTCTGGATGCGACGCCTGCGGATCGCGTCTGCCAGCGCCGCGCCCGCGAGCACTGCCTGGCTGCGCTGGTTCAACGAAATCCCGTCTTTTTTTCTGCTCGCGATCGTGCTGCTCGCAATCACCAAGGCGTTCTGACCAGGGCCCGCTGCCAGCGCCATAAGATCATTGCGCAGCAAGATCCTTGTCGAAGGCAATCCGCCAGCGTTTGGGCCACCAGCGCGGCGGCTGTGGCATGTCATTCGGGTAGGCTGTCCTGCCCAGCTCGTGCAGCGCGCTGGCGTATACGCGGCGCTTGAAGTAAATGACCTCGTGCACGGGACGCCAGTATTCCACCCAACGGATGCGATCAAACTCGGGCTCGTCCCCTCTGTCAAAGCGCACCCGGTCGTCGTTCGCATTGAATTGCAGCATGAACCAAAGTTGTTTTTGGCCGATGCACAGCGGCACGGAGTTTTTGCGGACGAACTTGCTCGGCAAGCGATAACGCAACCAGTCGCTGGTCACGCCGAGTAAATGCACATCATCTCGGGTCAGGCCAACTTCTTCCTCGAGTTCGCGGAACATTGCCGCCTCGGCACTTTCGCCCTCAAGCATGCCACCCTGCGGGAATTGCCAGCCCTTGGCGCCGACGCGTCCTCCGAGCAGCAGCTTTCCTTCCTTGTTCGTGAGAATGATTCCGACATTCGCGCGGAATCCCTCATCGTCGATCCAGTCGTTGCTCATAGCAAGCGATAATGAAAATTCAAATTAGGCATTACTTTACACCATGGCGGCGGCGATTTGCTGCACGCCGTCGCCATTCACTGCCAGTCGAACGTTGTACACTGCGCTCTTTCGGCACGCCATGACTTACCATATCGTGCCGAAGAACGCAGACGCCAAGGAGAACCTGTTTTGCCGCGCAAGCGTCGCAAGCTTTTTTTTGTCGCCCTGGTGATATTGGCATGCGCGGCATTCCTGTTCGCTTTGGCGAATGGCAGCGCCGATATCTCGCTCGCAGACGTTTTCCGGGCGTTGCAAGGCACAGCCGAGGCCAATACCGAGACGCTGGTTATCGATCTGCGGCTGCCACGCGCGTTGTCCGCGTTCGCGGTCGGCGGCCTGCTCGCGGTAGCCGGCGTTCTGATGCAGGTCCTCCTGCGCAATCCGCTCGCCGAACCTTACATACTAGGCACGTCCGGGGGCGCCGCGGTCGCTGCGCTGACCGCCATGCTCCTTGGCATGTCAGGCCTCGTAACAGACCTTGCGGCGTTTGCCGGTGCGCTGGCAGCCACATTGCTGGTCTTTTCAATTGCACGCGGCAGCGGCAGCTGGGCACCGACCCGGCTGCTCCTGACAGGCGTTGTGCTGGCGGCTGGATTCAGTGCAGCAACGACGTTGCTGCTCGCACTAAGCCCCGAACACCAGCTTCGTGGCATGTTGTTCTGGCTGATGGGTGATTTGAGTTTCGCCTACGAACCGGCTCGCCTGCTCATACTTCTCGCATTCCTCACGTTGCTTTCCAGCCTTGCCGCCCGGCAGCTGAACGTGCTCGCGCGCGGAGAATTGCAGGCCGCGATCGTGGGGCTGCCGGTGACAAAGTTTCGCTACCTCGTGTTTCTTGCATCGTCGCTCGCAACGGCTCTCGCCGTGACAGCTGTCGGCGTGATCGGTTTTGTCGGGCTGGTCATACCGCACCTGGTACGCATAATTATCGGTAGCGACCACCGTGCGCTCGTCCCCGCTGCCGCACTGGCGGGCGGTATCCTGCTGGTATTTGCCGATACACTCGCGCGTACCCTGCTGGCGCCGCGGCAATTGCCGGTTGGCGCACTGACCGCAATCATCGGTGTGCCACTGTTCTTGCTGTTGATGCGCCGCAGCCAGGGCTATCGGTAAGCCGCCCGCTCCGCAAGCTGTGCCGCTTCTTCGGCTCGCCGGCCGGCAAGACCCACATTCCGCTTTGCAAGCTTCGACAAATCTGAATCGCCAAGGCGCGGGGCCGCGCTCGCATCGGTTAGCAACCATTCGATGAATTGCGCGGCCAGTTCGGGGTGCGTGGCATGCCGTGCGATACCGATCCCTTCGATGTCCACATAGGCCGGTGTCGGCGTCACGTAGCGCAGCGTGCCGACCACGCTGGCCTCGTTGTCACCACTATCCAGTGGGACAGATACGATCCCGACTTTGCAGCTGCCGGACCCTACGGCCTCAAGTAGTGCCTGCTGCGTCGGAAAAACCGGCAAAGCGAGATTGTGTACCCAGCCACGCACCACGATCTCGGCCGGCCGGGTCCCCAACTCCTCGATCAGCATCCCGAGCAGGGCACGATTCGGCGCCAGCGACGATGACGTAAGGCAAAGCCGGTCCGCAAACAGCGGTTCTGCGAGGCTCGCATAGCCCGCAATGTCCGAGCGGGCGACCGAACGCACATCGTAGACGATCGCCGCCAACCGGACACCTGCGGCAACCCAGTACCCATCCGGGTCGCGCAGAAAGTCCGGTGCCGCCTGATTGATATTCTCATCGCCGATGGGCCGGAGTGCACCGGTGTCCGCGGCCCGGGAGATCCCGGCCACGTCGCCGGTCAACAGAACATCGG
>DDIS01000113.1:3770-16053 GCA_002338615.1 Proteobacteria bacterium UBA1844 | reverse complement strand
TGTCAACAGAACATCGGCGGGCGGCGAGCCGCGATGGTTGATTACGTCGTCAACAATCCTCGGCGCCGCGCCGCGCTCCAGTGTGACCCGCACACCGGTGGACGCCGTAAAATCCGGGAGCAATGTGTCGAGGTCAAGCGTTACATTGTCGCTGGCGTAAACAACCAGTGACTCCCGCGGCAATTCCTGCGGCGAGTCCGGGTTCATCTCATTTTGCGGAGCCGGATCCTTCTCGGCACCGCACGAAGCAACAAGCAGCCCCAGTACCGCAATCCGTGCCGCGTAAGGCCCGCTCACGTTGCGCTGTCCACCGCAACACGATCCCGGCCCTCGGCCTTGGCCCGGTACAAAACAACGTCAGCGCGTGCCAGCAGCGAATCGCCCATGGTTTTCAGGTCCTTTGCCTGTCGCTCTGGCGTCGTGCCCGCAATGCCGATCGACGCAGTCACCGTCAGATGATCACCGTTCGGCAAGTCGATCGGGGTTGCTGAAATTGAGGTACGGATACGCTCCGCAAGGCGCACGCCATCCGCAGTACTGGTCGCCGGCAACAGCACGACAAACTCCTCACCGCCGAGGCGCGCAGCGACATCGCTGCGGCGCACCTGCGTCTCGATGCGATTTGCCAGTTCACGCAGTACGACATCGCCGGCCGCATGGCCCCAGCTGTCATTGACACTCTTGAAGCGATCAATATCGAGCATCAGGCACACCAGGTTGCTCTGTTCCCGGCTGGCGCGCGCAAGCTCTTCGGTCAGGCGCACATGCAAATAGCGCCGGTTGTGCCAGCCCGTCAGCACATCCGTGAAACCGCTGCGCAGAAGCCGCGCCCGGTTGACGACATTCTCGACGCAGTAGGACGCAATGACGCCGAGATGTTGCAGAAAATCAGTGGCGTGCTGGCGGGTAAAACGTCGCGCATCGCTGCTGCCGAAATTCAGGCTGCCTATCAGGCGGCGACGGTGCAACAAGGGAATCATGGCAACACTCTGGAGCCCGGTCGCCAGCGGAAATACGAGTTGATGGTCGCATGCCGCGTAAGGCCCGAGCCACGGCTCCTGCAGTGCAACGTATTGTGGCGATAGCCCGGAGATGGATTCGACGAACAACACACCCTCGATGTCGGGGACGCCGGGACTGCCGGCAAGCAACAGGTGCCGTATATCGTGGTCCGGGTCGCACAACACGAGACTGACGTATTGCAGCCCGTAACTCGCGCGCAGGCCGCCGACCAGCTCACGAAACAGGCTTTGCATATCATCGGCCTGCAACAGGCGCAGCTCCCGTTGCTGCGAGCGTCGCATCTTGTCGTGATTGCGCGCGACTTCGCCGGTTAATGCTGCCAGCTGTTGCCTGGCCTCTTCGAGCTCAGTGCCAATCCTGTCCCTGGCCTGCATCCGTTACGCTTCCTTTCCCAGAACGCTGCCTCTTGTACCAGATTTGGCCGGCGGCGTCGCGCGACTGCCGCTTGTTTATGGGGAAATCAGGAACGCAGCGCGAGGTAGTCCCGACCCTTTTGCATCAACTCGACGAATCCTTGCTCATCACCGTTTGCAACCAGCGTCCGCAATCGCGTTGCTGCGTCAGTTAGCGCGTCGAGAGGCCCGAGTCCGAATTTATTCAGGTGCTGAATCTCGAAGTACAGATGCGGATTGTCCTCCGCCACCGCGCCGGAAACGAGCAGCTGTGAGTCAAATGTTGTCGAGGACATACGCGCCAGTTTTGGCGCTGCTTCGCCGCTTTCAGCCAGGGCTGTGAAGAAGGCAATATTCAGCGCATGTGAGAGACCCAGTACGTAAGCAATCAAGCGGTCGTGATCATCAAGGCTCATATCGATCCGCTCAACCATGGTCGCGCTGAACAGTTCCTTCGCCAGAGCCGTCGCCTCGCTGTTGCCCGCGTCGCAAAAAATCAGGTGCCGCCCGGAGAGAAGCCGGGTATCCGGGCCGTACATCGGATGCAGCGAGGTCACCTTGCAGCCGGCTTGCTGCAACTCGTGGAGCCCGTCAAGCAGGGGCGTCTTCAGGGACCCTATATCGAACACCAGGCCCGCGGGTTTCAGTACCGCAAGCTGCGCGAGAATCCGGCCCGATACCGCTAGCGGTGTCGCCACCACGATAATGTCGAAATCGACCCCGGCATCGGTCCAGTTGCGAAATTGCCCGGGCTCGTCCGCCACACTGCGGTCGGCAACCGTTGTGTCAAATCCCTGCGAGATGAAGAAGTCCCTGAACCAGCCACCCATCTTGCCCGCGCCACCAATGACCAATGCGCTGCGACCATTGCCTTTGGCCTCGGCTACGACGCGATCGCGCTCCTGGCTTTCAAGCGATATCCGGATTAGTTGTCGCAGAATCCCTTCGGCCAGGTCCGGGTCCACGCCATGCGCAATTGCGTGCTCGCGTCCGAGCTCCAGCACCTCTTTTTCCCGCGCATAGTCGCGCGTCGCGGTGCCAACCGATTGCTTGTTGCGGCCTATCTCGCCAACAATGCGCTGGCGTTCGGCGATCAGTTCAACAATTTTCAGATCTACGGAGGATAAGTGCTTACGGAGATTTTTCAGGTTCATGAGGGCATCAAAACGATTTTCTTCCAGTGCAACCGTGTTTTTACAGGAGTTCGCGCAAGCGGAGCAAGCTGCGCGTTGTTGCATGCTCCTCTTCGTGCCAATATTGTGCAATCCACAGTTTCCAAACTACGGGCGTAGCAATGAAGACACGTGCAGCTGTTGCGTTTGCCGCGGGCAAACCACTTGAAATCGAAATGATCGACCTCGGAGGTCCTAAAGCCGGTGAGGTGTTGATCCGCAATGTCGCGAGCGGCGTTTGCCACACCGACGCATTCACCCTGTCAGGCGATGATCCGGAGGGCCTTTTCCCGGTGGTGCTCGGCCACGAGGGTGGCGCCGTAGTGGAAGAAACAGGCGCGGGCGTGACGTCGTTGAAAGCAGGCGACCACGTAATTCCCTTGTATACCCCGGAGTGCGGGGAGTGCAGTTTCTGTACCTCGGGTAAAACCAATTTGTGCCAGGCCATTCGCGCAACGCAAGGCCAGGGCCTGATGCCAGATGGTACGTCCCGGTTCAGCCTGAATGGCAAACCCATTTATCACTACATGGGCACGTCAACATTCAGCGAGTACACCGTGGTGCCGGAAATTGCGCTGGCCAAAATCAACAAGGCGGCGCCACTCGAGAAAGTCTGCCTGCTGGGCTGCGGCGTCACCACCGGCATTGGCGCAGTTTTGAATACCGCCAAGGTGCCGCCCGGCGCGAGTGTCGCAGTATTCGGCTTAGGGGGGATTGGACTGAGCGCGATACAGGGCGCGACGATGGCAAAAGCGGGTCGCATCATCGGCATCGATATCAACGAAGACAAGTTCGAAATGGCGCGACAACTCGGCGCAACCGACACGGTGAACCCGAACGACTACGACCAGCCAATCCAGGACGTCATCGTGGAGCTTACCAATGGCGGTGTCGACTTTTCTTTCGAGTGCGTCGGTAACGTCAAACTGATGCGCGCGGCCCTTGAGTGCGCACACAAGGGTTGGGGCGAGTCGGTCATCGTCGGCGTTGCCGGCGCCGGACAGGAAATATCAACCCGGCCGTTTCAACTCGTCACGGGACGGGTGTGGCGCGGCACAGCATTCGGCGGCTGCAAAGGGCGCTCACAGTTACCCGGCATGGTTGATCAGTACATGGACGGTACGATCAAGATTGACGAGTTCATCACCTACACGATGCCGCTCGAGGATATCAACCGGGCCTTTGACCTGATGCATGAAGGCAAGAGTATCCGTTCCGTTATTCACTTCTGATTGCCATCGTGACCCAGCTCTACATGGAAAGTCGACTGCCCGACGTATTGCCGAGCGACCCGATGCACTGGGCCGCCGCATGGCTTGCAGAGGCGACAGCACGAAAGCTGCGCCGGAACCCGAATGCAATGACGCTGGCGACCGTGGACGGTGATGGCCGGCCGTCCAGCCGTGTCGTATTGTGCAAGGCATTCCATGCGGACCCCGGATACCTGGTCTTTTACACCAATTATCGTTCGCAAAAGGCCACCGACATCAAGGCAAACGCAAGAGTCGCCGTCAATTTTCACTGGGATTCGCTCGGGCGGCAGGTTCGCATGCAGGGGACGGCCATCAGATCTCCACAGCGGGAAAGCGACCAGTACTTTGCAACACGTGACTGGGGTAGCCAGCTTGGCGCCTGGGGCAGCGATCAGAGCAGCCAGCTCGAATCACGTGCGGCGCTTCTGCACCAGGTTCAGGAACGAGCCGCGACTCTGGGCGTGTCCGTATCGGCCGACCTGCAGACTCTTACCGGCGAGGGTCCGCCCGACATCCCGCGACCGCCACACTGGGGTGGCTACCGCATCTGGCCGGAAAGGATTGAACTCTGGATCGAAGGTGCGGATCGAATTCATGACCGCGCCGCGTGGACGCGATCTCTCAAAGCGCGCGGGGAGAACGAATTCAGCGGTGGGCCCTGGAGCGGTAACCGCCTGCAGCCCTGAGCGATGGCCGACTTGCGCCCTGCTCCTCTGGAACTTATTTTTTTGTATCCCAATGAGGCTGTTCGGCTTCTACCGTACAGGCTCCTGGCCCGGAATTAAGAACACCATGCATCGATACCTGACGGAGCATTCTGTCTCCTGCCCATATTGCGCCGAAGTCATCAGCATCCTCGCCGATTCGTCGGCCGGCGACGGGCACTACATCGAAGATTGCCAGGTTTGCTGCCGACCGATGCAGGTCACTCTGACCGTGCTGGAGGACGACACGGTTGCCGTCGAGGTCGATTGTGCAGGTTAGCGATGTGCCGGACCGGCACGCAGCCTGCCTCCAGAGACTACTCGCGTCGCTCGTCGCCCTGGGCACACTTGCCAGTCTCGTGCCGGGACAGGTACAGGCGGACGTCATTGTTACCGAAGGCACCAACATCACGGTTGACGTCGCTGCGGACGGTCGCATCGTTACCGATTTACTCGGCGGCATCTGGTTGCTGCCGAAGAGTGGCGGCAATGCGCAGGCGATAGCGAGTGGACCTCGCGCCGCGCGACGGCCGCGCTGGTCACGCGATGGCAGTGCGATTGTTTTCGAAGCAAACACAAACAGCCGGCCGACGCTCTGGCTATACACGTTCGCCGACGACGCGGCACGGCCCCTCGGCGACAAGGGTTCACCGGATCGCGAGCCTGACTGGAATCCCGATGGTTCTCGAATCGTTTTTTCCTCGGCGGAAGACGGCAATAATTTCGACATCTGGGAGATGGATGTTGCAACGGGCCTGCGCTGGCGCCTGACCGAACTGCCGGGGCGCGAATCCGAGCCCGCCTGGTCCGCAACAGGCGAGGATCTCCTGTACGTTCATGAACACCATGGCACCTGGTCGCTGGTACTGCGCGAACGCGGCAAGACCGACGAGGTCCTCGTCGAGTCATCCTCTCCAATCGCGGCGCCATCCTGGCGACCGGACGGCAGCCTCGTTACCTATCTGCAACAAGGTGCGGATGGCTGGCAGGTGCAGATGACCATTCTCTCGAAGCCGCGACTGACACGCCCCCTGATCAGCAATGAAGACTTTTTTCTCGCGCCGATCGCCTGGATCGATCGGCAGCACATGCTGTACACGGCCGACGGACAGCTCCGCTTGCGACGCTTCAATTCCTGGACATCAAGCAACCTTCCGTTCCGGGCCAATATCGGCGCCGGCAGCAGCGGGCTACCCCCGGGCGCGAAGCCGAGGGACCTGCCCGCTATCGATGTGCCGACCGGACGCCGGATTATTCGTGCAGCGCGCGTGTATGACGGTGTCGGAAGTTCCTACCTGCTGGACGCCGATGTGATCATTGACGGCGGCCGCATCGCATCGGTCAATCAGGCGCGCAGCACGGGCGACGAGATTGTAATTGACCTTGGTGATGCAACCGTCCTGCCCGGGTATATCGATGCCTACGCAGCGCTGCCGCCGAATACGCCCGCCAGTCTCGGGCCGTTGCTATTGAGCCTCGGCGTGACCACGTTGATCAGCGATGATCCCGACGCGCGTACACTCAACGCGCGCTGGTCGGGGCACGATCTGCCGGGACCGCGCGTTCTGCCAGCGAGCCCAGTCGAATCCGCAACAAACCAGAAGCCCTACCCCTGGTTGATCACGGTCAGTGGCGACTTCGCGAGCAGCACCAGCCAGAAAAGTGCCGTCCTCACCTGGCAAGAGCGTGGCGTTGCGGTATTGGCGGACAGTTGGCAGGCCGCGCTGGGTTCGGGTGCCAGGCTGCTGCTCGGCACCAACACCCGACCCGTGTCACCTCGCGGCATCCGCTACCAGGACGTGCATCTTGCCAGCGACATAGGGACGCTCAGCTTCGTATCGGGTCTTGCTACACCCGCCACACCCGGGGTTGCAGAAATCTGGCAGTCAGGCCAGGCGCGCCTGCTGGCGCCCGCAATGACAGGCGGTGATGCGTACGGTCATCCCGTTGACCTGGCCGCTGCGGCGCCGCTCCTCGTGCTGGGCAGCAAACCGAACGGCCTGCCGCCTGGTATCGCGTTGCACGCCGAAATACGCGCCCTTGCGGCGTCGGGTCTTACAAATGACCAGGTACTGCGCAGCATGGGCGTCAACGCGGCGGCGGTACTCGGGTTCGGGTTGCATCTCGGCCGGGTCGCGGTAGGTGCCGCGGCCGATCTCGTCATTGTCGCCGGCGACCCACTTGTGAATATTGCCGACACGCTGAAGGTCATTGCAGTCGTCAGAAACGGCCGCTTTTACAGCGTTTCCGGACTTCTCGAACGTGCCGGGGCCAATGACTATGTCGAATAATTTGACAAAATATGGCAATTTGCCGGCCGGCTGGCAACGGCGGAACCGATGTCTCGCGGGCAGCGCCTGGTAGCGCGGCGGTCGACAAGCACAAGATGTGTCACCGCGCCCGATCAATTACAAGATTTTCAAAAGTTTATGCCGGCATTCTTGCCCATCGCCTGACCAGGAAACCGTGAAAAACGTCGGTTCTCTTTACAAATCGGCCGCATTGTCATCAATCGCACGGTCCGGGCGGCGCCCGAAATCAGGCGAAATACCCTGTTTCAGCACCGTTCCCTGGCGGTTGGCACAGGAATTGCTTTTATCACTATGCCCAAGCGAAGTGTAACTGCATCAGCTAGCGTTTTCGGAACAGTAGAGGATTTAGACGCCAGAAGAAAAATAACTACAAAAACAAGATGATCCAGATCCAATAATAATAAAATATCTGTATCCGGCTACTGAATACGCAGTTACCTCTTTTGATAAAAAAGAGACATTGGCCCCAACGCCTCGGCCGCGGGGCTTTTTATTGCCTGCAATTCATGGCCTCTATTGCACTTCGGGGATTGCCTCTGACCACACTTTGCGGTGATTATGTTGCTCCGGAATCCACACAGGGTTCCGGGAATCTGACTTTACGGGGGACCATCCAATGAAAGCCACCGCGCTCTTGTTTCTAGGACTCTTGTCTGTTGCTGCCTGTGACCAGCAAAGCACCGGACAAGCGGGTGACACGCAACAATCTATCTACCAGGACGCGGTTGACAGCAAGACGCGCCTCGCGGCGGACTACGCCCGCGACGCAGGCCGTAAACCCGCGGAGGTGCTCGCATTCTTTGCAATTCAGCCGGGCGACACGGTGCTCGACATGTTCTCGGGAGGCGGCTACTACGCGGAACTCATCGCGCATGTCATCGGCCCCGACGGCGAGCTGGTTGCGCAAACAAACCAGGCCTACATCGGCTTTGTCGGCGATGAGGTTGATGAGCGCTACGCGGACGGCCGCCTGGCCAACGTTGAACTGCTGATGGCCGAGAACAACGAGCTCGAGCTCCCCGCCAATCACTTTGACGCGATCACCCTGATTCTCGCCTACCACGACGTTTACCACGAAGATCCCGAAAATGGCTGGCCAAAGATCGACGTTGAGCCGTTTCTTGCAGAGCTTTACCAGAGCCTGAAACCGGGCGGCATCGTGGGTGTCGTCGACCACTATGCCGATGCCGGTGCAGCCGTCGAGACCGGCGATACCTTGCATCGCATCGATCCGGCGCGGGTCATTGAGGACTTCACAGCCGCCGGCTTCGAGCTGGATGCCAGGAGCGACATTTTACGCAATGCAGATGACGACCACACGCTCGTGGTCTTCGATCCGGCCATTCGCGGTAAGACCGACCGTTTCGTGTTGCGCTTCAAAAAACCCTAGCACGTGCCTGCGATCAACCGGGAGGTGCATCGGCGGCAGCTATTAGCGGTCTTGATGCTGCTGTGCCTCGCAGCATGCAACCCTGCACCACTGAACCTCGAGGAAGCAGGCATTGCCGACCTGCAGGACCGGATGCAGCGTGGCGAACTTGGTTCCGAGCAGCTGGTGCACTGGTACCTCGAGCGCATACAGAAACTTGATCAGGGTGATGGCGGCCTGAATGCGATTATCGAAACGAATCCCGACGCATTGATGATTGCCCGCGCGCTCGACGATGAGCGCAGGCAATCCGGCCCGCGCGGACCTATGCATGGTATCCCGGTCATATTGAAAGCCAACATCGGTACGGCCGACAGCATGCACACCAGCGCTGGCTCGCTGGCGCTCGCCGAACACATTCCTCCCGAGGATGCGTTTCTTGTCAGTCGCCTGCGCGATGCCGGTGCAGTCATTCTCGGCAAGGCGAACTTAAGTGAGTGGGCGAATTTCCGTTCCAGCCATTCGTCGAGCGGCTGGAGCAGCGTCGGCGGTCAAACGCATAATCCTTACGCGCCGCGGAGAAACCCCTGCGGCTCATCCAGCGGCTCAGCCGTCGTCGTTGCCGCGAACCTGGTCACGGTAGCGGTTGGCACGGAAACGGACGGTTCGGTGGTCTGTCCTGCCGGCGCTACGGGCATCGTGGGCATCAAGCCCACGCTCGGGCTGATAAGTCGCAGCGGCATCGTGCCACTTGCACACAGCCAGGACACGGCCGGCCCGATGGCACGCACGGTTCGTGATGCCGCCATCCTGCTCTCCGTAATGACCGGGCGCGACCCCCAGGATGCCGCCACCGAGACTGCACCGGCACAAGCCGACTACGCAGCCAATCTTGCAGCGGACGGACTCAGGGGCATGCGAATTGGCGTCATTCGTTCGCACCTGGGCGCCGGCAACATTCCTGACGTCGAGCGCGTGCTCGACGAAAGCCTCAAGACGATCACCCTCGCCGGCGCAGAACTCGTTGATGACATCAACATTGACATGAGCGGCGCAGGAGATGCCGAGTACGAGGTGCTGCTGTACGAATTCAAAGCAGACCTCGCAAAATACCTCGCGGACACGGAGGCACCGGTCCGCAGCCTCGAGGAGATCATCGCGTTTAATGAGGCCCATGCCGACGACGTTATGCCGTTCTTCGGGCAGGACATCTTGCTGGCCGCCGAGGCCAAGGGCGACCTGCAATCCGAGAGCTATCTCGCAGCGCTGGAAACCAGCAAGCGGGTAGCACGCGAGGGCCTGGACACCGCCTTCGAGGACAACAAGCTCGATGCGCTGATCGCTATTACCAATGGCCCGGCGTGGCTGACGGACCATGTACTGGGCGATAATTTCGGCATCAGCAGCTCATCTTATGCAGCTATCTCCGGTTATCCGGCCATTACAGTGCCTGCGGGCTTCGTCGCGGGCCTGCCCATCGGACTGTCGTTTATCGGCCGCGCATACAGCGAACAGGATTTGATTCGCATTGCCCATGCGTTTGAGCAGGCACGCGCCGCACGCAGGCCGCCCGGCGGCCAGTGATCCCGGCGAATCTCGCAGAATCTCCCCGGTTTCCCGAATTTTTGTGGCACACGTCCGAAGCGATGGCTGGAACTATGGCTTAATTGGCGCATGTTCAAAGCCATTCGCATTGCCATCCTGCTGCTGATCCTGTTTTTTGTCGTCGTCAATACCTGGCTGACCAAGACACGCAGCACGGACTGGAACAACAGCCTGTGGGTCAAGATCTACCCGATCAATGCGGATGCGAGCGAGGCGACTGCGAACTACATTGCCGGTCTCGATGCCGGCGTATTTGCCGATGTCGAGGAATTCATGCAGCGCGAAGCTGCACGGTATGGCAGCGATACCGACCGTCCCGTCCGCATGGAACTCGGACAACTGATCAACGAGCAACCACCTGCGCTGGGGCGCGACCCCAACGTCGTCACCATCATGCTCTGGTCGCTACGCATGCGTTGGTGGGCAGGCAGCGTGACGAGTGACCAGGACACGATCGAACCGGACATCAGCATTTTTGTTCGCTATCACGAAGGTGAACGAAGCACGGCACTGGAGGACTCGGTCGGTATACAAAAAGGCATGTTCGGCATTGTCAATGCATATACCGGCCGGCGTTTCGCTGCGACCAATAACGTCATCATCGCGCACGAGGTATTCCACACACTCGGTGCAAGCGACAAATATGAAATGGGTACGGGCCAGCCATTTGTGCCCGATGGACTTGCGGACCCGGAGCGCAGCCCGCTTTATCCGCAGACACACGCAGAGATCATGGCTGGCCGGATTGCACTCGCAGACGACGATGCCGTAATTCCGAAAAACCTCAGGTACGCGGTGATCGGCCCGCTCACAGCCGCGGAAATCAGGCTCGCGAAATAAGCGATTCGATGCCGGCTTTTTTATTCGGCCCGGCTGCAGTACGCTCGCCCGATGACTGAAACCGGCAACGGCGCATTTCTCAACGCAAGACAACTCGCCGTTAGTGTGCCGGGGCGACACCTGGTCGCGTCGCTTGACGTCGCCTTTCGTCGGGGCGAGTTCGTTGCGCTGCTGGGTCGGAACGGCGCCGGCAAGACACTTACCCTGCTGACTTTCGCGGGACTGCGCAGGGCGGCCGCGGGCGACGTGCATCTCAAAGGGCTGGATATCTTTACCGCGCCGCGGGCCGGTGTTGCGCTGGACCTGGCTCTCCTGCCGCAATCCGCTGACGATATTTTTCCCACCACGGTTCTTGACACCGCTTTGACCGGCCGGCATCCGCACATCCGTGCACTGCAATGGGAAACTGCACGCGACCGGGAAATCGCGATGACAGCGCTGCGCGCTATGAAACTCGAGGATCTTGCGATGCGCGACGTGCTGACGCTATCGGGCGGCGAACGCAGACGGCTGGCGATTGCACAAATCATAGCTCAGGCACCGACCTGCTACTTGCTCGATGAACCGACCAATCATCTCGACCCACAACACCAGCTGGACGCCTTACGCCTGTTCCGGCGCAAGGCGGACGAAGGCGCCTGTGTCATCGCCAGCCTGCACGATGTCAATCTTGCTGCGCGCTTTGCCGACCGCTGCCTGTTGCTGTATGGCGATGGCCGTTGGGAGCTCGGTACAAGCGATGAGATTTTGACCAACGAGCGACTCAGCGAACTTTACGGGACGGCAATGGAGTCCGTGCAGTGGCGGGATCAGAAGATATTTGTTGCGGCGGGTAATGCGCCCGACAACCAGGAGTCTCCGCGCTAACACGCAATCGCGCAGGCTGCTACCTGACGTAGCCTTTCAGTTGCTCCAGGTAGTGTGCGTGCAGCCTGCTATTGGCCGCCAATACCGAACGCACCTCGAGGCCCGGTAATTCTCCATTCAGATCGGTAAACACCCCACCCGCCTCGCGTACGATGATCGACAATGCTGCGATGTCGAGGATATTCACGTCAGCTTCGATCGCGGCCTCAATCTTGCCCGACGCGAGCAAGTGATAGTGATAGAAATCACCATAGCCGCGGATCCGGTCTGCCGCTGCGACGATTCTGCCGAGGGCTTGCCAGCCGTCACCTGACGCGAGGGATTTCAGGTTGCTCATGGACACCGCGGCGCGTTCGGGATCGTCAATATCGCTGACCGACAAGCGTTTGCCATTTAACCAGGCACCCTTGCCCTTCTCCGCCCACGCAAGCTCATCCAGCATCGTGCCCGACGATACGCCAAGCACGATTTCACCCTGGTGTTGCAATGCAATCTGCGTCGAGAAGAACGGATACCCGCGCACAAACGCCTTGGTACCGTCGATCGGATCCACGAGCCAAAGGTACTCGGCATCCGCATTCGTCGTGCCGCTTTCTTCACCGAAAAAGCCGTGTTCGGGAAAGCTTGCAAGAATGGTATCCCGTATCGCCTGCTCACATTCCACGTCCGCCTGCGTAACCGGCGTCAGGTCCTGTTTCGTCGTCACTGTAAAATTTCCGAGGAAGTAGTGGCGGCTGATATCGGCT